>WLWV01000306.1 GCA_012103395.1 Gammaproteobacteria bacterium
GCTTGTCAGTGCCATTCTCGTTGAGATTGACGATGAATGGAGCAATGCCGACAAGCGATATATCGTGTGGAACGACAATAATGACTCAAACTAAACCGAAGTTACAGACGTAGGGTTGCACAATCAGGGGAAATCCTCAGGTTCCTGATTCAGCATCTTGATTACTCATCTTTAAGTCTTGCACTTTATCCATTGTTGTTGCATTGGGTCGAGACATCATCGCTGCGGGAGTCTATTTGAATGTTTCATAACCGAAAACCACTGATGATTTTTTTCAAGCGCTCAATGAAAGATACGCAATAGCGACTCACGGAGTCATTAGAAGCACGGGAATATTGGTTAAAAAACGATAAGCAAACAAGAATGCGCGACCCATTGATTCTAAATTATTTTACTTTCACTGTTAGGCAAGATAAACATTCTTCGTCCGTCATTTTCCTCAGCTGGATATTGTAAAATTAGGATATGAGAATTTTAGGCATAGAAACATCCTGCGATGATACCGCTGCTGCTATTTATGACAGTGAAAAGGGGTTGATCGTCCATCGACTATCGTCACAAATAGACTTACATCGTCAATATGGCGGCGTCGTCCCTGAGCTCGCTGCAAGAGACCACATTTGCACGCTGATGCCATTGGTAGACAACGTCTTACACAGCCCTGAAAATGGAGGTGAGAAAATGGATGCAATCGCCTACACCGCAGGACCCGGGCTATCCGGGGCGTTATTAGTGGGAGCCTCCATTGGGAAAAGCTTGGCCCACGCTTGGGGCATTCCAGCCGTTGCGGTTCATCATATGGAAGGCCATTTATTGGCCCCTATGCTGGAAGAGACCCCACCGCCCTTTCCCTTTATTGCGTTATTGGTCTCCGGTGGACATACCTTACTCGTCGATGTCGAAGATGAGGGCTGTTATCAAATTTTAGGGCAATCTCTCGATGATGCGGCGGGTGAAGCATTCGATAAAACAGCAAAACTACTCAATCTTGGTTATCCGGGAGGACCGGCGATTTCCAAAGTTGCGCAAGGTGGAGACGCCAATCGATTTCATTTTCCAAGACCCATGGTTAACCGGCCCGGTCTGGATTTCAGTTTTAGTGGACTGAAAACCCATGTTAGAACCACGACCCAGAAAATCAGGGAAGAAAATCAACTGGACGATCAGACAGTTGCAGATATTGCCTTGGCATTTGAGCTCGCTGTGGTTGACACTCTGGGCATCAAATGCGGCCGAGCATTGAAACAAACCGGACGTAAGCGTTTGATCATCGCCGGCGGTGTAGGGGCAAATCAACGATTGCGGGATCACCTAACAAAAGTCACCGCCGACCTTGGGGCTCAAGTCTTTTATCCGAGATCAGAGTTTTGCACCGACAATGGCGCCATGATTGCATACGCCGGTTATGTTCGTTCGAAAATGATACCGGATAGCAACACATCTAACCCCATTGATTCCGAACAAGCATCATTCGATGTTAAACCCAGATGGAGTCTTGAAAACATCTAAAGAATCCAAGAACTGGCACTTCTATTTTTTGGAGTTAAGAATATCATCAATGAACAACCCGGTGAACTCACTACGACTAGTGGCCCCTGATTTCGCATAAATACTGGTTGCTTGCTGCCGCGCGGTTTTGCCTTTGACTGAGCGTATTCCGGCAATTTCCTCAAAAGAGAATCCTTTTATGATCAACCAAGCTGTTTCCGATTCACTCGGTGTCAGGCTCCAACCATCAAATTGATCTTTGATTCGCTGATCTAAGGAATTTTTTTGCTTCTTAACCTCTTCAACATACTGGGCAAGTTTGGCACGTATCCGCATTTCCTGGACGGTTTGGAAAATCAATACTCCCAGAATAAAAAGAAAGATACCCCCTTCTGTGAGTTGATAAAGCGCTCCTTCTCCTTCAAGAAAATCAGACACTAGATCCCAAGCAAAGAATATCGATGCACTGACTAGTCCAGCCCGACTTAAAACGGTAGAAAATTGTTTATCTTGCACTGTTTTTTAATGAAATGAATATGTAGACCAACCCACAGGACGATTAGACACTATTTTTGCAGCCGGTGACCATGGCTCTAATCAACCCTCGCTTCAATACTAAGTCATAGAACAGAACAACTGCAACATGAATCCCAACAAGAAACATAATCCAGTTTGCTAAAAGCTCGTGAACCTCTTCCGGCCAACCCACGCCCCAAAACACATCCAGCTCCATAAACCAGCCTGTCATAACTAACCCCATCAAACTAAACATAAGCGTCAAGACCATGAGACTGCCCACTGGATTATGTTCAACTGTTTCAGATTCCTGGTTTCTTGAAACGCCGCTCAGGTAAGATTTGAGCCTTCTAGGAGTGGGGAAAAAATCGGAAAACCTCGCATGCCTAGTGCCAACGAAACCCCAAAAAAACCGAACACACAACAGAAACGCCAAGCCGTACCCCAACCATTCATGCCACTGTCCATCTTCAAGAATCCAGTAGTTAACGAAAAATATCACTGCCGAGCACCAATGGAAAATCCGAACAAGGAGATCCCATACTTTTCTTTCCATTCTTCAAAGGTAGTGTACCCTGAGGTCTGTAATTTATTTCTTTGGCGATGTTCGTTTGGCTTAGGCGAAGTGAGCGTAGCGAACGAAGCCAAAGCCGGTTTTTCTGGATTAGGTGTTGAATGTTGAGCCATCAAGTCGTTCCATGTTTGTGACTTAAGCAAATGTGGAGGC
>WLWV01000091.1 GCA_012103395.1 Gammaproteobacteria bacterium
CGCCGATGGAAACACTCATCGACGGTAAAGCGATCTGGAAAGAAAAGTTTGTAAACTAAACTCTATCTGACAGACAGCTACTGATAAACGGGTAACTGTCAGCTCAAGTCTGAACTTCTACACCTAAGGAAACTTACAAAGTGGAACAAGGGAGCAAAATCAAAGCGGCAGCGATTATTGCGCTATTAATGATTTCGATTGCACTTATTGCTCTGAATGGAAAGGTTTCCACTGAGTTATCTGTTTTCCTGCCAGAAGCTCAAACCCGGACGGAAAGACTTCTGCATCATCAACTTGGCAAAGGCGCGTCCACGAATCTTGTCTTCGTTGCTTTATCTGGATTGGAACCCCGCAGTTTGGCGGACCGAAACCGAGAGATGGCAGGTAAACTATCAGAGTCGGGCACTTTTAGCAAAATAACGAACAGCGCTAACGGATACAGTATTGGCGATTTCTCAGTGTTAGAGCAGTACCGATATTTCCTGACCCACAATAACCTAGATGAACAGTTTTCAGTCGATGGATTTAAGCGAGCGCTAAAACAAAGGTTGCTCGGACTTAGTTCTGCAACAGCGGTTTTAGAGAAACGATACCTTCGTCAGGACCCAACTGGGGAAATATTCAGTATTATCGATGACCTACAGGGGAAATTAAGTAAACATAAAACACCTGAGCAGCAACATGGTGTGTGGTTCTCCAAAGATCATTCAAGAACACTGATGCTTTTGGAAATAAAAGCTGACATATCCGATCTGAAGAATCAAACGGCAGCGGTAGAGGAAGTGCGTCGTGTGTTTAGCGAAATAAGCGCTCCCGAGCTCGATATGGTTATGACTGGCCCAGCTGCTTTTGCCGTTGAGTCGGGGGAAGATATTCGCGGAGACGTGAAGTTTCTCACCTATTTGGCGGTATTTTTTGTTGTGCTATTTCTTTGTACGGTGTATCGGTCTGTATTCGCGATAGGCTTGATTATTCTCCCTCTGATTGTTGGAGTGGTTGTGGCTACGGCTTGTGTTTTAGTCGTGAATGATCAGATCCATGGCATTACGTTGGCATTCGGTATCACACTAGCAGGTGTAACCGTGGACTACCCCATTCACTTGTTAACTGGCATTACATCAGACCGTAAATCGACTAATGATCACGTGCTCAAAATCTGGCGAACCCTTAGATTGGGTGTAGTTTCAACAGTGATTGCCTATGCGGCATTTTTAGTTTCTGGTTTTGGTGGCTTACAGCAGTTGGGTCTTTTCACCATCATTGGATTGATGTCCGCTGCGCTGTTCTCTAGATGGGTTTTACCCATGATTGCAGTGAGATCCAATTTATCCAATCAGGGGCTGCCACGGTTTCACAATCGACTTAAATCATGGGGGAAAAAGGCACCGAGATATCGTTGGGTTGTAGTTGGAGCGTTAGTGAGTTCCCTGGTGGCTATGGTGTTAACGCCATTGCCCATTCTTCATATGAATGTGGATTCTCTGAGCCCAATTAAAGACAGCCGCAGAGCCGAGGGTAAAACGCTTAGAGATGATCTTGGTTTCTGGTTTGGTGGCAATATGTTAATCGCAACCGGTGAGACAAAAGAGGAAGTATTGCAATTGACGGAATCTTTGACTCTGGGACTTGACGAATTAATTGAGAAGGGTAGCTTGGTTGGTTACGACATGGCGGCCCACTTTTTGCCAAGTCAGCTAAAACAGTCGGTAAACAGAAACCAGATCAAAGATTTAAGTCGTATTGAAAGCAACTTATCTGTCGCGCTGAAAGATTTTCCATTTAGGGGGAAAGTGTTCGAGCCTTTTATTGAATCATTAAGAGAGTCAGTTGAATTGCCACTATTGACTCCTGAAATGTTGAGTGACACATCGGTGGGGAAAAAACTTGACCCATTGATCTTTGATTTCGAAGATGGTGCCGCGGGCGTTATTTTGTTGCATGGAGTGGCAGATGGTGCAGTGTTGACTAACTTTACGCATGAATATGATAACTTGATCTTCATGCATTTAAAGTCAGCAGCAACCGATTTGGTGTCTCGCAGCGTGGATAGGATTGCGATCATTATGCTGGGCTCGGTGTTATTGATTTACGCCTGTTTGGCTTATGCTTTTAAAAGCTTTACCCGGCCTTTCAAGATTATGATTCCGACGTTTTCTGCTGCGGTTGTGGTAGCAGTCGTACTAGTTTTTTGCAATTCTCCGCTTAGTATCTTTCACCTCATTTCATTATTGTTGGTGGTGGGGCTTGGGCTTGATTATGCGTTGTTTTTTAATCGACTTCCCGAAAATGAAAACGAGTGGGAAACCACCTTTAAGTCGCTTTGGGTGTGCGGGATCACCACCATTTTAGTGTTTGGTATTTTGATGTTCTCACAAACCCCGCCATTGAGAGCTATCGGGATAACCGTTGGGTTTGGTGCCTTTATGAGTATAATTTTCGCTGCTATCTGGGCGGCTACGCCCGAAAAGAAAGCCAATGAGACCCCATCATAATGTCACAAGTGAAGAAAAAGCTACGAGAGTACGCGAAAAATACAGATCATGCCTGTAAAGTAGCTTTTTGGGCCTATTTTGGTCATGTATTTTCAAGCGTAGCAGCTTGTTGAGGCCTCACAATAAAGATGTCTCAGATAGCCCATAGATAGCCTTATGACACACCCCATTTTCCGATACACGATATAGAAATCGATTCTTTGGTACATGATTTTCGAGGGTAAGAATGGCAAGAGTAGCAATTGGTGGTTGGCAGCACGAAACGAATACGTTTGCAACGATTAAAGCGGACTATCAGGCGTTTAAACAGGCAGATGAATGGCCCTCCATGGAGGAAGGTAGTGCTATGCTAAACGCGATTAAAGGGGTCCATCTACCGATTACGGGTGCGGTTGATGTTTTGACCACGGCAGGACATGAAATAATTCCTCTTTTGTGGTGTTCGGCCACGCCTTCAGCATATGTAACAGAACATGCATTCGAGAAAATCTCCGACAGGTTTATAAAACGAATTAAGTCGTCAATGCCTTTGGATGGGATCTATTTGGATTTACATGGAGCAATGGTGTGTGAGCACCTGCCGGATGGAGAAGGTGAATTTCTTGCAAGAATAAGAGCTGTAGTCGGAGATGCGATACCGATATTTGTCAGCTTGGATTTACATGCTAATGTGACTCCACTGATGGTAAGGGAAGCCACATTACTGGATATTTTTCGAACCTATCCTCACGTCGACATGGGTGAAACGGGGTATCGAGTTGGCCACTTACTCATCGAGCATTTGAAGCAAAATAGGCCGCTTTACAAAGCGTATAAGCAAATGGACTTTTTGATCGCATTGAATGCTGGATGTTCTCTAATTGAGCCTTGCCAGCGAATTTATCAAACCCTTCCATCTTTCGTATGCAATGGGACGGTGTCATTGTCTTTTGCCTGTGGTTTTCATCTTTCCGATATACATGATGTGGGGCCGTCGGTTGTCGCCTATGGATATGATGAAGCGGGTGTCGAACAGTCGTTATCACAAATGGTGCAATTGATTTCGGATGCGAAACCGGAGTTTTTTGAAAAGATCTGGCCATGTGATGAAAGTGTTCGAAAAGCGATTGAAATCGTTAGCACGCAAGGGCCGACAGTGATTCTCGCTGACACACAAGATAATCCTGGCGGCGGTGGGTCTGGAGATACGACGGGTTTATTGGGAGCACTTATCAAACAAAAGGCAGGGGGGGCTGTTTTTGGCATTATTTCCGACCCTGAGGTTGTTCAATTGGCAATCAACGCCGGAGTGGGTGCGGCGTTTGAAAGTGTTTTAGGCGGTAAATCTGGATTGCCGGGACACAAGCCGTTTCCGTGTTTTATTGAAGTGGAAAAGATTACGGATGGTTACTTGACGGCCACTGGTCCGATGTACAAAGGGGCAAGAATGTCTCTTGGCCCTTGTGCGTTGGTAAGTATCCAAGGTGTTCTCGTGATGGTTAGTTCAAAAGCTGTGCAAACGGCGGACCAGGAAATGCTGCGTCATATGGGTATCGAACCTGATGAGATGGACATTATCGCATTAAAGAGTTCTGTACACTTTCGAAATGATTTTACGAATCTGGCCAGTGAGATACTGGTTGTTGCGGCTCCTGGTGCTGTTTTCGCAGATCCCTCCCAACTAGTCTATAAGAATATTCGACCCGGCCTAGAGATCCCCAGTTTTGATGACTAAACTATTGGTAATAGCTTAGTCGAAAAGTACAGACTTGACGCTGTGCATATATGCTTAATGGTATGGATGGGCAGGTTAAATCAATGCAAATCGCTATTTCTGACACTAGTCAGGTTTTTGGCTGATAGCAGCCATGGTATGGGTTAACGTTTACTAGGTGAATAACAAAATGAGTGCGAATAAAAATAACAATATCCTGATTATCATGGCAGATCAGCTCACAGCACTTGCGCTAGGGTGCTATGGGAATGATGAGGTTCAGAGTCCAAATATAGATAAGCTGGCGAAAAACGGAGTAACATTTGAATCCGCGTACAGCAGTAGTCCGCTATGTACACCGGCGAGGTACGCATTCATGACCGGACAGAATACGTCAAACAGTGGAGGGTATGATAATGCCGCTTATATGCCGTCTACTATGCCAACATTCGCCCACTACATGCGGTTAATGGGGTATCAAACCTGTCTATCTGGAAAAATGCATTTTGTTGGAGCTGATCAATTGCATGGCTTTGAGGAACGCGTCACCACTGACATTTATCCAGCGGATTTCGGGTGGATTCCTGATTGGACTAATGCTGATGAAAGAATTGATCTCTGGTATCACAATATGTCCAGTGTCAAGCAGGCAGGAATAGCGTCCATAACGAATCAATTGACTTATGATGATGAAGTGGGTGCTCAATCCATTAAAGCCATATATGAACATGCAAGGGGAGAAGATGAAAGGCCGCTGTGCCTCGTGAGTAGCTTCATTCACCCTCATGATCCTTATGCGACTCGACGTAAGTTCTGGGACTTATATGAAAATACGGACATTAAGTTGCCTTCTGTTACTAGACCTGCTGAAGAAGATCAGGATCCTCATAATCGCCGTTTAGAAAAGGTGATTGCGTTGGATGCAGTGGACGTTAGTGATCAGGAAATTGTTAATGCGCGAAGAGCTTACTACGGTAATGTTTCCTATGTTGATGAATGGGTAGGGCGACTTCAGGAAACTCTGGAAGAATGCGGAATGGCTGAGAACACAACAATCATCTTTACTTCCGACCATGGTGATATGCTGGGAGAGTTTGGCTTATGGTACAAAATGTCATTTAGAGAATGGTCATGCCGTATTCCAATGATTATTCATAACCCATCTAGGTTTTCTCCAACTCGGATTCCCCAGCCAGTGGCTCAGGTGGATGTATTACCAACGCTGATTGACATTGCTCATGAGGGGTCGGGTGTCGAAAAGCCTGTTTACATTGACCCGATCGATGGAAGAAGTATGGTACCTTTGTGCGATGGTGATGCAGAGAGTGACCCTAATCGTGCTGTCAGTGAATATCTCGCGGAAGGAACCGGTGACCCTATGCTGATGATTCGGGAGGGGAATTATAAATATATCTGTTGCTCATCAGACCCAGAGCAACTGTTTGATCTTGATTCTGATCCCAATGAAACGGTCAATCTGGCGAATGCCCCTTCCTGCCAGCCCCAAATGAATGACTTCAGAGCTCAAGCGGGTGCTCATTGGGATGAGGAGGCGGTCAAAGAACAGGTTATCCATGATCAGCAGCGTCGGCGTGCGGTGCATGCGGCACTACGAGTCGGTCGTTATCAGGGGTGGGATTATGACGTTAAGCGGGACTCGGCGAACGAGTATACTCGAAGCCACATGGATTTAACCCGCTTTGATATCACATCTCGTTATCCAAGGCCTCCACGGTTTAATCCTCGTTGGAAATAACTGAAGTGACGCTAAAGGAATTGAGACTGGTTGGTGGGATAATTCATTTGCAGTTATCGTTTGGACAGCGATAACTGTAGCTGTCCTAATTAATGTCTTCACCGGGAAATTCAGTGCCGACACTGATTAAATCCAATGGGCGGTGTTTGTCATTACTTTGGATGCTAAGCCCATTAGCCTCTTGATGGGGGCGGGCAAGGGATTAGCCCCTGCTGTTATTGCCGCCTGTGCATGTATATTTTCGTCCGTTTTCATTTGAGATATCACTTCTCGGCTCCGCTGATCTTTCTCGGGTAACGCACCTAAGTGAGTTTCTAGGTGCGCTACGACCTGTCGTTCAGTTTCTGCGACAAATCCAAGGTTCCACTTATCCCCTGCGATACCGGCCATGGTACCAAGCGTAAAAGAGCCAGCGTACCACAACGGATTGAGCAGGCTCTTTCGTCCTCCGAGTTCATTGATTCTCTGTTCGCACCAGGCAAGATGATCGATTTCTTCAAGTGCTGACTGTTGCATTTGCGTTTTCACTACTTCGCTTCGTGCTGTCAGTGCCTGGCTTTCATAAAGTGCTTGAGCGCAGATTTCCCCAACGTGATTGACGCGCATGTAACGTGCGGACCGGTCACGTTCAGCTTGGGTTAATGCGTCGTTTTCAGAGATTTCGCCAGGATAAACTCTTTTCGCTACTGGTTGAGTTGTTAGTGTTTCTAGTCCATGGGACATGGCTATCAGCAATTGATCCAGTGCTGTGATATGTTTACGGCGCATCGTCAGTTTTTTGTTCAATTATATTGCGTATTTTTAATCAGTAGATTCTATCTAACCTAGAAGCATAACGCATCATAGCCGAGCGTCTGTTCTGGAAGCTGATATGGTGAATTAGCCTTTGCACTAGCGTGATTACTATGGCATTTGAAGGCGGGGGTGTCCGAGTCCAAATTTTGGCTTCGATTGTAAGGAGCACAGTTGAGACCCTATGTGCCCGACCAATGAGTATATAATCTTGGCCAGTGCGGCGAGCTAATTGGATACACTAACTCTTCCAGTATTAACTTTGGGGCAGCAGTGTACGAAGCCTATACTTTTCTGATGAAACGCGCTATGCGAGTTGTGAAAAAACAAAGAATCAGGGCGGTTGCCAGAGAATTGGATGGCAAAAGCGCTGTGCACTTTGGCCTCGAAAGGGAAAACTGTAACGAGATTTTTATATGAATGTGAATACCCTCATCGAATTGATGGGTGCGATACTGCCTAAAGAATGTATCATCACCGACAAGAATTCATTACGGGTGTATGAATGTGATGGCCTGAGTGCTTATCGCCAGATTCCACTGATGGTTGTGTTGCCAGGGTCCACGGAGCAGGTGCAAAGTATTATGCGGCTATGCAATGAGCATGCTGTGCCCATTGTGAGCCGGGGAGGTGGAACCAGCTTATCTGGGGGGGCATTACCCCATAAGGATGGAATCGTGCTTAGCCTTGCGAAAATGAATAAGGTGCTGGAAATCGATGAACGTAGTCTCATCGCCAGAGTGCAGCCCGGTATGCGTAACTTGGCGATCTCAGAAGCGGTGAAACCTTATGGCTTATATTATGCGCCAGACCCTTCCTCCCAAATAGCGTGCACAATAGGTGGGAACGTTGCTGAAAATGCAGGTGGCGTTCATTGCTTGAAGTATGGCTTAACAATCCACAACGTCGTGAGTGTTCAGGTCGTTTCCAGTGACGGTGAGTTGATGGAGTTGGGAGGTTCGGGGTTTGAGAGCCCCGGCCTAGATCTCCTAGCATTAATGGTTGGCTCCGAAGGAATGCTTGGAATAGTGACTGAAGTAACGGTAAAGTTATTGCCAATCCCAGAGGTTGCGAAAGTGTTGATGGGTGTGTTTGACTCAGTTGAAAAAGCAGGTAACAGTGTGGCCGTCATTATCACTAGTGGGATTATTCCGGCGGGAATTGAAATGATGGATAACCTTGCTATTCGCGCAGCAGAAGGTTTTGTTCAAGCTGGCTATCCAGTCAACGCTGCGGCTGTTTTATTGTGTGAGCTGGATGGGGTTCAAGAAGAAGTAGATTATCAACTCAGTCAGGTTTCAAAGATTCTGCACGAGTGCGGGGCAGTAGAAACCCGTGTTGCTAGAGATGAAAAAGAAAGAGCGCTGTTTTGGTCCGGACGAAAAGCAGCTTTTCCCGCTGTAGGGAGGATCTCGCCGGATTATTATTGTATTGATGGTACGATACCGCGCAAATTCCTCGGCAAGGTGTTGAGCGAAATCAATGGTTTGTCGGAGAGTTACGGCCTTCGAGTGGCGAATGTATTCCATGCTGGAGATGGTAACCTGCATCCACTCATTTTGTATGATGCGAATATTCCAGGCGAGCTGGAAAAAACCGAGGAGCTCGGGAGTCGGATATTGCAATTGTGTATTCAGGTGGGCGGTACTATCACTGGAGAGCATGGAGTGGGAATCGAGAAAATTGGTGAAATGTGCATTCAATTTACCGATGAGGAGCGGGAGCACTTTCATCTTATTCGTGAATGTTTTGATCCAAAGAGAATTCTGAATCCAGGTAAAGCGATACCTACCCTCGCCCGTTGTGCTGAACACAATTTGATGCATGTACATAATGGCGAGCTGCCATTTCCAGAGTTGGAGCGATTTTGATGTCCGATAGCGAAGTAATCTTGCAACAGCGAGTGGTGGATGCTGGAAACAAAAAACAGCAGCTTGCTATTATCGGTGGTATGACTAAGGATTTTTATGGCAGGGCTGTGGTGGGTGAAACATTGGATATTAAAAACCACCAGGGAATTGTGGATTATGACCCCACTGAACTGGTTCTGACCGCGAAGGCAGGAACTCCTATGGTTGAGGTAAATCGACTGCTAGAGGAAAACAATCAGATGTTGGGGTTTGAACCTCCGTACTTTGGAAAAAATGCCACTTTGGGTGGAACAATAGCATGTGGCTTATCTGGTCCCGCTCGCCCTTTCCGTGGCTCGGTCAGAGACTTTGTGCTGGGAGTTAAAATACTAACCGGTTCGGGACACGTGTTGAAGTTTGGTGGCCGAGTGATGAAAAATGTGGCTGGATTCGATGTGTCTCGATTAATGGTTGGCGCAATGGGGACACTAGGAGTGATTTTGGAAGTGTCTATCAAAGTGCTGCCTAAGCCAGCATCGCAAATCACTATTAGTATCCATCAACCCAACGTTAATCTGGCTATTCAAGAAATGAATAGATTGCATGGAAAACCATGGCCAATTTCTGCTATGAGCTGGTACCAAGACAGAGTTTGGATTCGTTTATCTGGAACGGATGTGGGTGTTACTAATGCCTATCAACATATTGGTGGGGATCTTGAGGAAGCTGGAGATCAGTTTTGGGAAGATTCTAGGGAGCAAAGCCTGCCTTTTTTCCGCGACGAAAGCCCGTTACTGAGAGTCTCCTGTAAAGCAGGTGTGCCCGGCTTTGATTTTCAAAATAGCGCGTTGGATCAAGACAAAAGCATAAATGAAGCGCTGATCGAATGGGCTGGCGGTGTCCGATGGTTTAAACAGTCCGAGGCCCGAGAAGCCAATTTTCCTGAACGACTTCAGGAAAAGGCGAAAGAATTAAAGGGCCATATGATGTGGTTCCGTGGTGGGAATCGCCAAGGGGAGGTATTTATGCCCCTGCCGTCGGCTGTGTTAACGATACAAAAAAACCTGAAGCGAGCATTCGACCCGCAGGGAATTTTGAACGTCGGCCGACTGTACGCCTCTTTCTGATGGCTTCTTCCTGTGTGGTTTACGTTGACATAGCTCAGATCAAACTATTTTTGGCGATCTGTGAGCGTATCGTGGTGTGTTTGGTTGATAAAAGGGCTGCTAATAAATTAAACGAAAAATATGCAAACATTACTAAGCGCTGAATTTGCTGAAGATCCACAGGGGATAGAAGCTGAACGTATTCTACGTAAATGTGTTCACTGTGGTTTTTGCAATGCGACTTGTCCGACGTATCAGCTGATTGGTGACGAGTTGGATGGGCCAAGAGGCCGAATTTATCAAATGAAATTGGTTCTTGAGGGAGCAATTCCCACAAAGAAAATGCAACAACATCTTGATCGCTGTCTAACTTGCCGCTCCTGTGAGTCAACTTGTCCATCAGGGGTTCAATATGGCAAATTATTAGAAATTGGTCGTGAAATAGTTGATGAACGAGTTCCTCGAAGAACCAAGGATAAGTTATTAAGGAAGTTGCTGACAGTGATCGTGCCCAATGGTGAGATTTTTAGCTTGCTGCTTAAGGTTGGGCAGCTTTTTAGATCAATACTGCCTATATCGGTGAGAGAAAAGATCCCCTTTGAAAGAGGGCAGGGGGCTGTTGCTTTCCAGGGAACCGATCATCCCAGAAAAATGGTGATGCTTGCTGGTTGTGCTCAGCCAGCCTTGGCTCCGAATACTAATGTTATAGCAAAAAAACTGCTAGATAAGATGGGCATCACATTGGCGGAAGTCAGTGAAGCAGGATGTTGTGGTGCAGTGTATTTACATACATCAGAGCCTAAGAACGGACGGCAAGCTGCACGGAAACTGATTGATGCTTGGCATCCATATCTACAACAGGGTGTTGAAGCTTTTGTGATGACAGCGAGTGGCTGTGGATCGACAATAAAGGAGTATGCGCATCTACTAAAAGATGATCCAGCCTATTTCAAGAAGGCGATGGTTATTAGCGAGAAAACCTTCGATTTGTGCGAGATTGTTGAAAAAGAAATGGTAGCAGGATATAAAGTTGCCAGTCTTGGTCAAGCAAAGCGTGTTGCTTTCCATCCGCCGTGCACGTTACAACATGGTCAGAAAATCAGTGGTAAGATCGAAAGTATATTGAGATCATCAGGTTATGAACTTACTGTGGTTAAGGATCCACATTTGTGTTGTGGTTCGGCAGGAACTTATTCTCTGCTGCAACCTGAAATTGCCAGTAAATTAAGAAAAAATAAGCAATCGGCACTCATTGAAAGTAATCCACATGTGATTTGTACTGCGAATGTTGGGTGTCAATCGTGGTTACAGACAGGATCAAATCTTTCGGTGGTGTACTGGGCTGAGTTATTAGTATAGTAGCATCTAGAATTTAGGGTATTCAGTGATTTTTCGCGTTTAGCACTTCATTACCAATTAGAAGCGCTCTGTCTGTAAGGCAAATAAGATCGCCAAAAAGCGAAATCTGATCAAAAATTGCTTGTAGTACTTGTAACGTAGGGCGCTCTACAGTATGATCCGCGCTCCGTTTTTTCCCATTATTCGGTTTGAATAAATGAAAACTTTTTCCGCGAATCCTGCAGAAGTAAAAAGAGACTGGTATGTTGTTGATGCTAATGACAAGGTCTTAGGACGCTTAGCGTCCGAAATTGCCCGACGACTTCGAGGCAAACATAAGCCAGAGTACACGCCGCATGTTGATACTGGTGATTACATTGTTGTTGTCAATGCCGAGAAAGTTGCCGTTACAGGCAATAAATATAATGACAAAATGTATTACCATCACACAGGTTACCCAGGTGGGATTAAAAGTGCAAACTTTAGGACGATGATCGAAAACCATCCCACTCGTGTGATTGAGAAAGCAGTGAAAGGCATGTTACCTAGAAATAAATTGGGACGTGCTATGTTCGCCAAGTTGAAAATTTATGCTGGTGAAGAACATAATCATCATGCACAACAACCTAAAACCCTGGGAATCTGATTCAGATCAATACAGTTAATACCAGGTAACTATTCAGGTAACTATTTAATGGCTCAGACTCAAGAAACTTATCAAGGAACCGGACGTCGAAAATCTTCGACTGCAAGAGTGTATTTGCAAAAAGGGACAGGACAGATCACTATTAATAAACGGTCAATCGAGCAATATTTTGGTCGAGAAACCTCGAGAATGGTTGTTCGTCAGCCTCTTGAGCTGGTTGAGATGTTAGAAAAAATGGACGTCAAGGTAAATGTAGAAGGCGGTGGTAACAGCGGACAGGCTGGGGCAATACTACATGGCATTACTCGCGCTTTGATGAATTATGATGAAGAGCTTAGGCCTGCTTTACGGCAAGCGGGGTTTGTTACCCGGGATGCGAGAGAAGTTGAGCGTAAGAAAATCGGTTTACATAAAGCACGTAAGAGACCGCAATACTCAAAACGATAACATTGCTTATCTATATTCGTTTTTAATAGAAAGGTTTTTAATAGAAAGGGTAGCTTAATAGCTACCCTTTTTTACTTGTAACGAGGAGTTCCACATTAAAGGTCTTTGTTTTCCTACCAGTTGATTGGTTTGAGGCCCTATTCTGTGGGTTCATAGCTAAGACTCTAACCCCAGATAAGGTAGTGTACCCTGAGGTCTGTAATTTATTTCTTTAGCGATGTTCGTTTGGCTTAGGCGAAGTGAGCGTAGCGAACGAAGCCAAAGCCGGTTTTTCTGGATTAGGTGTTGAATGTTGAGCCAT
>WLWV01000307.1 GCA_012103395.1 Gammaproteobacteria bacterium
TTGATGGCTCAACATTCAACACCTAATCCAGAAAAACCGGCTTTGGCTTCGTTCGCTACGCTCACTTCGCCTAAGCCAAACGAACATCGCTAAAGAAATAAATTACAGACCTCAGATTACACTACCGATATTTTAACGTTGAGTTCCGTCGAAAACTGTTGACGCATGCAACTGTTCGTATGCATCGTTGACGAGTTCTTATAGGTCGGATCTCGATCAACCACGAGTACTTTGCCATCAAAATCCTTATCGTTAGAGAGAAACCATGCGGTAGATGCCCCCATTATTGCACCGCCAACAATCACAATGTCATAACTACTATATTTTGGTGTTTTCATTTGTTGTGCCACATTAATTCTCCTCTTCGTAAAATATCAAACTACTTTTCATCGGCCTCATAACCATAGTCTTGTTCGGCTACATCTTGAGATATATAACCTAAGCTCAAATCCTTTTTTATCAGTTCGGGGTCTCGTTCAGCAGGATCACCATAACCGCCTCCACCCGGAAAGGCTAAAAGAACTCGGCCTTCTGAGGGAACGAATTGCCTGCCTTTACCGTGCATGAGACTTCCATCTTCACGTTGGACAGTGGTTGGTTTTCCCGGTTGTCCACCTTGTCTTCCCTTAGCTGGATGATCCACCCGATCAAACATGGCCGAAAAATCAAATTCATGACCATGAGTGCAACCCACTTCCATAAACTGCCCTAGGCCACCTCGATATTTGCCTACTCCACCGCTATCAGGCCTAAGCTCCTTACGCCAAATAATGATTGGGCCGGTATGTTCAGTGGCTTCTACAGGCATAGTCATAACGCCAGATGGAAATGCGGTCGCATTCATACCATCAGAACTGGGCCTGGCACCCGATCCACCTGAATTAAATGTGAGTACTTCTGCTCTGGTGGCATCGTCTGGCGCAGGCTGATCAGTTCGCGGCCTTAATGAAACTTGGAAATTACAAAGTGTACCCGCACCCTCGGCTGGAACAAATTCAGGAATCAATTTATCTAGTGCATCATAAACCGCATCAGGAATCATGTGCCCTATTACATGGCGCAGCGCCACAGGAGCCGGATGCAATGCATTAACAATGGTATTTTCTGGCGCAGTAACTTCAAATGGTGCTAAGGATGCCGCATTGTTAGGAATTTCTGGAGCAATGGCACACTTCAATGCATAACATGCATAGGCTTTGGTATAGACCAACGGTACGTTGATCCCTTTTTTATCTAAGCCTGATGTCCCCTCGAAATCACAAACAATTCTATCTTGTTCTATATCGAGTGAAACACATAGCTTAACGGGCTGACTGTAACCATCGATTGTCATGGTGCCGGTGGACTGCCCTTTGGACAACGCGTTAATTTTTTCTAGGGTCGCACTTCGAGAATTTTCAAGAATAAATTTCGAGAGGTCATTTAAATCACTCAGCGAAAACTCTTTCATCATATCTATCAATCTTCTATGCCCAACTTCATTACAAGTTGTTAGCGCAAAGAAGTCACCAGAAACCTGATCGGGTTCACGAACATTGGTTCGAATCATTTCTACCAAAGTCGAATTGACCACGCCTTTGTCCACAAATCTCATAATAGGAATATGCAACCCTTCTTCATATACGGAGTTTGCATCTGCGCCGAACCCTCTACCCCCGATATCGACCACATGGGCAGTGCAGGCTAAAAAACCGACTAAATTACCTTTATGAAAAGAAGGTGTGACAATGGTGATATCGTGTAAATGCCCTGTTCCTTCCCACGGATCATTAGTAACATAGACATCACCCTCACGCATCGAATCGTAACCAATTCTACAAATAAAATGCCCTACCGACTCGGCCATAGCATTTACATGTCCTGGTGTTCCTGTCACAGCCTGAGCTAACATTTCACCCTTGGTATTGTAAATCCCGGCAGACAAGTCTCCCGCCTCTCTCACTGAAGTAGAAAATGCTGTTCGAATAAGTGCTTGGGCTTGCTCTTCAACTACCGAGATTAACCGATTCCACATCACTTGATTGGTCACATTCGAAGATGGTTTGCCCGCCGAAATTTCTGCACCCTGGCGAATTACATCTATGCACCCATCCGCTTGAGCAACGGCATAACGACTAGAAGGCAATATGATGGTTGTTTCATCTTCACAGATAGCGGCAGGCCCTATTACGGTTGAGCCAGCTGTCATTTCTGATCTTGAAATTATATTTGAAGTGATTGCTTCTCCCAATGCAGGATCAAATATTTCCCGATTTGATTGTCCTTTAATACCGTTGCTAACGTCCACTTTTTCAACTGGGCTGACGACTTCGGGAGCAGTTGTAGAATTAACAGACCAGACCGTAATATCAATATCCAAACCATCAACTGTTCGTCCAAATAATTTCACATACTTTTCTTCGAACAGTTTCTGAAATGTTTTCATATCTGGATTGATTGCCTGTTCAGTATCTAGCGTAATGGGGATTTCTTCGCCTTGTCCACTGTAGCGCATATAAACCTTATAGACGGATTGGATTTCTGCATCCCGATCACATGATCTAACAAAAGAGGTCGCTTCCGATTCCAACTCTGACAATAGTAACCGGTAGTGTAATCTGAGGTCTGTAATTTAGCTTTCTATTGCAGCTTCGCTATTGGCTTTGGCGGAGTGAACGTAGAGAGCGAAGCCAAAGCCGGTTTTTCAGGCTTTAGTATTGAATGTTGAGCC
>WLWV01000092.1 GCA_012103395.1 Gammaproteobacteria bacterium
GCCGATGGAAACACTCATCGACGGTAAAGCGATCTGGAAAGAAAAGTTTGTAAACTAAACTCTATCTGACAGACAGCTACTGATAAACGGGTAACTGTCAGCTCAAGTCTGAACTTCTACAATTAATGTAACTATTATTCACACCTTTATTGGTGTCGCAGACGCTGATTTTTTCTAGGGCGACGCTGATTAGTTGGCTCGTTCGGTTTTGGCTTTCGAATAAGTCCCAATAGGTAATGCGATGTCGGTATTGAAGGTCTTTGAGCATTCTTTTATACACCGTGGTGGTGCTTGCTTCTCCGGAGGTTCCTGCTTTCGCTTGGAAAAAACCAAAAAAGCCACCACTAACTTCGGCACCAGCGCCTACGCTAGCACCTAGAGTCGTTGAGACTTCTGTGGATTCGTTACAGCCCCATTCAGTGGGTTCATGTTGGGTGCTACGGACCCAGACTGGGAATTTATGTTGCGAAACGACATCAGGGTCGATCAGGTTGAACATCGAGGTGAACTCGTTTTCCTGAAAGGTTTGTGACTTTTTCTTGAGCAGGAACCGGTTTTGTTTAACGCTGTAATACGGTTTCGGATAGGTTACCTTATAGACCGTTTCCCCATCTTCATCCAAAACTTCGACGGGCAGGATCGTGCCGCCGGGGTATTTGTTACCTTTGATGTCTATTTCATTTTTCACATAAGCCAATCGACCCGTCAAAGCGCTGAGTCGGTCTACTCGGCTGGCGCGAATTTCTCCTTCTACTCCACCGAGAGAAATTACCCGAATTCGCTTTTTGAAGACCTCACTTTGAGGAATGTGTTTCTCAAGCAAAATCGCACCCGGCTCAAGCAATAATCTGCGATTATCACTTTGTGGCACATACAAATAGAGGTCTCTGGCCACCAACACTTCGGCTAGAACATCGTCGGTTAATCCGGGTCGGGATAGTACGATCAGAAGCAACACGAGCAGGGCCCGGGTCAACATCGTCTTGGGCTTATTTTTCGAATTATTTTTCGGCGTATTTCGACTAATCATTTATTCAGACCTTTCCAATAACCATGAAACACTCGCGCCAAAAATGAGCGCCCAAAAAGGCACGCTGATACCGGAGACAGTGACCAAGAATGTCACTAGGGCGCCCAAAGTGTACTTACCTGAAAACGCAGAAACAAAGGCACCTTCCAATACCTTTAGCACAGCTAACCCCCCAAGCACGGCAATATAGGACGCCGGTAGCTTCAGCGCGAGCCAAGTCAACACGGTACTGAATACGCCAAAAAAAACCGCCAGTAATCCATAGGTGATGGCGCCAATATATTGGTGCTCACGCTGGCCCACACTGGCGAGAATTGCATTCGCCGGACCCGTAACGCACATGGTTACCGAGCCCACTAGGGCGAATAATACCGAGCCCGTTCCACAGGCTTTGGTCATGGAGTCAATCGGTGGCTGATGTCCCGCGTTTCTGATCACCGCGAATCCCTGTCCATTTTGCACCACCACCACGGTGATGGTCAGCGGGATTACTAATTCAATCATTGCTTGCCAAGAGAACGTCGGGGTGAAAAATAGCGGCACACTCAGCCAGCCCGGCAACGGGCCACTGTCTTTCAATGCTCCGGTGGCAATCACCACCACCGCACCAACCACTAATGCACCGAGTGTGGGCGGAATGAATCGTTGCACGTTGGGCATCAAAGAAACCACCAAAAATGCCGCCACCATGCTAATCGTAATGACGAAGGATTCGTCGAAGGCACCCACCAAGCCTAGCCCGAAATCGAGAAACACCCCCGCCACCATCGCCATCACCACCGGCTTGGGGATGGAATCCATGATCCATTGCGCCCAGCCTGCCCACCCAATGAAAAAGATCAATGCGGCGGTGGCGAGATACGCACTCACGACCTCATTAAACGCTAGATGGTCCAACGCTGATATGAGCAATACGGTGCCGGGAATGGTCCAAGCGAAACTTAACGGTTGTCGATAACGAACACTGTAATACAGCGTATAAACACCGCTGATTGCAAAGCCGCCAAATAACCAAGACGCCACATGTTGATCGCTGAGTCCGCGACTCAATGCCACTGAGAGAATAATGGCCACGGGTCCAGTGCAGGAAAATAGGAAGGCGGTGATGCCTCCGGCGATATAGACTGACTTGGCTTCTTTCATTTCAGTGATTTACTACGCTGATGCATTAAGTCGAATGAATCCTCAGTTTCACGATAGCGTGTCTCTTTTGTATCTTCCGGGCCTATCTTCTTGGGTCTTCATCTGCCCTTGTTGATTCATTCCTAGTTTCGCCAGCCCCATTTTTAGCCATCTTAGTTTGCGTCAGCCCGGTTTGAGCGGCTTGGGTTTGAGTGACACTTATTTGAATCTTAGGGCGCTCAAACTATTGACTATGTTACTCGGTCGCCGTATCCCTAAACCGGTGGATTGCGGTTAATGTCATGGCGAGAAAAGCCACCGCCGCAGCGAAGAAAAAGGCATAACGTAAATCGTTTTTCCCCGCCACACCCGCTAGAAACGCGCCCAATGCCCCCACCCCGTCCATCACCGCGAACGCGAATCCCAAAGTAGTGGTTTCCCGTTTACCAGAGACATCCACCATGGCGGCCAATAATACGGCCCTGACTCCCACCAATGCCCCAAATGCCACTAACAATAGCGCAACGATCCAAATCAGTTCATTGACCATACTCGCCGCACAAAGCAGTGCCGAGGCGATGGTTAGCGCACTGAGGATAATACGCTTTCTTCCCATGATGTCAGATAGATGCCCGAGAAAAGGCTGCGCTAAGGCACCAATCACCCAGACGCTGGCAAAAATCACGCCCGTCTCCGCCATGGATAAACCGTGATTACTCTGGATGTACAGGGGCAACATCGCAAGCCCTCCCATCAGGGACATGTTGTACAGAATAATGATGGAGGTGGTTTTGATACCTTCGGGGCGTAACCAGACCCTAAGCATCGCCTTTAGATCGTGCTGGGTGACGCTGGACTCCCGGGAAACGGGCACCCATCGCCGACACCAGAGAAACACCACACCCATGATGAACGCTGGTATGGTGGAGATTTGCAACACCGTTTGCCATTCAAAAAAACCTAATAGAACACCCACAGTAAGGGGCGCAACCACTTCGGCTAATGTTCCGCCCAATGCATGAATCCCAAGCACCTGGGCTCGGCGCCCGGGCATTTGCTCCACCATGACTCCGGTGGCAATGGGATGCCAAGCGGCATCACCTAATCCAGCGAGGCCTAGTAATATTGCTAACGTCCAAAAATCAGGTGCAGTGGCGGCGAGGAAATAACCAATGGCAACCCACCAAAAGGTAATCGTCAACAACAAACCTCGATCACGAATATAGTCACCCACCACTCCAGCGGGAAAATAAGCCAGACTAGCCACCGCGGCGTGAATGGTAATGAGTAAACCAACTTCAACAGAGTTGAGGTCCATACTAATTGCGATCGCCGGGGCTAACAACCACAACGCGGCGCCGGGCCAATCGTTCACCAGATGTCCCAAAGGAAAAGTGAACAAAATGAACCGATTGGTTTTGTTCCAATGACTCCGGGGCGGCGCCTCCGCCTTGGTGTCTAAATCACGATTCATCGTCTTTTGCTCATAGCGTTATTCATAAGTTGTTAGATAGCCTCAGAGCAAATTATCAGAACAAACCCATCGTGGTTTTGTCCCAGCTCATTACATCCTGCCACGTTGAATTGGGCTCCCATCGGTCGAACATCTCCGACCGTGCCTCTGCGGCATCGTAACCCAGCACCTTACTAAGATAATGGTACATAAACGCCGAGACGCGATAGTTCATAATGCAATGCACAAACACCGGGGTGTCATTGTACCCTTTCAAGATGGCGCAGAATTTTCTTACCTGCTCCGGCGTGGGGGCATCGAAATTCACCGGAATATGGACATAATCCATACCCAGTCCTGTGACGATGGCGCCTTCATTATCGATGGAGTCTTTATGTTCGGGTAACGCAAGATTAATCACGGCCAGAAAACCCGCATCGGCAATTAACTGAAACTGGGACGCATTCGGTTGACCCGCTGTACCGATATTGTTCGTCAGTTGCACAAAATTTCGAATGGTTTTCATGGCTGAAAATAGTTTGTTGAAAGAGATTGCATGACTGATTGAAGGTGTTTGATTTAAAACGCACCTCAGAATAAATGAGACCAATCAATCTGGTCCATCAATTTGAGCCTAAAACAAAACAAACTTTTCTTCGCGACACGTCGCGATAGCCCTGCTCCGGTTATATTGTGGAACATGGGTTTCCCCCACCTCGACCTTGCTTATTTTACCTCTTAACTTGATTCCCCCGGCCTTATTCAAAGGCTCTTTAATGATCCAATACCTGATCTAGCACCCAATTGTTCAGTTGATGCACACAATGTTCAGTGGCAGCGTATCGACCGGCTGTTTCTAAGGCCAACTGGTGTCCGCGCTGTTGCGCTTCGGCGATAGCATTGTCCTCTGCCGTCGCACGAGTCCAACGATCATAATAGGGTTGTACTTGACGATCGAAATCAGTCATAGCAACGGTACTAGAAGGAAAGCAGGCACCAATGGTTAGCGTCGTTTGAGACACGTTAACCGGTTTGAAATCCAACCACCAAACGCAATCCTGAGAAAAAACAATTTGCGTACAGGGGTAAATAGCCGTGAACCACGTGCCACGTTTTGCTTTTTCATTGAGCCCTTGAATGAAGGGAAGGCCCTGAGTTTGGCCTGGTAGCGTGGCAATACTTTTGGTTTCATCACTAAGAACATACAGCGCATCCCACTGCCCCTGGGTATCCACGGATTCAGAATCCTGCGCGCCCAACGTTGACTGATGCACCGTTCCAGTGTGATACGCCTCCAGTGAATTTTCAATCAGAAATTTCCAGTTAGCATTAATTGAAAAACTAAAACGCTTCACACACCGCAGATCTGACAGGTGATGGGATTGCATCACATCCGGAAAATCTCCGAGCCATCTCCCCAATGCCGCCGCGTTCGCATCAAAGCTAATGAAAATAAATCCGCCAACGCTCTCAAGCTTGAGCGACTGTAGTGGAAAATCCTTAGGGTCAAAGTTATTCACCTCCCCCATTCCAGGGGCCGTTCTTAATCGACCGTCCAAACCATAAGACCAAGCATGATAAGGGCAAACCAGTTGCCGACAACGCCCACTTTGCTCTTTTAGCTTCGTTCCTCTATGGCGACAGGCATTGATGAACCCCCGAATCCCTCCATTTTCATCACGACAAACCAAGGCCGAGCCGACCATGGTCTCCACCACTAAGACGCAACCAGACTCCGGAAGCTCATCTTCCCTTCCCACGAAGTGCCATGTGTCGGAGAAAATACGTTGTTTTTCCCTTCTAAAGAATTCGTCTGATGTATAACAATGGGAAGGAAGAGTTTGAGCATCCAATAAGGGCTTGCGCACTTCACGATACAGATCCGAATCAAACACTATTTCGATTCCGCCAGCTCATAAAATGATTCCAGACAATTGGGTTCAGCCATCGTGATCGGAGTCAGATCTCGATGGTGTTTATAATCGGGTCGATGGCTTTTTTGATAGGCATTACTGACTGGGTTGAGAATCAGGGAAAAAATCGATCTATCCCACGGCGACATGTTATTCGGCGAACCGTGGAGCAAGGTATCATAGAAAATCAACATGGTGCCTTTTTTTCCCGTGGCGGCCTGAATACCGTTTTGATTTACCAGTGTTTCAACCACGTCATTTTCCACCACCCACAATGGATAGCTGGTAGTTTGATCGTCCAACCTAGCACCATGCTCGCCGTGTCGGTGGGAACCTGGCACAAAATACAAAGGCCCATTATAGTGACTGACATCATCCAGAAAAATATGTAGGTTGAGCGCCAGTGGTCGAGGCACACCATCCTCCTTATGATGGGTGGCAAAATCATAGTGCCACTGCCAAACGGAACCGCTGAAGGCCGCTTTTACGTTCACCTTAACCTGTTGAATATACATCGGCTCGGGCCGGACCTGAAACCCAGGCGCAATCAGTTTAGGGTGATGCACTAATGTGTTGAACACCTCATTTCGTAGATGAAGCCCCATGGCCGTGCGGACGACATCAGAGTCTTTACCCCAACTTTTACCGGCGCCTTCGCCAAATTTCCAACCGGGCTCCTTTTCGATGACATTGCCGGGGTGGTTCTCTTTAAGAAGCGCTGGCACCTGGGAGCGAAGTAAAGCCACTTCTTTTTCACTAAAACGCTCCGGCAAGACCAAGAACCCTTGGGATGCCAGCGTTTTAACTTGAGATTGGCTAAGTTTCATTGTAGAAATTTAATCAGACAGTTATCAGCGCTATGGGGTTTTCTCTGCTTCCTGCGCGTCGAGCATCGCCATCAGGTCTTGCAAGTTATCATCCATAAAGGTGTTCAGCGAGGAGATGGATGGATTGTTCGGCAGCTCCACCAATTGACCCGGGAACTGACTCGGCGATTCACTTTTTTCCTGTTTATGAAGTAATTCAAGGCCTGCGAGTATGACCTGATTCCGTGACTCATATTTTCCCTGCTCAATCAACTCATTCACAAAGTCTTCAAGGTGCGATTCGAGTTCGATTTGATGAGTCGTCATAGCAATTCAGATTATGATACTTTTTGGCTATTTTCCATGATCTAACGCATTTCAGCAATGCAAACCAGCTTGCGAAAAAGTCGCTCTCGGATTCTTTTGTTAGTTAAGAATCATCCCCGCATCGCCTCTCTTGAAGCCTTATCCACCAATGCAAATAGCCGGTCGCGTTCCGTGTGGGCGGCGGCGGGTTTGTGTCCTTCCAATTTCACCAGCGTGATATCTAGTGAATCCATGACATCATAAAAACGACGATATAACCCATGATTTTTTAGTCGCTGATGCCGTTTTGTATAATAATCTTGCCGCTGCAAACGATCCCGCCTACCCGGCAAACCAATAATGTTCTGACTGTCGGTATGGATGATGATTTTCTGTTTAATTGGAGACAAAGCATCCACTGCCCAAAGTAATGTCTGAAGCTCCAGTCGAGTGGAAGAGGTATCTTCGAACCGCTTGGTTTGCACCCTTTCCGCTAATTTGGACACCTCCGAAATACCCAACGGCCTATTCTCATCATCATTGAGTGCGAGGAAGGCCCCATAACCCACTTTTGACTGAATATGCACACTGCCATCAGTAAAAAGTAGCAATGTGCTCATCGACCTAACTCAGCTTTCTCGCCCTCACCCCTCGGCCTTTCACCTTGCCATTGGACAGATAGTTCAAAGCCTGCCGACAAGCGTGGTGTTCGATGGCCACATAACTCGACATGTCGAAAATATCTATTTTGCCGATTTGCCCGCTAGCAAGACCTGCATCACCAGTCAAAGCACCAAGAATGTCACCGGGGCGAATTTTGTTCTTTCTCCCACTATCAAGTTGAATCGTGGTCATTTTTGGCTTTAGCGTGAACCCCGGATCGTGCTTCAACGATGTTGACTTGCCTCGTTGGCAAGTTGTGTCCTGATAAGATTCGATAAGATCGACCCTTGGCTCTTCCCAAGAAGTGAACATACTCGCCGCCAACCCCTTTTCTCCAGCGCGTCCGGTTCGGCCGATGCGATGGATATAAATCTCTGGGTCTTTGGGTAATTCATAGTTGATCACGGCTTGAAGCTGCTTGATATCCAACCCCCTTGCAGCGACATCCGTGGCAACCAGCACCGCACAGCTATTATTCGCAAAACGGACCAATACCTGATCTCTTTCTCTTTGTTCTAGATCACCGTGGATAGGAAGGGCTGATATTTTGTTTTGCTGTAAAAAATGTGCGACTTCATCACATTGAATTTTGGTATGGCAGAAGACCAAGGCACTTTCAATTTTGTGATGGGAAAAAATGCCTAGCAACGCTTTATCACGATCGTTTTTACTGGTTTCGTAAAACCATTGTTTAATGACATTTGGCTTATGAGTCGAATCGACGCTAATGGTGATCGGGTCGCGCTGAATTGACCGACTCATTTCCTTAATGCTCTGGGGATATGTCGCAGAAAATAGCAAAGTCTGGCGAGTTCTTGGGGTCTTGGAAATGATGTCTTTCATTGCATCCGAAAAACCCATGTCCAGCATCCGATCGGCTTCATCCAACACCAATGTCACCAAGCCATTCAGTGTCAGCGTTTGTTTTCGAAGGTGGTCCTGAACACGGCCAGGGGTTCCCACCACGATGTGGGCCCCGTGCTCTAACGAGCCAACTTGGGGACCAAACGGCTTTCCACCACATAACAATACTAACTTAATATTAGGCACGCTTCGCGCCAACCGACGGATTTCTTTACCCACCTGATCAGCCAGTTCTCTAGTAGGACATAAAACCAGACACTGCGCACCGAAAAACCGAGGGTTTATTTTCTCCAGCAAACCAATGCCAAACGCAGCGGTTTTACCGCTACCCGTTTTCGCCTTGGCAATAATGTCTTTACCACCCATTATTTCCGGCAAGCTTTGCGCCTGAATCGGTGTCATGGTGTCGTAACCTAATGAACTTAGATTCGCGAGTTTTTCAGCAGAAAGAGCAAGGGTAGAGAAACTATCGCTGGTCATAAGATAAGGCGTCGCAGAAGAGAGATGGAGAAAAAACAGCTATCACGAACGAATATGTCCGCTCAAGCTCGTCCGGATTTCACAGATGAAACAAAGCAAGCGCTCTGAAACTTACTGAGGCACCGGGATAATAACAGTTCTGTAATGATCTCATGGATAAAAAGTACCGCTGGAGTTGAAGAACGGAACTGACCCTCTGGTCCATTTATTTGTTCATTGCCGCGGTTCATTTACTTTTAGGCTGGTCTGCTTTTGCGCATTATTCCGAAATGTGATTAACACGCTGTTTGCCAAATTTATTTAGTATCTTGTCTAGGTGATTGGCAAACGCTTGACGATCACGTTGGGAAAGGGGCGGTGGACCACCAGTATGAATGCCGCTTGCGCGCATGGTGTCCATGAAGTCCCGCATATTCAGCCTTCCCCGAATATTATTTTTAGAATAGAGTTCTCCTCTGGGGCTGAGCGCCATTCCTTGCTTGTCGATAACCTCCGCAGCGAGGGGAATGTCACTGGTGATCACCAGGTCACCGGCACTCATTCGCTTCACTATTTCATTATCGGCCACATCAAACCCTGGCATTACCTGCAACATTTGAACATAAGGAGACGCCGGTGTACTGATATACTGATTAGACACCAAGGTGACAGGGGTGTGGGTTCGCACCGCTGCTCGAAACAACATGTCTTTGATCACCACGGGACAAGCGTCTGCGTCCACCCATATTTTTTCCTGTTTTTGCTCATCCATATTTATCATCGTCCGCTTATACTATCTCGCCTAGAGCTATCTTACTTGGGCCGTCTCATTTAAGATTACCGCATTCGCTATGGCCTTTTTGTCCTCACACTCGCCCACATTATAAGCCATGAAATCCCCTATTTTCTTGAGCCGAAAGGTAATGGCAAAAGTCGCCAAACAATTCGTCCGGTTAGCGTTGTTCGTTACGGTTGCCGCACTACTTTCAGCTTGTTCGATCTTGGACGTCATTAATTTACTACCCGTCACGCCTGGGGCGACGGTAGAACAAGCAATTAGCTATGGCGATCACTCGAGAAAGAAACTGGACGTCTATCGTCCGATTAATCCCACCTCATCCAGCGCAATCATCGTCTATTTTTATGGCGGAGGGTGGCATCAGGGTGATCGGGGACTTTATCGATTTCTGGGCCACAAACTCGCCTCCATGGGTCATTATGCGGTAATCCCAGATTATCGGCTGTTTCCCGAAGCGGTTTTCCCGTCGTTCGTCGAAGACGGCGCCGAGGCAGTGAACTATGTATTGGATAACCTCAACACCATCGCGAACCAAGATCGACCCGTGTTTCTTATGGGGCATTCAGCCGGCGCTCACATTTCAGCGATGATTACATTGGACCCACGTTTTCTTGAAAACGTGGGGCATCGCACAGATGAATTGGCTGGTTTCATTGGCCTTGCAGGGGCCTATGATTTTCTACCCATCACCTCAAAAAAAACTGGGGCCGCTTTTCCTGACAAAACAAATCGAAAACAATCACAACCCATCACGTTCATCGATGAAACTGATCCTCCTCTTTTTCTCGCTCACGGCGACAAGGACAAACGAGTTTGGCTAAAAAACTCCCTTAATTTGGCGAACCGCACAAAGGACTTTAGCATTCCTGCCACTCTCAAAGTTTATCCCGAGGTGGGGCATGCTGATATCCTGCGACCGTTTGTCCCGTTTATGGGAGATGATCATGGTTTACTATCCGCTATTTCAGACTTTGTTTATCGCCACTCGAAATAGTGTTTTACTCTTACGTAATGGTGTCTTCACTCAGGGACGCTCCATCTTGTCTGCTTTGCTCAAAATTGGAGCCATTACCGCGATGCATAACGTGATTCCAACTAAAAGCAGGCCATTGATTATAAGGGCCATGTCCGCTCCCAGTGACTCCGCGAGAAACCCCACCTCAAGGTGACCAATGGGGGCCACTCCCACCGCAAAGACCCAAGCTCCCATGGCTCGGCCCCGCAGTCGATCCGGCACCACCATTTGCATCATACTTTGACTGAGCACGTCCGACGCCACAGCCATCACTGCCACCACAGCGATGGCAAGCAGCACGAGCCAGAAATAAGGCGCAACGCCCAATGCCACCAAAGAGGCACCGAATCCACCTGCAGCACATAAGTAGACCAGCCCTTTGTTTTTTAGACTCAACGCACCCGCGAAAAGCACCCCCGCCAGAATGCCACCCACGGCTCTGGCGCTGTGCATGTGGCCCAGCCCTTGGGCTCCAACCCCCAGCTTCGCCGTTGCAATCTCTGGCAAGGCAGTGGCGAATGAAAACCCGAGAATCTCCACCGCCGAAGTTAATCCAATCAAAATCAACAGACGATGGTTCTGACAAACCTCTTGCCAGTATTCTTTTAGATTTTGACCAAGCGTTATGGGAACCGCTTCGATGGACCTTCCTGCTGTCTTCAATCCCAACAACCCAAAGAATGCAATCAGGTGCCCTCCACTCAACACGAGAAACCCCATACCGCCGCCCATGCCGCTCAATACCCAACCGGACATAAGGGCCCCAAGTAACTGACCCGATCGGGAGCAAAGGTTTACCAACCCAAGACTCGCTACGGCCCCCTCTCGACCTGCAAGATCATAGACGTAACTTGATCTAACTGGGTTATAAATCGCACGAAGACTCCCTGAACTGAATGTCAAAAACAGCAGTGCCCACAACTCGACATCGCCGATATAGAGCAAAAACCCAAACACCCCGAGTAACAACGCAATACCACCTTCGATAATCGGCAATAAACGTTTACGATCCACCCAATCTGCTAACGCACCCGCCGGCACACCGAAGAGCAGCATTGGGCCAAAATATACTGCCAAAGACACTCCCACCCAAGCGGTGGACCCGGTTTGCTGGAAAATCAAGAAGCCGATAATCACCTGCTCCCCGGTCATCCCCATGGAATGAAAAAATGAGCTCCCCAATACCCGTCGATAGTCCCGAGACTTAAGTATGGGGTTGGTGATAATTCTCTTAAAAAATGAGCCCATGTGTTTTCGAATTTGTATTATCTGACCAACACGTGTTGGACTGTGGGTCTAAAGCGGCCCAAACTACCTCATTTATCGCCAAGATATTCCGTCGTGGAAGGAGTCTTGTCGAGGGGAGAGTAACAGGCGAAGGTGCCACTTACTACGATAGAAACAGCGCTAAGTAGCTTTTCCAATCCATACCGGCACAATGATATACACTCAAAACGTCGCCGGTCCGAGAAAAATGAACGACACCACTTCAACGTCAGTGATAATACCCATAGAGGCACGCCCGACGAAATGTCATATTTCCGACGATTTCCTCAAAGAATGTTGAGTCACTCTAAGCGGGGCCCCACGTTCTGATTTCTATCTCTGTAAGATCGCCCAAGCAATAGACACAGGTTAGAGCCAATTTAAGAATAGCGCTCTGAATGTCAGTATCGGGAGACCCTCATTAGGTTAGTGGTTTCGGCGATTCGAGACCTGACCGCTTTTAGATACAACCCGTGAATTGGAACCACGACATTTTTTTTATGTCACAGATAACATATGTCAACACAATCTTCTGAGTCATTTGAATCTTACTCACATCCACCAAGCGGTAGTGTAATCTGAGGTCTGTAATTTAGCTTTCTATTGCAGCTTCGCTATTGGCTTTGGCGGAGTGAACGTAGAGAGCGAAGCCAAAGCCGGTTTTTCAGGCTTTAGTATTGAATGTTGAGCCAT
>WLWV01000308.1 GCA_012103395.1 Gammaproteobacteria bacterium
TTGTCAGTGCCATCCTCGTCGAGATTGACGATGAATGGAGCAATGCCGACAAGCGATATATCGTGTGGAACGACGATAATGACTCAACCTAAATCAAAGTTACAGACGTAGGGTTGCACAATCCTTTTTCGTGAAGTTTCACGTTGTTTCCGCTGATGCAGGAACGACCCTTTCTGTTAGAGAAGTGTTTCAAATAGCGGCTCAAAAAATATTGATACTTTGCATTGGGATAGAATAATATCCTCTTCCAAATTCAAATCTCTAGAGTGAATAACTAATGAGCGCTCCCAAACTGGTTTTTTCAAGACGACTACGCCAAACTCCTTTTGAGAAAAGGGCCATTGAACAAGGTGCCAAGGCGTTCACTGTCTATAATCATATGCCGTTATCATCGGTCTATTTGACGCCTGAAGAGGATTATGCTCATTTATGTGAGCATGTTCAGGCATGGGACGTGGCCTGTGAACGTCAGGTTGAAGTGGTGGGAAAGGACGCATTGGCATTGGTTGAACTGGTGACGCCGAGGGATATCTCAAAATGCGCCGTTGGGCAGTGTTTCTATGCGCCGGTATGTGATGAAAACGGCGGTATTGTCAATGACCCGATTATCATTCGTCTAGGGGAAGATAGATTTTGGATTTCCATCGCTGACTCAGACGTTTTATTATGGATGAAGGGTATTGCTTACGGTAGAGGGATGGACGTGTCTGTGTTTGAACCAGATGTCAGTCCTTTGGCGGTGCAAGGTCCAAAGTCATTTGATCTAATGGCGGACCTCGTTGGTGAACATATCAGGGACATTAAGTTCTTCTGGTTCATTGAAACGCAGATCGCTGGTACAAAGGTGGTATTAGCTCGTTCGGGGTGGAGTGGGCAAGGGGGATTTGAAATTTATCTTCAGGATTCATCGAAGGGACTCGATTTATGGGACGCCGTTTGGCAAGCAGGAGAAAAATATAACATTCGAGCCGGCTGCCCAAATTTGATTGAAAGACTGGAAACCGGATTACTTTCCTATGGAAGCGACATGACCCTAGCGGACAACCCACTGGAATGTGGCCTTGGGAGATTCTTCAAATTAGGGAAACCTGCGGAGTACATGTGTCGAGAGGCGCTAGATAAAGTTGCAACGGAGGGCGTTAAGAAAAAAATGGTGCATCTCAAAATTACGGGGGAAAAGCTGACGGGGCCACGTTCAACATGGGACGTGAAAAATGACCAAGGAGAAGTTGTGGGGATTTTGACGAGTCTTGCGTACTCACCAAAATTTGATTCAAATCTTTCTTTTGCCACCGTCGATGCCGCCTATGGCAGTTTCGGGCAGAGCTTGACGGTGGACATCGGTGGCGCTGAGTCTCGTGCTGCAGTGGTGTGTAATTTGAAGTGGGAGTAAGCTTCATTATAGACAAAGCTATCTTAGAGTAATTTATTTTTTACCACTTAGAGACAGCTAACCTAGGAAGAAGGGCGCTCCCAACGGGGCTGCCCTTTTTTAGTATATCAATCCCTTGTATCGAGGCTCGTGAGGCGAACTCAATTTATTGAAGCTCCAGAAAATCGCGTGTTTATGTTGTGAACAAATGACCCAGACATCGGTCCCATAACGAAAGGGCTGTTTCAAAAAGCTAGTATCATGCCAATTGTGGAACATAATCTTAGGTGTATTAGTAGTGATGACCGCTAGAATGACTCAGTTTATATGATGTCCCATATTTTTCTCGGAACTTGAATCGTGCCAAACCCTTCTATTAGAGATGTATTAACTACGCTTGCTGAACGTGGACGCTCTTTGCTTGATCTCGATCGATATTCGAGCGGCCCAGAGAAGAATCTGACGCTACTGTGTGATGATCTGTTGAGTATGGCAGGTGAGGCTTCCGGCGTTGCTTTGGCGAAGCAGGTTATCGTCGTTTATCGATCCCTTGATGATGCGCAAAAGGGGCGGTTTTTCCAGTCAATGAAACATCGCTATGGGCCAGATGAAAGCAAATTGCAAACAGCAATTCGTGCCTATGAGCAAGGAGCCTCGGATGAAACACTCAATGACATTAATCGGGCATCTGAACCGCGGCGTCATGAATTACTACGCAGATTAAATCTCGCTCCGGGTGGCACCGCAGCACTGGTAGCTATGCGGGTTGATCTTCTGAAGCATCTGAGAGTTGATTCCAGTCTGGCTATGGTTGATAAGGATTTCCAGCACATGTTTTCCTCGTGGTTCAATCGCGGTTTTTTGGTGATGAGGAGAATTGATTGGAATACTTCAGCAGCCATTCTGGAAAAAATAACCCAGTATGAAGCCGTTCATGCTATCCGTGATTGGCGAGATTTACGGGGTCGGATAGAGCCGTCTGATCGTCGATGTTATGCTTTCTTTCACCCAGCATTAGAGGATGAGCCTTTGATTTTTGTGGAGGTGGCGCTTACCACGGAACCGGCGAGAGCCATTGGACCGATTTTGTCCGAAGAGCGCGATAGCATTTCTGCCGAGGATGCGACCACAGCAGTGTTCTATTCGATTTCTAATTGCCAACCCGGGTTAAGGGGTATTTCCTTCGGTAACTTTCTTATTAAGCAGGGGTAGTGTAATCTGAGGTCTGTAATTTAGCTTTCTATTGCAGCTTCGCTATTGGCTTTGGCTTCGTTCGCTACGCTCACTTCGCCTAAGCCAAACGAACATCGCTAAAGAAATAAATTACAGACCT
>WLWV01000309.1 GCA_012103395.1 Gammaproteobacteria bacterium
TGGCTCAACATTCAATACTAAAGCCTGAAAAACCGGCTTTGGCTTCGCTCTCTACGTTCACTCCGCCAAAGCCAATAGCGAAGCTGCAATAGAAAGCTAAATTACAGACCTCAGATTACACTACCGGCCGTTTTGTCCCCACCCAAAGGCGGTGGATGTGCCAACCACCATTGTGGTTGCTGCGATGACTAAGACTTTGGGCAATGTGATCATTTTTGATGCTCCAATTATTTTGTGGGAGTTGACTAGGGTTGTGTTGATCAGCTACTGCGATATAGGTGGACACTTAGTATTAATACCGCACCAGCGAGAGCCGGGATGGGTGTCATCACAGCGCTTTATCTGGGGCGCTTCTGGACGTGCACCGATAGGGTTATCACAACTTACGGGTTTGGGGTTTTGATTGAGCCCAATGGTGAGCAAATCTCGCTCAAGCTTAATTTCTTTGGAGTTTGTAGATCGAAACTTATTGAAAAAGGGCTTTTCGAATAAGTAGCCAGAAACCACTACTCTATAAGTCTCTTCTTCCGTCACCGACTTCTCGGGTCCCTCGCAGTTGACTTTTAATTTCCACCCATCAGAAACAATCGGCATGCTTTTGCTTGTAAAATCCTGATTTCTTTGGGAGATATAGGCTTTTAGATCCTTGCCTTTCATACTCACTTCAACGGCATTGCCGTCAAATGGTGCGACTTCAAAAATGTTGCCCACATTTATTTTTCCTTTTGGCAAGCTTTCGCGAATACCGCCGGAAGTTGCAAACACTAAGTCTGCGTTAGAAGCTTTTTGAATAGCGTCAACATAACAACGGCCCATAATTGATTCTGTGAAGCGATTATTTACGAGGGCTGTTGGGAGATTGGTGACAAACTTGTCATTTTTCGAAAACAGCGGTTCAAATTGTTTTAGTGCTATTTTGGCGCTGTTCTCCTCTGCTTTAATATTTACAACGTTTCCCATATAAACGGGGGATATTTGCTTACCCATCTTGGAAGGAAAAGGCTTATTCATTTTTGGGCCATTAGGGTTACAGCCGGGATAGTTTTCAAAATGAGTATGGCAAAATAACTCTGGTGAAAAAATTTTGCGTTTAGTCACTACGTTTTTGACACGATCGAAAGTGATGTCAACCCGACTAAATCCAAGACCTTTATCTATATTTTGAATTACCGGAACCCCCTCATAGTAGTGTGCCTGGGGGGCGTGTACGTGACCCGCCACGACGACATCAATGAGGTCTCTTGGTGGTATATGCTCTTCTTTTGTGATTTGGTGAAAAATTCCACGAATCTCATCTGTGGTTTTATCACCGGGGCACTGATCGGAGGTATTGTTTTTATCAGATTTATAATCAAAATTTGCGAAACTACAGGAAGCCCCTGCATGAGTCAGAAGCACCACTATTTGGGCTCCTTGATTAGATTTCAAATCTAGAATCAGTTTTCCTAAACCCTTGCCGATGGGTTTGATTTTGACTCCTCGATAGTGTTTGATGCTACTGCTTGCCGTTGCTGTTTTAGTGATGCCGCCTACCACAGCAACTTTAACGCCGTTCCGTTCAAACATGGCATAGCTCGCCAATTTGGATTCTCCGGATTCATCATGAAGTTGATAGGGATTACCCTTGCTGTCTTTTAGGCCATTGATTTGATTCAAAGGTTGGTTTCTAAATGATATATTGTGAGCCAAAAAAGGATGCTTTGAATTCTCCACCACTTTTAAAAAAGGGCTGTCATAGTCTTTTTGGTTTTCCTTTGAAGTGGAAAGAATCCCGCCCCAATCGAATTCATGATTACCGATAGTCGATGCATCAACCCCAATATAATTATAGAGACTGGCCATGGCTTGCCCTCGGCTGGTGTTTGATACCAGAGACCCTTGATAGTGGTCTCCAGCATCCAAGAGCAAAACCCCATCAGGGTTTGTTTGCCTTACTGCTTCAAAGTAGGCTTTCATCGCAGCTGGTCCGCTGATATTCACTGGTTGGGAATCTGCTCTTTGTCCAGCAAACTTTGTGCTCACCGAAAGCCCTCCTCCGTGGAGATCATTGAGACTTAAGATGGAAACGGTGGTTTGATCTTGATCAGAGTAGTGCTGAGGTTGAGTGGACTTGTCGACAACCACGCAGGACGAAAGATGGATGCCAATAACTACTACTAAGAGGCGTATGCACAATGAAATGGGGTTGATCATTTGTCCTATTCTCAATTGTATATGTGTTACTGGGGGTTATTTTTTGGTCGTAGCGTTAGTTCTGGGTTTAGGTTGACCTTCTTGCCACCATGTACCTCCATTCAGCTTGTTTCGCCGGTTTTGGAAGTTACTTGCTCCTACGTTTCCCCATAGGTAAAGATCCGTCAGTTTTTCTAGGCCATCAAGGGTAATCTCTCTAAGGTTAGCGCCATTTTTCCCATAGAGCGTTTGGGCATTCTCCATCTGCCAAGTCCACGAGGTTACTTTTTTTCGATGAAGAAAGAGACTAGAGATAAATAATGCATCGGGAATCCATTGGCCGTTCTCAAGCTTTCCATGAATAGGTTCTTTGCCATACCAAATAGGGCCTTGGACGAGTGTAGAAGTTCAGACTTGAGCTGACAGTTACCCGTTTATCAGTAGCTGTCTGTCAGATAGAGTTTAGTTTACAAACTTTTCTTTCCAGATCGCTTTACCGTCGATGAGTGTTTCCATCGGCGTTC
>WLWV01000001.1 GCA_012103395.1 Gammaproteobacteria bacterium
TTGTCAGTGCCATTCTCGTTGAGATTGACGATGAATGGAGCAATGCCGACAAGCGATATATCGTGTGGAACGACAATAATGACTCAAACTAAACCGAAGTTACAGACGTAGGGTTGCACAATCGGTATCTATCTGTAGAAGTTTAGACCAAATCTGAACAGTATTCTTGGTCCAAGCTATAATGCTTCCAAGACATATCGGCATCCCCCATTGTATGTGCTTCGATATTGTGCTTTAGGGAGCATAAAACAGTAGTTGATTAACATATACTGCAAAACCTGCTACCTCTCCTATTTCTAGGTTAGTGATCAAGTATTCCTTGAACGCTTATTGACCAAGATTCACCTCAAAAAAACAGACATACCTTAGAGGAAATCAGATATCACAGACATATTGTGAGCCACAGTTGATTCTTTTTCGCCAACCGGAGCAACATAGTGTATAGCTTCTTTAGCTGCCTCTCTACTTACTAACCGAGCAATAATCCAGCTCGCAAGATATTGCGATGCCAAACATCCACCTGCAGTGGCAATGTTATTGTTAGCAATGAATGGTGCGTTCACTACATCAACACCCGCTTCAATCACCCAAGGTTTGGTCGTAAGATCAGTACAGGCTGGCAGACTCTTCAGCAAACCAAGTTTTGCCATGAGTAATGTCCCCGAACACTGGCCACAAATGACCTGCCTCATTGGATCTAATTTGAACTGACCCATAATTGACTCGTCAATCGCTATCTTTCGAGTCAATATCCCACTTCCAAAAATTACTACATCTGCGCTATTGGCAAAGCTTAGGGTTTGTTGTGATTGAACTGTAAGACCGTTCATTGATGTTACCGTTGGGGACGGAGATGTAATTTTAACATTCCATTCCCTATCCCGGATCCGATTTAGAATGCCAAGAGCGACAAAAGAATCCAGCTCGTTGTATCCATCGAATGTCAGAATTGCAATATTCATTTCACTACCTCGCTTTTAAATTCGATAATAGGTAAAAGGCTGAAGCCTGTTTCGTCCAACACAGATGAATGATTAGCCTTTAGTGCGAATCGCACGATTTGTATCAACGATATGTTGAGCCATTTTTACCGACGCCACATCAATCATTTGGCCGTCTAATGACGCTGCCCCTCTGCCCCTTTTTGCTGCTTCATCCATTGCAGAGATAATACGTTGCGCGTTTTTAAGTTCGCTGATTGGTGGTGTCATAACTTTGTTTGCCGCAGCGATCTGCTTGGGGTGAATCGCCCATTTTCCTTCGAAGCCTAAGGTTACGGCCCTTTGCAATTTCTGAACATAACCGTCTTCGTCGTGATAATCACCAAACGCTGAATCAATTGGGCGCAATCCATTTGCCCTTGCTGCGATGACTATTTTTTGCATGATGTAGTGCCACTGATCTCCGGGATAGTCGGGGGCATCTCCACCAATGAGTGTCATTCTTGCTCGGCAACTTGCAGCAAAGTCTCCTGCGCCAAAATGTAACGCTTCCAATCGATCGCTACAGGCTGCGATACGACTAAGATTTTCGGCACCCTGGGCCGTCTCAACGAGTACTTCGATACCAATGGTGTTAGTGAGGTTGAGATGGGTTTCTAACTGATTAAGCAAACACTCCAACACTTTAACGTCAGTGTCTTCATTTACTTTGGGCAATAAAATACTGTCTATATGTTCACCAACACTTTCAACAATCTGAATTAGGTCCTTATACATAAAAGGGGTGTTCGAGCCGTTGATCCGAATCACCACCCCTTTAGTGGTTGATTTCCATTTCTGCTCACTCATCGCATTGATCACGTTCTCTCGTGCTCGTTGCTTGTCATCGATCGCCACCGAGTCTTCGCAGTCCAGCATGATAACGTCAGCCTCACTGCTCAACGCTTTTTCAAACATGTGAGTATTGATGGCGGGCACAGACAACATACTGCGTTGTAAACGAAACGGTCTGTTAACACTTGAGCTCAAAACTGTCATGATTTATACAATGAGAATGAAAAAAGCCGGTACTCAGGTTGATCCAGCTTATCAACGGACATTAGGCATTACGCTTCAATCCGACAACAGAAACAGGAGTGTATAACAGCTTTCGCTTCCCTTCCATGTAAAGACGTCAATGGCGAATCGAGAACAATATCAATCGTTTCAAGATCTGATCTAGCAGCCATCGATTATCTCTCCTTCCACACCCAAGGCATCTAGATTTCCATCGAAAAAGCCGGCTATAAATAGCCGGCCTTCCTATTACTTCATTGCCCAAACCAGACTAGGTTAGGCAACACTAAAAATAACAGCTAAAACAAACCTTCTACATCACCTTCTTCGTTAATTCGAATGCGGTTAGCTGCGGGCTTACGAGGTAAACCGGGCATCGTCATAATATCGCCGCAAACCACGACGATAAACCCAGCCCCAGCGGACAAACGAACTTCGCGAACAGGTAAAGTATGCCCGGTCGGTGCGCCCTTCAGATTTGGGTCAGTGGAAAAGCTATATTGGGTTTTTGCAATACACACCGGCAGATCGCCAAAGCCACCATTTTGCAAATCATTGATTTGATTGAGAGTTTTTTGGTCTACATTAATACCATCCGCACGATATAATCGAGTTGCAACTGTTTCAATTTTCTCCAAAATAGGCATATCGGCTGGATAAAGAGGGCTGAAATCACTCACTCCGCTATCAGCAACTTTAGCAACCTCTTCGGCCAGTGCTGTTGTGCCATTACCCCCTTCAGCCCAATGATTTGCATCAATTGCTTTAACACCATAAGTTGCGGCGAGTTCTCTCACCGCTGCGATTTCTGCTTCGGTATCTGCGCTAAATTGGTTAATCGCTACGACAACTGGAACACCGTAGGATGTCACATTTTCGATGTGACGACCTAGATTAACACATCCATCTCTGACAGCTTCCACGTTTTCGTTACCCAGCTCATCTTTTGTGACACCACCGTGCATTTTCAACGCTCGGACAGTCGCAACAATCACAACCGCATCTGGGGCCAAGCCTGCGCTGCGGCACTTAATGTCAAAGAACTTCTCAGCACCGAGATCTGCACCAAACCCCGCTTCTGTCACAACGTAGTCAGCCATTTTCATGGCTGCTTGAGTTGCAATCACGGAATTACAGCCGTGAGCGATATTGGCAAAAGGGCCACCGTGGATAAAGGCGGGGTTATGTTCAAGTGTTTGCACAAGATTAGGTGCGAGTGCTTCTTTTAGCAGTACTGTCATCGGCCCTGGACCCATCACAGCCTCAGCGCGAATTGGTGTCCGATCACGAGTATACCCAACCACAATTTTGCCCAATCGTGCCTCTAGATCTTCTAGACTAGTTGCTAGACAAAAAATTGCCATGACTTCAGACGCAACCGTGATGTCAAAACCATCTTCGCGAGGATAACCATTAGAAACACCACCAAGCGAGCTTGTTATTTGGCATAAAGAGCGATCATTCATATCGACAACCCTTCTCCAAGCAACCCGACGACTGTCGAACTCAGCCTCATTCCCCCAGTAAATGTGATTATCGATCAACGCCGACAAAAGGTTATGCGCAGAGCTAATTGCATGAAAGTCACCGGTAAAGTGCAAATTGATATCTTCCATTGGAATCACCTGAGCATAACCGCCACCAGCAGCACCGCCTTTCATGCCAAAACAGGGGCCCAGTGACGGTTCGCGCAAACAAACCATGGCATTTTTGCCAATCTTGTTGAGACCATCGGTTAATCCAACCGAGGTTGTCGTTTTACCTTCTCCAGCTGGTGTTGGAGTGATAGCAGTAACCAGAATCAATTTGGCATCTGGCTTATCTTTAAGAGACTCGATGTAATCCAGACTGACTTTAGCTTTAGTGTGGCCAAAAGGGGATAAAGCGTCGTTTGGTATACCTAATCTATCGGCGATCTCAAAAATCGGCTTAATGGGGGCCGCTCGGGCAATTTCTATATCACTCATCGTCTATCCAACTGGGGGTTTGTTTAAATTATTAGAGAAAGAGTTATCAACCAAGGTTTCGTGAACTCGAGGCAAATCTGTACTATCGGTAAAAATAGATTTCTAATTGGAATTTTATTTCATAAAACACATAAATAGCAGCATTTTTATTGCAAATACTACTATTTATGTTTGTAATACAAAACTCTTTTTACTGTGTCGATTCAATTCGTGCAGCACAAAACTTGAATTCGGGAATTTTCCCGACAGGATCCAACGCAGAATTAGTCAAGGTATTGGCTGCCGCTTCGGCATAACAAAATGGAATGAAAATCACGTCATCAGGCACCCCTGCATCAGATCGTGTTTTGATTTCAAGCACACCTCTGCGAGTAGATACTTTGATTTTCTCACCTGCTTCTATCTGCAGATTCATTAGCACCTTGGGTGAAACGCTGGCAACGGCTTCTGGTTCGATTTGGTCCAAAACGTCCGTTCTTCGCGTCATTGAACCCGTATGCCAATGCTCCAACTGACGACCCGTTGTCAATATCATCGGGTATTCTGTGTCGGGAACTTCATCTGGTGAAATCACATTAGCTGTCACTAGCTTACCTTTGCCTGACGCCGTTGGAAACCCATTCGTAAATACGATTTCGTTACCAGGTTGATCAGGAGAATCACAAGGATAAGTAACAGCGTCTTCTCTTTCTAAGCGATCCCATGAGATATTTTTGAATGAAGCCATGACCGTACCCATCTCTGCAAATACATCCCTTGGATGGTCATAATTCCAATCTAAGTCGAGCCTTCTAGCAATCTCTTGAGTAATCCACCAGTCCTGTCGAGCATCTCCGGGCAACGATAACGCCTTTCGGCCAAGTTGCACCTGCCGATTGGTATTCGTCACAGTGCCGTCTTTTTCTGGCCAAGCCGATGCAGGTAGAATGACATCGGCGTAGAATGCCGTCTCCGTCAAAAATAGATCCTGCACAACTAGATGGTCTAGTTTCGCCAAAGCATCTCTTGCATGTTGCACATCCGGATCAGACATCGCTGGGTTTTCGCCCATAATGTACATACCTTTTATCTCATTATCATGGATCGCATGCATAATCTCAACCACTGTCAAGCCACGTTGAGGGTCCAGCTTTGTTCCCCAAGCGTCCTCAAACTGAGATCGCAGATTATCAGCATCCACCAATTGATAATCAGGCAACATTATCGGAATCAAACCTGCGTCAGAGGCACCTTGAACGTTATTCTGCCCTCTTAGTGGATGCAATCCGGTTCCTGGTCGACCCACCTGACCCGTGATCAGAGACAAGGCGATCAAACATCGTGCATTGTCTGTACCATGGGTATGTTGAGAAATTCCCATTCCCCAAAAGATAATTGACGCCTTGGACGTTGCATAAGTTCGCGCTACAGTTCTCAGTGTTTGGGCATCAATACCACAGATTGGCTCCATTTTCTCGGGCGTAAAATCAACGATATGTTTTTTAAGGTTTTCAAAGCCCTCGGTGTGTTGACTCACGTATTTGTCATCATATAGTTCCTCAGTGATGATGACATTGAGCAACGCATTGAGCATGGCTACATCCGAACCAGACTTAAACTGCAACATGTGTTTGGCATGCCGCTGAAATTCTGTCTTTCTAGGATCCATAATGATCAGCGTTGAGTTCTTCGCCGCTTGCTTAAAGAATGTAGCTGCCACAGGATGGTTGGAAACTGGATTCGCACCAATAATGATCACACAATCTGAATCCTTCACCGCAGTAAAAGGCGCCGATACTGCACCGGAGCCAACACCTTCAAGTAATGCTGCCACCGAAGAGGCATGACATAACCTAGTACAATGGTCGACGTTATTTGTTCCAAAACCCGTTCTTACAAGCTTCTGAAACAAGTAGGCTTCTTCATTAGAACATTTCGCTGAACCAAACCCTGCCAAGGCGTTACTACCATGGTCCTCACGAATTTGTCTTAATCCACCTCCCGCAAGATCTAATGCTTCTTCCCAACTTGCTTCGCGAAAGTGGGTAAATGGGTTGGAGGGATCGAGATCAAGTTCCCCTCTTTTTGTCGACTTATCAATTCGAATCAGTGGTTTAGTTAGCCGATGAGGGTGCTTGACATAATCAAAGCCAAAGCGACCTTTTACGCAAAGACGATTTTGATTGGCAGGCCCTTCTTTGCCCTTAACAGAGACAATAGTATTGTCTTTAATCTTATAGGTAAGTTGGCAGCCCACACCACAATATGGGCAAACGCTATTCGTCTCAGTCAATTCAGATAATGGGTCTGCATATTTCGCGACACCTTTTTCGTCCACCATACTGATTTCCATTAGCGCACCAGTGGGACAAGCCTGAACGCATTCTCCGCAAGCGACACAAGTACTTGCGCCCATATCATCACCCTGATCGAAGACTATTTGGGAATGGTGTCCGCGATTCGCCATACCGATCACATCATTTACCTGCACTTCACGACAAGCCCGCACACATAGATTACATTGGATACAGGCGTCCAATGCCACCTGCATAGCAGGATGAGTAATGTCAATCTGAGGTGCCTCACGGGCTTCAAATCGGCTTGATTCAACACTCAGCTTATCTGCCCATTGCCACAAATGAGATTGCTTGTCGTGAGCAACTTCCCGTGCTGGTTGATCCGTGACCAGTAACTCCATAACCAAAGACTGTGCTTTTTTCGTGCGCTCATTATCCGTGCTAACGACCATACCAGGATTTGGTTTTCTAAGGCAGGAAGCAGCCAGAACACGCTCTCCTTCTATTTCCACCATGCATGCTCTGCAATTACCGTCGGGCCGATAGTCAGGCTTCGGTGCATAGCAAAGATGTGGGATCTCCACCGAGTGGCGTTTTGCTACCTGCCAAATTGTTTCTTCCGGACTAGCATGAACCGTTTTGCCATCTAGTGAAAACTCAATCAGATCAGACATTTTATAGGTCCTCCTTAAAGTACTTTAAAACACAGTTGATCGGATTCCCTGCAGCTTGACCCAAACCACATATCGAGGCATCTGTCATCACTGCACTCAAATCATTCAGCAAGTCCACGTCCCATTGTGGTTTGACCATCACTTTTACCGCCTTTTCTGTTCCCACGCGACAGGGAGTACATTGACCGCAACTTTCATCACGGAAGAACTCCATGAGATTAAGCGCGACCGATTTCATATTATCTTCATGGCTGAACACCACAACAGCCGCAGAGCCAATAAAGCAACCATGTTTCTGCAGAGTGTCAAAGTCCAAGGGCTCGTCAGCTAAAGAGGCTGGCAAAATCCCCCCCGAAGCACCACCCGGCAGATAAGCCTTGAAGCGATGCCCGTCCTGCATGCCACCACAATAGTTCTCGATCAACTCATTCATTGTGGTTCCAGCGGGTGCAAGCTTTACACCCGGGTTGTTCACTCTTCCTGATACCGAATAACTACGCCAACCTTTGCGTCCATTAGCACCCGCCTGTGAAAACCATTCGGGGCCTTTCTCAACAATATCTCTCACCCAGTAGAGTGTTTCGACATTATTTTCAAGTGTTGGTCTACCAAATAGGCCAATTTCAGCGACATAGGGTGGACGGTTTCTCGGAAGCCCTCGTTTACCCTCGATAGACTCAATCATCGCTGATTCTTCCCCGCAAATATACGCACCAGCTCCTCGTCGCACTTCTATCTCTACATGATCTGCCAAACCTGTTTCTCTGACAGCGTCAATTTCAGTCTTCAGTAACGAAACGATAGCAGGATACTCATCTCGGACATAGACATAGCTTTTCTCAGTACCCACCACCCAGGCAGCAACCAACATCCCTTCGATGAATCGGTGAGGATCCGTTTCAAGGTAGTGACGATCCTTAAACGTACCCGGTTCTCCTTCATCTGCATTAACCGCCATCATTCGAGGGCCTTCAAAGCTGTGCACAATGCCCCACTTTCGTCCTGTGGGAAACCCTGCACCACCCAATCCACGTAATGATGAATCATCCAATGACTGAATCACGCTGTCTGGTGCAACTTCACCCGACAAACAACGTTTTAGCAACTGATAACCTCCCGATTCTACATACTGATTAAAAGTAATGTAGCTTGGAGTGTCTGGATGGATATGTCCCTGATTAGCGGCATCTAGCAATACGGAAGCATCCGCATTTCCGATGTGGTTATGTCCAACCTCTGCGACGGGTGCACTGTCACAACGCCCCATACAAGGCGCACGAACAACTCGAATATCTGCAGAAGGGGACGTTTCCAGTGTCCCAATCAGCTGTTCCGCTCCTGCTAATTGACAGGCAATGCTGTCACAGACACGAATGGTGGTTTGAGGTGGTGGTGTTTCACCTTCCTTAACAACATCGAAGTGAGCGTAAAAGGTTGCAACTTCATAAACCTCAGTCTGGGCCAACCTCATCAATGATGCCAATGCGGCAATATGAGCTGATGACAAGTATCCATACTTATCTTGAACTAGATGCAAGTATTCGATCAAAAGATCACGTCGTAAAGGCGCGTCTCCCACCAAAGCTTGAACATCAACCAATGCTGACTGCTCAACCTGTCTTCCCTTAAGGACAGGGCGCATCTTTTTACGTCCGCTACCAGGGTGCCCCCTTTTCATTGCAACATCAATAACTGCACTCATTGTCTAATTGACTCTCTTAGGACGGGGTGTTTAAACTCTCAAAAACCGATGTTATTCTAGTGAATCGGCGCCTGTAGAAATATCCATATACGACCAAGTCAATCACACAAGGACACTTTTTAGGGTACTACCTAGGGATGCAGGAGAGTTAGCAACTGCAATTCCAGCACTCTTAAGTGCTTCTATTTTGTCGTCAGCCCCGCCTTTACCTCCCGCGATAATAGCTCCCGCATGCCCCATTCTTCTTCCTGGAGGTGCGGTAACACCTGCAATAAAACCGCACATTGGCTTTTTCTTAGAGTTTTGCCTGATGAAATCAGCCGCTTCTTCCTCTGCGGTTCCACCGATTTCTCCAATCATAATGATAGATTCAGTTTCAGAGTCTGCAAGAAATAATTCGAGGCAATCGATGAAGTTCGTACCGTTAACCGGGTCACCGCCAATGCCAATACAGGTACTTTGCCCCATTCCTTCCGCCGTCGTTTGAGCCACCGCTTCATAGGTCAAAGTACCAGATCTTGACACAATTCCCACACTCCCTTTTTTGTGTATATGACCTGGCATAATGCCAATCTTGCAGGCATCTGGTGTAATAATACCTGGGCAGTTTGGGCCAATCAGACGACTAGCAGAGCTTTCTAAAGCACGTTTAACCCTCACCATATCCAACACTGGTACACCTTCGGTAATGCAGACAATAAGAGGAATCTGAGCGTCAATGGCTTCAAGAATCGCGTCCGCCGCAAACGGAGGTGGGACATAGATAACTGATGCATTAGCGCCCGTCATTCCTACCGCTTCATCAACGGTATTAAATACCGGCAGGCCAAGATGGACTTGCCCACCCTTTCCTGGGGTTACGCCACCAACCATATGCGTCCCATAGGCAATGGCCTGTTCACTATGAAACGTTGCTTGAGAACCCGTAAACCCCTGACAAATAACTTTGGTAGATTTGCTAACTAAAACAGACATAAGATTTTTCCTTTATTTGGCAGCGCTTATACTTATACTATTGACTGCTTCAACCACCTTTTGAGCGGCATCAGCCAGATTGTTCGCGGAAACAATGGGCAATCCGGAATCAGCCAGTATCGCCTTACCCTTCTCCACATTGGTTCCTTCCAGACGCACCACTAGGGGCACATTCAACTTCACCTCCTTTGCCGCAGTGATAATCCCTTCGGCGATCACATCACAACGCATAATTCCACCAAAAATATTCACCAAGATTCCCTTAACATTCGGATCTGAAAGAATAATTTTAAATGCAATGGTCACACGTTCTGCGGTAGCCCCCCCGCCCACATCCAGAAAATTCGCCGGGGACTGACCATATAATTGAATAATATCCATGGTTGCCATCGCTAATCCCGCACCATTGACCATACAGCCGATCGAGCCATCAAGCTTGATATAGTTCAGCTCATGCTTGTCAGCTTCAATTTCCGCCGGATCCTCTTCATCCTCGTCTCGCAATGCCGCCACGTCTGGATGTCGGTACAAAGCATTGCTATCAAAATTCATTTTTGCGTCCAATGCAATTAGTTCTCCGTCGCCTTTAACAACCAATGGATTGATTTCGACCATACTGGCATCTAGTTGGATAAATGCATCGTACATTGCCTGTAGAAATTTCACCGCAGAGCGAACCTGTGCACTTTCAAGTCCCAAACCGAACGCCAGTTTACGTGCATGAAAAGGTTGTAGGCCTGTCGCCGGATCGATTACCACAGTGATAATTTTTTCGGGTGCAGTTTCAGCCACTTCTTCAATGTCCATTCCGCCCTCGGTCGAAGCGATCACCGTCACACGACTGCTTCCACGATCTACTAACAGCCCCAAATACAGCTCACGAGCAATGTCACACCCTTCTTCTATATAGATACGTTTGACTTCTTGCCCAGCGGAGCCGGTTTGGTGGGTCACTAGCTGCATACCTAAAATTTCTTCCGACGTGGATTCAACTTCTTCGATACTGTTCACTACTTTCACACCACCACCTTTACCTCTCCCACCGGCATGAATTTGAGCCTTAACTACCCAAACCGAGCCACCTAATGATCTGGCGGCATCGATGGCCTCATCAACGGTAAAAGCCACCTGCCCCTTGGGGACCGTGACGCCAAAATCGGCTAAAAGGGATTTAGCCTGGTATTCGTGAATATTCATAAAATTTACTATAAAACGATTTGGTAAAAAAACGCCTGATGAAAAAGATGATACTGCGTAGTTTAACGCATTAGCTAGGCTATTATATGCCGCAAGATATTCAAAATTTATGTCAATTTAGGATAAAGACATCCAAAAATGCAAATACGGATCAGCAGCAAAAATCAATCAATCCATGCGACATGCAGTAGGTTAGTGGTGCCTGAAACACCAAATGGCAGCCCCGCTGCGATTACTACGGCGTCACCAAGTTTTGCGAAATCTTCTCTCACTGCGATGTCCTTAGCCGTGTTGATCACCTCCATCAGATTCGCATCTTCGTTCGCAACGCTCACTAAAACGGGATGCACACCCCAAGCAACACACAAGTATCTTGCGATTTTGATCTCTGGCGTGAGGCTAAGTATAGGGGCTCTAGGTCGTTCACGAGCAGCACGCAGCGTGGTACTACCAGAGGAAGTATAGGTTACCGTTGCAGTGGAAGACAAAACATGTGTTACTTTCTGCAATGCATTGCAAATCGCATCTGCAGTAGTAGCATTGGGGTCCGGCCTTTGGGCATCAAGGATATTTTGCGCGACTGGATCCTGCTCAACCTCGTGGATAATTTTATCCATCATCGTGACTGATTGGACAGGATAATCTCCTGCCGCTGACTCCGCAGATAGCATCACCGCATCGGCACCATCATAAATTGCGGTGGCAACATCAGAAGCCTCTGCCCGTGTCGGAACAGGAACATGGACCATTGAATCCAGCATATGCGTCGCAATAACGACAGGCTTGCCAACCTGTCTGCATTTTCGAATCAGGTGTTTTTGTACAATGGGCACTTGTTCTGGTGGAAGCTCAACGCCTAAATCGCCTCTCGCAACCATAACACCATCACATAATTCCAGAATTTCGTCCAAATGTTCAAGTGCCGATGGCTTTTCCAATTTCACCATAATAGCGGCACGACCATTGACCAGAGTCCTCAATTCCCTGACATCTTCTGGTTGCTGTACAAAAGACTGGGCGACCCAGTCTACGTCTAAAGACAAACTATACTCCAGGTCTATCCGGTCTTTTTCAGTGATCACAGAAATAGGAAGGACAACCCCGGGGATGTTCACGCCTTTATGATCGCTAATGACTCCGCCAACCATCACCTGTGTCACCACATATTGATCAGTGGCCTCGGTCACTTTTAACCTGACACGTCCATCATCGATCATAAGCTCGCTGCCGACATTCAAAGCAGCAAAAATCTCAGGATGCAACAACGAAACTCGATGCTGGTCTCCTTTTTCTTCATCGAGATCCAAACGATAGGTGTCACCTTTGACAAGTTCGACTGAATGATTATCAAACTTGCCCAAGCGCAATTTAGGGCCCTGAATATCCATCAAAATACCAATGGGGTGCCCGACTTCATGCTCTATTCGTCTTATAATCTCTACTCGTTCTCTATGGTCTTGGTGGCTACCATGACTAAAGTTGAGTCTAAAAACATCAACACCCGAGAGATGCAACGCCTTAATGGTCGTTTCAGTGGAACTGGCTGGACCCAATGTTGCCACTATTTTAGCTTTTCGGTTTCTTCGCATAATTAAAGCGCTTATTAATTCTGATTTTCAACACCTAATTATACTTTATATTAATATTGAGCATAATACAGAGACATACTAGAAACTCGCCAACAATCCGTGATTAAACATGTGCATTCGTGTTTCAATTTGAATTCGACTTAACGCTACAAGAGCTCGACTCATGTCCCGAAAAAAACTCCCGATAGATATCGGAGCCCAAACCCAAGCAATACACGGTGGTGAAACTCCAGATCAGCAAACTGGTGCTTCTGCTCCAAACATCGTTATGTCAAGCACCTTTGCCGTTGATAAAACCGTTAGTTTTTCCGCCACGAATTTTGACGAAGATACACCCTACATGTATACCCGGTGGGCTAATCCAACTGTCACTCAACTTGAAAGCAAACTGACTATTCTAGAAGAATCACAAGCCTGTGTTGCATTTTCTTCCGGCATGGCAGCGTCCACTGCGGTGCTCCTGAGCTTTTTAAGCCATGGCGATCATCTGATTATTAGCAGCACAAATTATGCCGGCACCGCGGAGCTCGCCAGAAAAACACTGCCCAGAATGGGAATAGAAGTGACACCGGTCGATACCAGCAATCCAGAGGCGGTTGAAATGGCTATTAAGAAACAAACGAAGATGATCTGGATAGAAACACCATCCAATCCGCTAATTAACATCACGGACATCGCTAAAATTGCGAAAACGGCCCATGATAACAATGCACTACTCGCTGTTGACAGCACATTCGCGACACCGATTGCCACTAAGCCGCTGCAACTTGGCGCTGATTTGGTGATTCATTCTCTAACCAAATACATTGGTGGCCACGGAGATGCCATGGGTGGAGCCGTCATGGCGAACAGTGAACACATTAACCTTTTGCGAAATGAAGGAGTCATTCACCATGGCAGTAGCATGAGCCCATTCAATGCATGGCAGTAGCATGAGAGCCCATTCAATGCATGGCTAATCATGCGAGGAGCGGCGACTTTACCCATTAGAATGCGAGTACACCAAGAGAATGCCTTAAAAGTCGCAAAGTATCTGGAACAACATAGTAGGGTAGAGCTAGTCCGTTACCCAGGACTGAAAACGCATCCTAGTCATGACATAGCCGCTAAACAAATGAAGAACTTCTCGGGCATGCTTGCGTTCAGAGTAAAAAACACACATGACACAGCAGAGAAAATGATGAAACAGTTATCGATATTCCACTATGCAGTATCACTCGGGCATCATCGGAGCTTAATATATCTAATGGACACAAACGACCTCGTCCAATCGTCCTATCAATTAACCCACGATGACCTCAATAACTATACAGCCATCGCTGGGGACGGCCTATTTAGAGTTTCTGTGGGACTAGAAAACCCTGAAGACCTTATCAGAGATTTAGACCAAGTATTATAGAAACAAAAACCGGAGCATTAAACACCTCAACCTACTTCTATCTTAAGATAGGTAGAGAAGTGAACTCAAGCAGTGTACCGCGAAGCTAGCATCGCTATGGCTGGTAGTGTTTTCCCTTCCAGAAACTCAAGAAAGGCACCTCCACCAGTCGAGATATAGGAAATTTTCTCACCTAGATTGTACTTTTCTATCGCCGCAAGGGTATCCCCTCCTCCGGCAATTGAAAAGGCCGAAGATGCAGCGATGGCTTTTCCAAGCTCCTGGGTACCGTAGCTGAATTGATCAAATTCAAACACACCGACAGGGCCATTCCAAACGATCGTACCAGCATCCCTCATGATTTGTGCGTAACGTTCCGCTGTTTTAGGGCCAACATCTAGAATCATGTCCGTTTCATCAATCTCTTCAACTAGTTTGACCGTTGGTTCAGCATCCTTTGCAAATTTTTTTCCAACCACAACATCGACAGGGACTGGGATTTCTCTGCCTTTCTTTGCCGCCTGCAGCATCAGCTTTTTTGCCTCTGAAACGAGATCAGGTTCATAAAGTGAGGCTCCTACGTTATAACCGGCCGCTGCGATGAAAGTATTTGCAATCCCACCACCCGGAACTAATTGATCAACAACGCTCGACAACGATTCAAGCACAGTAAGTTTTGAAGAAACTTTTGCGCCACCGACAATTGCCACCATCGGGCGATTAGGTTGAACTAATGCTTTACCCAGCGACTCAATCTCATTTTGTAACAACGGTCCTGAACAGGCCACTCCTGCAAATTGTGCTACGCCATGAGTTGATGCCTGAGCACGATGTGCCGTTCCAAAAGCATCCATGACGAAAACATCACACAGCGACGCATAAGCTCTAGACAAAGCTTCGTCATTTGTTTTCTCACCAACATTAAAGCGAACGTTTTCCAACAGCACGACCTCGCCATTTTCTAAAGAGGGGGGAAGAGACAGATAATCTGTATTGAGTTGCACATCAAAATCCAGATGCTTACCTAAACAATCAGCCACCGGGCTCAAAGAAAACGCCGGGTCGCAAATACCTTCATTAGGTCGACCTAAATGCGACATAACCATCACTTTTGCACCGGCAACAACGGCCTGCTGAATGGTCTCCAATGAAGCCAAAACCCTCTTATCAGAGGTAACAACACCATCTTCAATGGGCACATTCAGATCCTGTCGAATCAGAACACGTTTCCCGTGGAGTTCCATATCTGTGAGTTTATACATAGCGTTCCAGGCAATCAGCCTCAGTCAATGAAATTATCGGAGTCTCGATCAGATAAGTGGTCACAAATTGTATTCAGGATTCATCGGACAACATGTCAGAAATCGTTGCCAAAACGTTATCAACGGTCATCCCAAAATGCTCAAACACGTCCTTGGCAGGCCCTGACTCACCAAACGTATCAATACCCACAACAACACCATCGAATCCGGTGTATTTCCCCCATCCACCGCTAACACCGGCCTCAACGACCACCCGCTTGGTAACAGAAATTGGCAGCACCGATTGCTGGTAAACTCTGTCTTGAGCTTCAAATCGATCCGTTGACGGCATGGACACCACTCGGATAGCTCGATCTGATAGCTTAGACGCTACCGCCATCGCTAACCCAACCTCAGAACCGGTTGCAATCAGAATAAGTTCAGGTTCTTCAACGCTGTCTTTAAGCACATACCCACCTTTTTTAATGCATTCCAGCTGATCGGGGTTTCGAGTTTGATGCTCGAGGTTTTGTCGTGAGAAAATCAAAGAAAAGGGTTGATTGGTCGATTCAATCGCTTCTTTCCAGGCAATGGCAGATTCCACAGCATCACAGGGTCTCCAAACAGACATGCCAGGTATTAGACGAAGCGTTGCAGTTTGTTCAACAGGTTGGTGTGTCGGGCCATCTTCACCGAGACCAACCGAATCATGAGTAAAAACATAGATCGTTGGTATTTTCATTAACGCAGACATTCTCAGTGCATTTCTGGCATATTCCGAAAACATCAAAAAGGTGGAACAATAAGGTTTGAAACCTCCGTGCAGTGCCAATCCGTTATTGATAGCAGCCATGGCAAACTCTCTCACACCATAGTAAATATAGTTTCCATCGGCGTGATTCTGTATCCCTCTAGAGCCAGACCATATCGTCAAATTTGAACCAGCAAGATCTGCTGATCCACCGATTAATTCAGGTAATAAAGGACCAAATTTCTGCAAAGCATTTTGTGAGGCCTTGCGTGACGCGATAGTTTCCTTGTTTTCAACTATCTGATTAATCTTTTCACCAACTTGGTCATACCATTCGTCTGGTAACGTCGATGCCAATCTCCTTTCGTACTCGGCGGCCAGTACGGGATGGGCAATACGATACTGTTCAAACATTTCGCACCACTTAGCTTCTGCATTTTGCCCCTTCGCCTTAGCATCCCATGCAGTGTAGATCTCAGCGGGAATATCAAACGCTTCATGAGGCCAGCCTAGAGCAGCACGAGTCAGCTCAATTTCTTCTTTACCCAACGGAGCACCATGACTGGATTCTTTTCCGCCTTTGTTCGGCGATCCGAAGCCAATGGTTGTTTTACAACAAATCAGTGACGGTTTATTACTAGTCTGTTTCGCCTCATCAATTGCATTACGAATCGCTTCGGGGTCATGTCCGTCCACATCGGCAATCACATGCCATCCGTAAGAGCCAAATCGGCTCGGAGTATCATCAGTAAACCAACCTTCTACTTCACCATCGATAGAAATGCCGTTGTCGTCATACACCGCGATCAGCTTACCGAGTCCTAATGTACCGGCTAATGAGCATGCTTCATGGGAGATACCCTCCATCAAACACCCATCTCCAAGAAAGACATAAGTGCAGTGATCCACTAAAGCAAAACCGGGTTGGTTAAATTGCGCAGCCAACGTTCTTTCAGCAATAGCCATACCTACTCCATTAGCAATTCCCTGTCCCAAAGGACCCGTCGTTGTCTCTACACCCGGAGCATAGCCATATTCTGGATGGCCTGGGGTTTTTGAGTGTAGTTGTCTAAATTGCTTAATATCCTCAATGGACAAATCATACCCCGTCAAATGTAAGAGAGAGTAAATCAGCATAGATCCGTGGCCATTTGAAAGTACAAATCGATCACGATCAGACCACTTTGGATTTGCAGGATTGTGTTTCAAGAAATCCCCCCAAAGCACCTCAGCAATATCCGCCATACCCATTGGAGCACCAGGATGGCCGCTGTTTGCTTGCTGGACAGCATCCATACTTAATGCTCGTATGGCATTTGCTTTAGTCCGCTTATCAATTGACGTCATTAACCGCCTCTTAGCTGAGTTTGAGAGTTTCGAAAACAAAGAGCCCTTTTGGAGCAAAGATAATGACATCATGAGGGAGTTAACCCCGCGTACTATCGCGCACTAAAAGAGCAAAGAAAACCTAAAATCTGACAGTTTAAAAAACAAGTCTCCTAGTACGAAAAACCATCATATCCCGCACAGCAATCACATTACTTGACTTAGATCTAGCTTGCACTTAGCTCTTGAAAGCGATTAACAAGCACGCCGATTCTTGCCGACATAAATGTTGATAACTTGTTCATTTTCCAGAATGAGAATATAGCGCTTTTTGACTGTTTTCTGAAGTCTAAATCCACATCAGTACAACGATATCCCTTACTCCATTGCCATAGCGAATCAGACGTGGGAATAATCACATGGCATTTAGTTTGCGAGTACAGTACAACAACTACGCTCTATGCGGCGGTACCCTTTCAGTATTGTAGGTTTTTCGAAACCTTACTATTGACCTCAATCCAACTTTTCCATTGAACGAGTAATGCCGGAGTAACTGCAGCAACCACTGACCGCTTTCTTAGGTTTCCACAATCGAGTGGCTTTCCAGATAGGGAGGTCGCATCTCCCCCCGCTTCCATCAAGATAAGATAACCCGCCGCAAAATCCCATAGTTTTTGACCACCATGTAAATACAATTGAAACCGACCTGCGGCAAGCCAACACCATTCCAATACTGAAGCACCAAGATTTCTTTGAGAACGATAAGGTGGGCACCGCACCAGTTGCGCCGACAAATCACCAACCAATCGTTTGTAGTCAACATTCGCGATACAGTTTTCAATCGCCGGTTCTGACACTGTCGTCATTCTCTGTCCATTGAGATATGCTCCTCTACCCGACTCTGCAGAAAAGACCTCGTCTCTGACTGGGTCATAGACCACCGCGAGAATGGGGCAGCCCGCCACAACAAGGGCCACTGAGACGCCGTAAAACAGGAAACCTGAAATAAAGTTCGTCGTACCATCCAGTGGATCGATTACCCAATAGCCTCTCTCACTATTGGCTTTCGTAACCGTAATCTGATCCGAATGCTCCATTTCCTCTCCAATAGCACCAAAACCTGGCCACCTCTGCATTAAGATCTCCAATAACTCTTCCTGCATTTGCTTATCAATCGCAGTCACAAAACTACCATCAAGCTTCGTTGTGTGCCCAACGCGCCCAGATTTCAGCGCAGGGACACGTCCTGAAACCTGTATTACCAGTTCTGCCAATTCGTGCAGTGTTGGATAATTATTCATTAAAGTAGAACATTCGAAGAATAGGAGAACGGGTTAATCTCCCAAGATAGGTATCGATACGATCCAAGAGAGCAAAACTCATTATATGCAATTACTTTCTCAGCAAACACTACTTGGTCTCAAAAAACATCCTGAGCCAACGTTTTCAGATCAGGAATAATACCTAAACGACTCCCAACCTGAATAACACCAGCAGCATAACGAATTTCTTTTGACATCGTTGACGGTAACAAAACCATAGTATCGTCAATGACAATAATCTTTGGTGCCTCACGGCTACTAAAAGCAAGAAAATCATTCTGTTTAAATCCATGCACAGGCCATAACACCACTGCTCGACTGTAATCTTCATCAAGAATCGCTGTCGCTCCGAGCGCTTCAGAACTGTTAACCAAAGGCATTGAATATTCGCGCCAATTTATCTCATATGAGATGTAAGGCTGTCTATGTTCACAAAGTCGTTGATTTGAGCTCGCTAAAACCTGGGCAACCATGCTCACTGGTATGAGCAAAGACCCTGCTCGGGTATCCAAAGACAGGACCTTCATGACTGTTTTCTGCCTCTTGCACTAATCAATTTTTTGATTATATGGGCCAATGCAAACACATTATACGGCCGATTAATATAGTCATCAGCACCTAGATACAATGCTTTATCCCGATGCTGCTCATCCGATCTCGAAGTAATAACAACCACGGGAAGCGTATCGAAACGAGGATCTTTCCTTAGCTCCACCAGGAATTCGTAGCCACCCATTTCGGGCATCTCTATATCCACCAGAACAATATCAACCTTCGTCTGATTCAGTGTTTCCAACGCCTCAATGCCATTTCTCGCGACCAAAGCCTCCAGCCCAATGGAATTGATATCCCGTTGCATGACGGTTCGTAACACCGGAGAGTCATCCACAATCAACACCTGCTTTAATCTTTTGGAAGCTTCGTCGCCATCCTCAAGTTTAGGTATCACCAAAGGTTGGGTTTCCAGTTCCATCGTTTCAATAAACTGGCCTGGATCCAAAATCAGAACAATGCTGGAGTCAGCCAGAACAGTCACGCCTGAGACACCATTAATTGACACAAGCTGAGTGCCGGGTGTCTTGCTAACAATATCAACTGTTTCCTCAAACCCATCAACAGAAAACGCGGCAACTCGATCTGCTAGTCGAATCACAATAATGGACGCCGTTCCTTTGCTTGCAACGGATCCCGCCACTTCCATTCTATCGGGCAAATCCAAAATAGGTAAACGTCGGTCATTGAAATTGAGGTGCAGAACGCCACCCACATTGATGAGATCTGACTTTCTAACTTCAATGATTCGCTCTATCGTGCGGGACAAAATAGCACACCGATAGTCCCCAAGCCTGACCAGTAGTGCTTGAGTAACAGACAGTGTCACTGGCAAGCGGAATTGAAAGCTTGTTCCATGTCCTCTTTGAGTAGACACCGACAGGGAGCCTCCTAAATTTCGGACTGACTGATAAACAACGTTCATCCCGACCCCTCGACCAGACTCCAGACTGACTACTTCTTCTGTGCTGTATCCCGGCTGAACGATAACTTGCAATAAGTGATCATCCGTCACCTCTCTCATGTTTTTAGCAAAACCTAGCCTGACGGCTCTGGCGGCAATTTTATAGTAGTCCAACCCCCGGCCATCATCCTTCAATTCAACGAACAACTCAGTGCCCTGCTGAGTGACCTTAAGTTGCAATTGTCCTTCTAGGTTCTTATTCTCATGAGAACGAATACTGGATGGTTCAATGCCATGGGCGATGGCATTACGAATCATGTGCTCGAAGGGCGCTATCATGGTCCCAATGACTTGTCTATCAACTTCGATTTCGCCGCCGATCACAATAAAATTAACTGGCTTTTTAGCTTTTCTCGATGCCTCCCGAACCAATTGCCTCAATCGTGGCATATGCTCATTAATTGACGACATCCGGGCGCTCATAAGCCCAGATTGAAGCTGCTCACCCAGATAAAACTGTCGAAGTAACGCTTCCCCCAACTCAGACGCTCGGTCATCCAATGATTTTTCTACCCCTAACAACTTACCCAACTGCGAGTTTAGTGTCTCAGTTTGAGTTTGGAGATTAACAAAACGGTCTCTATGAGAAGAATCAATTCCTCCCGATATAATGCTGTTTTCAAATGGCATCGGGCAAGCAGCAACCAATGCCTCCGATTCACTTTCAATTTCAACCACTGACTCCTTCATGGACCGCACGCTGTCTCTGAAAACATCCAGCTCCTTTCTGGTTTGTTCCAACATATTTTTCAATTGTGTCCGAATCAATCCCAGCTCTCCAGAGTGATTCACCAGCTCAGAGAGTTTCTTATTCTCAATTCTCAACGAGTTGTCAGCGAATCCCGCCTCTGATTGTTCATTCATCTCATCGAATTCATCCAGCTGCGTCATGGTGAAAGCAAGAGGAGACGACATGGGCTCCTCCTTTCTCAAACCACGGGGCAATCTGCCTCCATCCTCAACAGAGGAGTCCATTGGCTTTTCCATTAGCCCTAACCGAGCGTGTGAATACTCATTAGCTAGCGACGGTATTTTCTGTGAATCCTCCACAGATGCATCATCACCAGCTAAAGTAGAGTAATTCGTTGACGTTTTTTCAATACCACGAGAAGGCGGTTCTTTTAGCTCACGCCTAAGGGACTCGTCCGACAATAGCAACGTAATGGCCTTATTCAACGATCTCATGTGATTGCCCGCACCAGCTGGAATAAAACCGAGTTCCGAAGCCAAGCCATCATGAATTTCTTCTAACAGATTGAGTAAACTCGATTGCTCACTGTGCGGCGAAACCTCTTCTTGATCCAGAAAGCTTTCAACGTTATGGCATAAAATAGACACATTATCGAAGCCTGTCGCTCCCGCGCTTCCCTTAAGCGTATGAAACTCACGACGTATAGAGATCAACATTTCAGGGGTGAGCTCACCCGCACGCCATTCTGACAAGTGTTGATTCACTCTAGACAGAATTGACTTGCTTTCATCCAAGAAAATCACTCTTATATCAGGGCCAGCATGGGCTTTTTCTATATTTTCTTCTGAGAGTAAATCGGCCGTGGCATTCAACAGCGTCTGTGAAACAAAACGCAGTTCCGATACAATATTCTCCGGCAACACTCCTTTTGAGCGAATTTCATCACCCGCCCTATCCAACAACCCGATAGCGCCCTCGAATAACTCGTCAAAACGTATAGAAAATGTATTAAAAGAGGCTTGAGAATGAACAATAGGCTCTAAAGCCTCTACACAGATGGCGATACTGTCAAATTGAATACTCCGACAATTCCCAGCTAGCGCATGAACGCTTCGTAAAAAAGTTTCCTGATAGGATAAGGTATCAATGTTCTCAGCGTTCGATACCAGCGACCGATAGCTGCTTTTCAAACGCAAAGTATGTTCTTTTAGCTCTCCAACAAATATTTGTCTAAGCTCGTCTGAAAATAGAATGCTGAATCGCTTGGGAGATTCTGATTCTTCATACTCACTTGACACGTCCTGAGCCCGAGCGGAGCGTTTCCAATCTCCGTTTCGATTTCCCTGCAATCTCTCTGCAACCAATTGCTCCTCTTTCTTAGCTCGAGCACTATCGATCAGCACGTTTAAAGCAAGCTGCCAATCCTGCACGCTTTGCCCCGAATCCCCTTCTATCTGCTCAATATCTGAACAAAATTCCTGTCGAACTCGATCACACATTGATTTAACAAAGCGCTCGGCACTCTCATCAAAATCCAAATCTTCACCATTCAAAGCCTCCATGGTTGACTCGCCCAATTCAGCGAACTCAGCGGCTTCCTGCTGTCCTTGTCCCACGAGAAAAACATTGACCGCCTTGAACACAGCTTGGATTTCACGTATCAACACCCGCTTCCCAGAATTAACTTTGAGGACTCGTCTTTTTTCGTCAATGCGATCCAAAAGTGGCATCACAAACCTTTTATCAGTCTCGCTGGTGTCGTCCCATAGCACACTCTGGGAACCCACTAAATCGACAAACCCATCTGTTTGCAACGTCTCTATCTGCCCATACGAGGAATCCAGCCCGGGCTCTAAGGCCCCATCCTCAGAATCAGACGAATCACTGTTAGAACTTTCTGGATAAAGCTTTTCTTCAGTGCAACCTTCGACACTCATTGATTTTAGCGCAGCTCTGGCATTATCAATCAATCGATCAGAATGATTATCCGTGTATTGCAGTTCATCAGCATAGACCTGCAAACTGGCAATAACAAATGCCACCTGCTCCCTTTGAGCGGGAGAAATAGTCAAAGATGTTTCATCCTGACAAAAAGCATCGATAGTAAGGATCAGTGAACGTGCCAGATCCAATCCTTTATTTGCTTCCAAAATGACAAACAACTTGGTCAATTCTGATAACCCCGATCTAATACGGCTAAGGTTGACTAAATCACCATCTTGCTGGTAATTGTAGATAACACTCTCAAAACTTCTAAGACGGTTTACAATTTCCCGGAGAAGAAGATTTTTGGCTTCTTCCACTTCATTGGCCACATATCGTGCATCTACCACAATCCCCTTAAACTCATCATCGCCATCACCGATCAATGCAAGGAGATCGCTTCTGCAAGCGTTGACGGTCGACAACCACTGGACCGAAGACACTGGGGGGCGACGTAATCCATCAATCGACACCAACACAGCAGACGCTAATCGCAAATCACTGTTCGATCCATCAACATTTCGGCCTGCGTAAAAGAATGTCTTGATCGTGGACATAATCGTTTCCACCAAATTCGCAAGATCTGAAATTCCTCTTTCACGGGCCTCTCCTTCTAGAAGTTGTAACAACGAAAGAAAAGATACATTGGTATCGCTGGACTTATCTCCAGTAAGACACTCCTCCAGCCCTGTTTCCAACAAGTACAGTTCGGAAGAGCTGAAAACATCGGCTAGCTCCCCCAACTTTCTCTCAAGCTCTCGATCACGTATTCCCTTAGTGTCTTCGGCACTAAAAACAAACCATTGTTCCAACCTAGTTTGTTCGTACACCTCAGAGTGAACCAACCCACCAGCCTGAACCGCGTTACTTACCCCACTACCGATGTAGAATAACATCTGCTTAAGCAATTCTTGAGGTGGGTTTTGTTTGATCGATTCGTTACTCTCATCTTTCATTCGAGTAATTTCGAGGTCAAGATTAGCAAACTGCGCTTTCACTTCATTGGAAACTGATAGTTCTCCACGACGCATCACGTCGACGAAATCCTTTGCAACCACCCACAGTGCTTTTAAAACATCAATTTTACTGACCTGCTTTAGCTGATCTAGTACCTCTGAAATGTTAGACAACATCCCCTGCTGATTATCATGGCTTAACCAATGTAACAGCGATTGTCTGAATCTTTGCCGTAAGTGAAAAAGGAGGTTAATTCTCTCAGAGTCGGTCAGACGAAGTGTTCGTTCGTGTGAAATTTTGAGATTAAGGTCCAGCGAAGGAGCAAACAAATCATACAATGCCAATCTAGTTCGGTTTGTCAGCTTTCGAACAGCATTAATGGAGGCAACTAGCGCTAAGGGTGATTGGGGTGATTCACTTTCAATAGCATAAAGGTATGTTTTGACCTCGCCGATCCCGACAATAAACCTAGAGAGCATATGTTCCATCTGACTTGAGTCACCCTGCTCAACCATCCGTTGGTTCAACAATGCTAGGTCCTCAACGAACAGACAGATAGCGTTTAAGTCCAGAATTCGTAGGATGCCATATACTTTGTGCAGGGAGTCAGAAGCAACATTTAACGTGACGATGTCAGCGCCATGTCGAACTCTGGTCGCGCTATTTTCTATCCGCTTAATATACTCCCACAGCTCAGGCTTAACCCAACCAAACATTTGTGGACCACAAGACGGAATGCTCATCTGGCTATACTTGCCTATTTGTTATACACAGCGAAAGAAATAAAATTAGAAACAATGGTTAATCCACCCTAAAACCCATAATAGACCGATTCAATCTTTGTGCCACTATTTTTAGCTGTCCCATCGCATTTGCCACTTCAGACGCATTAGAATTGTTTCGACGGGAAGATATATTTAGCATTTCAATGCGGTCACTGATCGACTCCATCGTTTCCAACTCTTCCTCGGAGCCGCCTGAGAACTGACTAATCGATCCCATTAACTGTTGATTCGTTGATTTAATTCGGTCAAACACGGCTTCGGTTTCATCAGTCATTCGAACCCCTGATGCAATTTCTTTGGTCGTTGTTTCCATGAGAAAAACCGCATTGTTGATATCCTGATTAATATTTTTCACCAGCTCCTCTATTCTACCTGAAGCATCCGCCGATCTTTCAGCTAACTTTTGAACTTCTTCCACCACTACGGCAAAACCCTTTCCAGCCTCCCCGGCCATTGCGGCCTGAATAGACGCATTGAGAGACAGCACATTGGTTCGTTCAGAAACACTCTGAATACCTTTAGTCAGATCGCTAATTTGCTGTGAATGGTCAGACAGTCGGCGCAATCGTCCAAGTGTATCCTGTACCTGAGTTCTCGCAGCCCCCATCCCCTGTACGGTCTGCCGCACATTGCTTGCCCCTTCCGTCGCAGCATCAACCGAAACACTCAACCATTGGGAGGATTCGGAAGCATTCTTGTAAAAAAAGTCGATCACGTCAGTTACCTTTCTAACATCACCATAAATACCCGCAACCTGAGCATATTGAGTTTCATTATCTAACCGGAATCTTGAAATAAGAGAACCCATCTCCTTTGTGCATTCGTCTACATCCCAAGATGCAGATCGAATTTCTTCAACCATCAATCGCATACTTTTCACAGCGAAATTAACTGACTTCGTAAGCGCATCGGCCATTTCATCGCTAGTTTCCGAATGCACTGTCAGGTCTCCATTGGTAAATTCTTGAAGATCGACAATCAATTGATCAATTGCAGCAGTGGAAATCGAGCCCTGATAATCATCAGAGTTCGACGGGGTTCCACCACGATTACCTGAAACTCGCGCAAAGCAAGCCAGCGACATTAGCGCTAGTGCGATTAGCACAAAACGTATGCGCTGGTTAAAGATCCAATGGTTTACAAATACTGCCGAAGTAGCGATATCCAACTCTAACTGATCAAGGAGTTTCGCCAAAACCAAACTATTCTCGGTTACTCTATCTACAGAATTTTGTAGCCAAAACGAGGCCTCCACTGGCTTCAACATATCGCCCACACTATCATCAAGCTGCGCGAAATCGTCGAGTAGCTCGGCCGGCCATGCCCCAATGATTTCGCGGCCATTCTCCAGCAACAATCTGTTATTGGACTCAAGTTTCATCATGTCTGCTTTTACCAAGCTTACCGATAGACCAATCCCAGTCCGGCCTCTGACCAACCAACCTGCATTCGACTTCACCCGTTCTAGCAGGACATTCTGCTCACCAAGCAGCGCTGCCACTCCTTCTCCTAAACGCTGCTCAACGACCTGACCAATCATCAAATTTAGTTGAGTCGAAAGTTTGAATATCAAATCATCCATCGACTCGACATCATCCCATGTCGAATCCAACACCAAGTGATTTTTTAACAATAAATCAATCTCTGGAAAGATGGTGTATTTCAAGCGACTAATCGCTGTTAGCTGACTAGTCTCATTGGCGTCCCGCACAGATAAGCCAAGAGGGAGGATCCTCTCAAACTTCGTCAATTCGCTAAGCGCATCGCTTTTTAGTGCATTGAGACTGATACGCTCTTCAGGGGAGCTTTCTCTAATACGTGATGTTTGAAGAGCGACATCCCTAATTTTAATTTGCAGACTTTGCGCTGTTTCTGACAGCATACCTTTGACTTTCTCTGCGTTAAATCGCTGATATTCGACATAAAAGAGCGCGGCTGAAGCGACGAGCAAAACAAAAAGCCATAACACCGAAGCCCAGTTGATGTCCCTAGGTCTATTTTTTGATATTGTGGCGCTTGAAAAAGCAGTCTCGCCGGAATCGACAGCCTCCATTTTTAGCCCCAACGCATTTGCTTCCGAATTATTACCACTCTGGTTATGAATAGATTTCGCAGTAGAATCGGCAAATCCTGATCCATCATCTTGCAGAGCACTCTTCATCTCAGACAGCCCGTGCTCCGTTGGATTTCCAGTTCGTTTTGAATACGCCGACTTATCTTTCATATATGCAGAGTTCCAGCGATGAGGCAAGTGAACGTTTGATTGATCAAGTCAGACATGACGCGTATCGGGAAAACAGCTCATTTTTATCACAGCCCACCCAAAATGGCTGCGGTTATGATCCCAACCATTGACTCAGAAATATCTGCCAATAATAGCCGCGCATTCATTTTTATCTGTCTTACCTACCTTCCCTCTTATCTACCTATATTCGCGAACAACTCACTATTGGTAAGTATTCGCATATCGATCACACACCACCTTTGCAGCCCCTCCATCAAAAATGAATTTAGATAAGGCCTTAATCCAGGCTCAACATCATTCACATCTCCGCGGGGAATATCATGATCAAAAGACCGCAAACTAACCTTGTTCTGTAACAACAATGCACTCTTGAGTCGCCCCTCCGCCAGCACCAACAAATTCGCCCCAGAGCTCACTTTCACTGGTCTTCGCCCAATAAGTTGAGCAAAATCAATCACCGTATAAATTTCACCCCTGATATTCGTCATACCTCTTACCCAAGGCTTTACCATTGGTAAGGGGCTACATCCTCCACAAGGAAATATCTCGTATTGCCCCATGAAGGGGACTGCCAGATTCAACTCATCGATACTGAAAGTAAAACCGCGCCAAGATTCAACGAATAATTGGTCCTCACCAAGCACCGCATTACCCTGGCTCAAGAGTTCCAATTGCCTAAACAACTCCAACGGTTGCATATTTGAAGTGTTCACTATTCTATATAAGATCTGCGAATTATACCGAGGAGGCCAATAGCGAATGCACTATCCATCATCGTTTTGGAACACTATTTAAATTAGCCACTTTAGATTCTGGTTACTGACATTCGACTTTCCATTATTCCGAGTTCCCGCTGGCAGAGGCAAATTAGGACAATATCACAGACGCCATTCATCACAGGTAGCGTTTCGCCGCATCCAGCAGCTCTTCTTTGACAAATGGTTTGTTAATGTGGTCTTCGGCTCCAACGAGTCGGCCTTTAACTCTATCAAAAAGCCCAGTCATACTGGACACCATCACCACAGGAATATCTTTGTATGTTTGATTGCTCTTAACCAGAGAGCAGGTCTTATATCCGTCCAGTTTGGGCATGACTATATCGAGGAAAACTAGATCAGGGTGATGATCGGTAATTTGGGTAATCGCTTCGAATCCATTGGAGGCTGTAAATACCTCATAGCCCGCACGCTCCAATGCATCCGTGGCTTCATGCAGAATCGTTTGACTATCGTCAACCACAAGTATTTTTTTCATTTTTATTTGTAACGGCATCTGTCAATTCAATGGCACGAACTAGGCACTAACAGCAAATAACACAAACGCAAAGGCATGGTCGAAAACGCGAATTCTGTTATGGCTTAGTTGTTGCCTGATGATAAAACTTGATCGTTTCCCGAACAACATTTACTCGAACAGAATCAGCAAATAGTGACCTATCATTGAGTTACTGACGACAAAAGCGAAAATCAAAAACCCAAACCTTATCAAGTACTAATATATATGAGTATGGTAAAATTTAACAGCGCCAAAAGTGTAGCTGGTAGTGTACCCTGAGGTCTGTAATTTATTTCTTTAGCGATGTTCGTTTGGCTTAGGCGAAGTGAGCGTAGCGAACGAAGCCAAAGCCAATAGCGAAGCTGCAATAGAAAGCTAAATTACAGACCTCAGATTACACTACCGCTCATTCAAGGGTCTGAATATTCAAACTAAATCGCACATCTTTTTGAATTCAGACACCATCCATGGGATACTCGTTAGAGTTTCGGCATGTACGAATCGGTATTAGCCGACACACTCATGCTGGCCGCTAGGGCCCACCGAGTGACCGAGCAAAGAGTTGTAAGTTACTTCTTCAAGGTGAGTCATCGTCTCTCAACAACTACAGTACACCGCCATGCATCACTACGACGTCAATCTCCATTTACACCCTTTGATCGGCCCCGGTTACGAGCCCATTCAAGATGATCCGGTGTTTGACCCTGCTCGTCACTTAGCCCTTGAAAAGCCAGCCTCAACACTCAGCTTGACAGACCTCGGTTACGGTGAAGAAATTGCGGCTACAACGCCGACACAGGTAGCAGCAACGTCTTGCTTTCGTGTATTAAGTGATGAGGGTGTTGAGACGATGTTGCACGTCTGCAAACAACTAGAAGCCTTTACAACCTCTAACCCCAGGGTTGCGCGTAATACCCGCGGAGGAGTGTATCGATCAAAATTCTTGAGGGACTTCAGTATGTGCCCAGAGTACATCGAGCACTTGTCAGGCATTATGGAAACTCCTTTATTGCCTTTAGCCATGGGTCACCAAATAGCCCACCTAAATTACCAACCATTAACCGTCGGTAAAAACATCGACAAATGGCACTACGACACTTTACAAGTTGACACTGTGATGTTTGTAACGGATCCCAAATCAGTCGAAGGCGGTGAGTTTCAATATTTCAAGGGCACGCGCAAGGAAATGGGCGAGATTTATGCATCAGGGAAGTCCTTTCCGCATAACCGGATCGAATCACCTGATATGCCAGGTCCGGGTTACTCTGTGCTAATGCAAGGCAACTATGTGGTTCATCAAGCGAAAGGGCTTCGTAAGGAAGGAGAGCGAATCACTCTAGTCAACGGCTTTAGCTATGCAGATCAACATATACCTGATTACACCGCTCTTGGACAGCTTTTTCACGCGGACCCACCCAATATCGCCTCAGCGGAGTACGCACGTCACATTGCACTGCGATGTAGCCGGCAATTAGAACAATTTATCAATGAGCCTAGATTTAGCGATTCTCCAAAGAAACATGCGCAGGGCTTGTCCCTTGTGCAAACCGAGTTAAACAAAGCTATTGAGCAACTCAATAATGCTGATGGTGAAGAAATGCGGCACTTCGGCGAGAGCTGACCTTGGTTACTCCTCAATTCTAAGTCTCTCTTAAGTTCAGTTATCTGGGGAAAGACTATGAACACTCAAGATTCGACTATTGAGGTCGAAGAGGCAGCTGACTCACATCGACCAACACACCCAGAGGTAATCATTCACATGGCGTCTGAAGATGACCCTACTACCCGATTCATTCAAAGCGATAAAATTGTGAAAGTCGCGGTTAGGTCACTCGGCGGTAAGCGATCTAGTGTATGTGCTTAATGTTATCAAGCTTTTAGTCAAAGCTTAAACGAAGAAATAGACAAGTGACATCGCGGCTTTTTTATTGCTGGATGGCTTTCTAGATTGCACTACTAATCTTCTAACAAGTACGCCAATCAGATTAGTTTTAGCACAAACAGATTTGGGCAATGCTGAAAATTAGGCCTATGAAACTAAACTGTCTAATACCCCAATTCCCGAATCCTTCATCGCCCCTAACCGATATATACTCCAGCGCTACACTTCCATGAAAAACTCAAGAAATGAAAAAGGTTGATCTTGACGCCACTGATATTCGCATACTTAGTGCGGTGCAGCGGAATGGTTATCTGAGCAAAACCAAGTTGGCGGAGGCAGTCAATCTCTCTCCAACACCTTGCTGGGCCCGATTGAGCAAGCTCAATAAGGCAGGATTGATACGTGGATATCATGCCGACATAGCACTTGGTCTTATTGCTGATTTCACTCAAGTCATTGTGACTCTGTCGCTAGAAAATCATCGAAAGTCAGATTTTGACCGATTCGAAACACATGTCCGCAACTTGGACGAAGTGGTGGAATGTATCGCGACTGGCGGTGGAACTGACTATGTGATGAAGGTGATTACCCCAAACCTTGCAGCATTCCAAGTCTTGATGGATACGATACTCTCAGCGGAATTGGGGATTGACCGTTTTATGACCTACATAGTGACCCGAGAGATCAAATCGTCCAAACCAAATCTTTCGAAATTGATTCCAAAGGAAACTCTCTGAGAAGTATATCGGCTCGCTGAGCTGTAAAGAGACCAAACGGTTTGAACCGCAAAGAAAATAAAACCATTTGGTCTTTCTTTGCAAAAACTAGAGCCCATTATAGTGCGCGTTTACTGATAGTATTTTGTTGAATTCGATACACCCTTCACGGCCAACTTAGCGCTACATCAGAAAAGACAAACATTATGGCAAACGCAGATGATTTTGGTTTCGGTACCCAAATTCGAAAATCCCCCTATTTTGACGCAACAGTCCGTTGGGGTGCTCAAGCATTTTCAGTTTACAATCACATGTATATCCCACGCGATTTTGGTGATCCAGAGCAGAATTTCTGGAACCTGATCAATGATGCGATCTTGTGCGATGTAGCGGTTGAGCGTCAGGTGGAAATCACGGGTCCTGATGCTGCGCAATTCGTTCAGATGCTCACACCACGAGACCTCTCAAATCTTGCGGTAGGGCAGTGCAAATATATCTTGATCACCAACGCTGAGGGGGGCATTCTTAACGACCCTGTTCTGCTACGACTGGCGGAAAACCGCTTCTGGATTTCCCTTGCAGACAGTGACATATTGTTGTGGGCGCAGGGTGTCGCAGTGCATTCAGGTATGGATGTTACCATTGCTGAACCCGATGTCTCTCCCTTACAGCTACAAGGGCCGAAATCTGGCGATATCATGAAGGCCTTATTCGGGGAGGGCATCATGGACTTGCGTTATTACTGGCTACGGGAGGTTGAATTAAACAACATTTCACTAATTGTATCTCGCACTGGATGGTCAAGTGAACTCGGCTATGAACTGTATTTACGAGATGGTTCTCGTGGTAACGATTTATGGGAAATGATTATGGCTGCAGGCAAACCTTTCGGCCTCAAACCCGGCCACACCTCGTCCATACGTCGTATTGAGGGAGGTATGCTCTCCTATCATGCTGATGCGGACATTAATACTAATCCTTATGAGCTCGGAATAGGCCGGCTTGTTGATTTGAATATGGCGGCTGAGTTTATTGGCAAATCCGCATTACAAAAAATCCATGACATCGGTGTGGCCCGCAAGCAAGTAGGGTTAATCATCGAAGGCCCTCCTCTCAAAGGGCCGAACACGCGCTTCTGGGGAATTGTTAAGGATGGGAAAACTGTCGGCAGTGTGACATCTGCTGTTTACTCCCCTCGCCTTAAGAAGAACATCGCATTGGCAATGGTTTCGAAGAGCTGCACTGAGATCAGCACGGCTCTCGAGGTTCAAAGTGCTTTGGGCGTAGTGGCAGCAATCGTTGTAGAAACACCGTTCTACGATCCAAAGAAAAAAATTGCATCAGCCGGCTAAGGAGAAACCGCATGGTTAGACTTTCCATTCAACTGTGTTGGTAACGCTCAGCATCCGATTTACATCTAGGTCGGCTTTCTAACAATCATGTTTACGCTACACCGATAACTTTGAGCTGCCGGTACACTCCCTCCAGATTTAGGGCACAGACACAACCAGCACCGAAAGCGCGATCTGTTGCGACCTCAAGGCTATTAAAATGACGTTTCTATTTCTCTGCCTTTGGATGCCCGGTTGACTTATGGCGAGCTTTGTTAGGATAGCGCAGCAGCCTATCTTGGAAAGAATCCCTAAGGTAAAATGGTGGCTGCCCTCGTTGACTTCCATAGTCAGTTTCAATGGCGGCTTCAGGATAAAGGACGCAACGCTGGAGGCGATGCGTCATCAATTGCATCCTGACTCAACTCTGGCGAACACGTTGCCCGAAAGTATTGAAATGCACATTATTTGAGACTACTAATAGTAAATTGAAACTATGACCCATACTGTATATTCACCTGATATCTTGTTGAGAGAACTCGACGAAAAAGGAATTCTTCGCGTGACACTCAATGATGTTGGTCGGCGTAACGCTCTGTCTGAGTCGATGCTGGAGCAACTGGGCGCAGCGTTTGCCGATGCTTCGGACAATGCGGCAACCCGCGTGGTAATTTTGGCGGCGAATGGACCTGCCTTCTGTGCGGGGCATGACCTTAAGCAAATGACAGCGAAACGGTCAGAACCCGACCAAGGGCAAGCCTATTTCACCGATATGATGGCGCTGTGTTCCGGCGTGATGCAGTCAATTGTGAACTGTTCTAAACCGGTAATTGCCGAGATCGCTGGCGTGGCAACGGCCGCTGGTTGTCAACTAGTGGCAAGCTGCGATCTCGCCATTGCTTCGAACAGTGCACAGTTCAGCACCCCAGGGGTTCATATTGGGCTTTTCTGCTCAACGCCAATGGTTGCCTTGTCTCGGAACCTCTCTAACAAACACTCCATGGAAATGCTGTTGACTGGTGATATGACGTCTGCTGCGCGAGCCGCTGAAATAGGTCTGATTAATCGAGTTGTATCGGACGAAGACCTTCGCGGTGCCACCCTAGAATTGGCTCAAAAGATCGCATCGAAGTCTAGCATGACGCTGGCCACAGGAAAGCGTGCCTTTTACCAACAACGTGAGATGTCGTTACCGGAGGCTTATACCTATGCTTCGAGCGTGATGGTAGAGAATATGCTAGCGCAGGATGCTAAAGAAGGGATTTCTGCCTTCATCGAAAAACGCGCTCCACAGTGGCAGAATACATAAGCGAGTTCCGACAAACCGTTGCGGTGAGGGGATCCTGTTCAAAATCCAAAAAATTTGCAACCGTTGTCCCCTGACATTGCCAGAACATGGGGACAAGTGCTTTTTCAAATCTCAACTCAGCTATTCAAGGGAAGCTTTATGCAACTAGGGCGAATTCCAAATCTGGCCGAGGTAGCTGGACTTCCAACGTCATTGCATGCACAAATAGGCCACGCAGCCGAGAAAACCACTATAGTCGACTTGGCGCATGCCTTGTCCGCTATGCAGAAGAACGTAGAAACAGCCGATCAGACAACCGGCTAACTCAATTTTTATTGTTCGTGCGATACCATAGGTCCCAAACTCCCTTCTGGCCCTTTCAAAATGGCATGTAATGAGCAGTGAAGCGCTGCGCTTTTAAGCGTGTGGACTTTCTTCAACGCTCACCGAGTCCGTTCTCAGTTTGTTTTTCAATTACCCTAAAATGCTAAAAACGCACTGCAAACAAAATATCTCTAAAACTAGCATCTAAGTGGCGCGCCCGGAAGGATTCGAACCTCCGACCCCCTGGTTCGTAGCCAGGTACTCTATCCAGCTGAGCTACGGGCGCTTTTAGCTACTTCATAAAAATTCAGAAGACGTGCAGATCTTACATCAAAGCAGGCATTTCAATTACAACTAGAACCTAACTCCTCAGGTTCAGTATATATTGATCCAACCTGCTCCTAAAAATTGAGCGCGGATCATACCCAAGTTCATTGTGAAATGCAATTACATCTGGGTATCCTAGGTTTGATTGTGGCGGAGAGAGAGGGATTCGAACCCTCGATACGCGTTAACGTATACACCCTTAGCAGGGGCGCGCCTTCAGCCACTCGGCCACCTCTCCGTATACAAACCAATCTTACAAAAAGCCGTTATTCAACTCCTAGTTATTCAATAAGCACGACAGCAAACTCGTCGCGCGTCCTGATACAAGATCTCACTAGTTAGGAGTTGTGTGGATCTGGATGATCATATAAATCCGGATCATCATAATCATCTTTTTCATAATTTCCACTATTGCCACCAGCACCATCCTGCTCATGCTTGATCCTATGGTAGATCTCTTCCCTATGAACGGGCACATCTTTCGGTGCATTAATCCCAATTCGAACTTGGTTTCCACGAACACCCAAAACCGTCAAACGTACTTCATCTCCGATATAAACCGATTCACCTATTCTACGGGTTAAGATTAACATTTTGCTCTGCTCCTGTGTTTATTAACATACTAATAGACATCAATTGATACATATCCATAAAACCATGGCACCTAGGTGTCAGGCCCGGAAAATAAACAATTTCCTCAGTTCTTACAACCCCCTATAACAAATCATTAGTAAGATGTTCCAGACCGAAGGCTTTATGCAGCGTCCTAACGGCCAATTCTGCATATTCTTTATCGACTGTTACAGAGATCTTAATCTCTGAAGTTGAAATCATTTGTATATTGATAGATTTATCAGCAAGGGCTTGAAACATCGTTGTTGCAACTCCGGCATGAGAGCGCATTCCTATTCCTACCACGGATATTTTGGCAAGGTTAGTGTCTCCTATCACTGTTTGCGCATCTAACTTATCTACCACTGGAGTGAGAAGCTCAACGCTTTTCTCCAGATCAGCGCCACTAACGGTAAAGGTAAAATCAGTCAGTCCATCAGACCCCACATTTTGAACTATCATATCAACATTAATATGGGCGTCTGATACTGCGCCAATAATACTGTAAGCGATACCGGGCTTGTCAGGAACACCCCGTACTGTAATTTTTGCCTCATCCATATTGGCAGTAATGCCCGAAATCAAAGGCTGCTCCATTGAACTCTCCTCATAGGTAATTAGTGTTCCAGGTCCTCCCTCAAAAGAAGACAGCACCCGGAGAGGAACATTATATTTCCCAGCGAACTCCACTGAGCGAAGCTGTAGTATTTTAGCTCCCGCTCCAGACAACTCCAACATTTCTTCAAACGTAATTCGACCTAGACGTCTGGCTTCCGATACAACGCGAGGATCGGCTGTATAGACACCGTCAACATCCGTATAAATTCGACATTCGTCCGCTTTAAGCGCCGCAGCCAAAGCAACAGCAGTGGTATCCGACCCACCTCTTCCCAGCGTGGTAATACTGCCCCCTTCATCAACGCCTTGAAAACCAGCAACGACCACTACCTGATCGTTATTAAGGTCGTTCATCATTTTGTCGGAATCAATATGGACAATTCTGGCTTTACCATGGATATTGTCAGTCAGAATTTTTACCTGAGGACCAGTATATGAGCGAGCTCCCACACCGAGAGAATGCAAAGCCATCGCTAACAAAGCGATGGTCACTTGTTCGCCAGTAGAAACGAGCACATCCAACTCCCGATTGGATGGTTTGGAATTCACTTCATTGGCCAAAGACAACAGGCGATTCGTCTCACCGCTCATAGCAGAAACCACAACAACAACCCTGTCTCCCTTGGCGACAGACTCCGCTACATTCTTTGCTACAACTTGGATTCTTTCAGGAGACCCAACCGAAGTACCACCATATTTTTCAACAATAAGGGACAATCTTAACTCTGCTACTGTTTATTAGGCGGCGTATTAGAGCCGTTCTTAGGATAAATGTAAAGTATAAAAAGACGTTTTAGCTAATTGATTTAATCCATTCATGCACACTATTTTCAATTTTCGCTAAACCTTCAACGTCAGCACCTCCACCCTGAGCCAAAGCTGGTTTTCCACCTCCTTTTCCTTTCACTAATCCAGCCAGCAATCTGATCAACTCACCAGCGTGATATTCGTCACACAGATCATTAGTGACGCCCCCTATGAGCGTAACTTTGCCATCTGTAGCCCCGCAAACCAATACAACTCCGCTTTGTAATTTGTCCTTCCATTGATCCACTGCCATTCTTAGGGATTTCACATCCGTGTCATCCTGTCTAATTACCACGACCTTGATTCCCGCCACCTCTTTCACCAAATCACTACCAGCGCGCCCCGACGTCGCCAATTGGGTTTGCAAAGAACGGATTTGCTGTTGTTGTTCTTTTTGTTGGGCAAGTAAGCTCGATATTCGCCCCACCATCTCATCCGGGCTGGATTTTAGTGCCGAAGCAGTTTGATCGATAATACTTACTTGAGAAAAAACATATGATTCTGCCGATTTTCCTGTCATCGCTTCGATTCGACGAACGCCCGCAGCTATTCCTGTTTCATTTGTTACTTTAAAGAAACCAATATCTCCGGTGCGATTTACATGGGTACCACCACATAGTTCAAATGAGCGTTCTCCCATTCTAATGACTCGGACATCAGTGCTATATTTTTCCCCGAAAAGCGCTTCAGCTCCCGCTGCCTTAGCATCGTCCAATTTCATCTGATTTTCAGACACCAAGTGGTTTTCACGAATATAATGATTGACTAAATGCTCAATATTGATCAAATCGCTTTTTGATATTGGTTCAAAGTGGGAAAAATCAAAACGTAAACGATTAGCATCAACCAATGATCCCTTTTGTTGAACGTGCTCACCCAATACTGATTTCAAAGAAGCGTGTAGCAAATGAGTCGCCGAATGATTATTCGCAGTCATACTGCGCATAGCAGAATCCACCTCAGCCTCACCCGTTTCATTCAGGCGAATAAGACCGATCGCTAAACCATAATGCCCGATGATTTTATTGGCCAAATACTGGGTATTCGTTACCTGAAATATACCATCAGGAAAAACGACCCTTCCAGTATCACCAACCTGACCACCACTCTCTGCATAAAACGGTGTTTCACCAACAACCAGAATGCCTTCGTCTCCATCATTTAGCTCAGAAACCGGAGCCTCATCTTTCAACAAAGCCCGCACCGTCATAGTCCTATCCAATTCATGATAGCCTACAAAAGTAGTCGGCAAAACGTCATCGACTCTTATTTGGCCACCCTGCACAAATTGGCTGGCGGCACGAGCGCGAGATCGCTGCTGTTCCATGGCCTCGTTAAATCCGTTCGAATCAATCTGCAGGTTACGCTCCCGAGCCACATCGGCAGTCAGATCTGATGGGAACCCAAAGGTGTCATAAAGCTTAAACACCACTGCGCCAGGAATCACTGCGTCTTGCAACAACTCTATTTCCTGATCCAGAATTTTCAGTCCAAGTTCCAATGTCTCATTAAACTTTTCGTTTTCCTGCTTCAGCATTTTTTCGATTAGCGGGGCCTTGTCTCCTAATTCAGGGTACGCATCCCCCATTTCCTCAACTAAAGGCTGGACCAGTTCATGCAGAAACGCATGCTGGCACCCCAACTGATAACCATGTCTCACCGCACGACGAATAATTCGTCTAAGCACATAGCCCCGACCTTCATTGGAAGGCGTAACGCCATCAACAATGAGAAACGATGTTGATCGAATGTGGTCAGCAATGACTCTCAGTGATTTGTTATTCAGATCCGCTGAATTCACCACAAGCGCTGTTTTCTTAATCAGCTTTTGAAACATATCTGTTTCGTAGTTACTGTGGACTCCTTGCAAGACCGCAGCAATTCGTTCCAATCCCATACCAGTGTCAACAGATGGTTTTGGCAAAGGCTCGAGTGTTCCATCAGCACTACGATTGTATTGCATGAAAACTAGGTTCCAAATTTCCACGAAACGATCTCCATCTTCCTCAGGCGTTCCAGGGGGCCCACCTTCTACCTCTGGGCCGTGATCAAAGAAAATTTCGGAACACGGACCACAGGGCCCCGTGTCACCCATTTGCCAGAAATTATCCTTAGCCCCAATTCGAGTAACACGCTCTGGAGACACACCCATATCGTTAATCCATATTTCTGCCGCTTCGTCATCTTCCTCAAAGACGGTAATCCATAACTTCTCCGGCGATATTCCAAATTCTCCGGTCAATAGTTGCCACGCGAAACGGATTGCATCGTGTTTAAAGTAATCACCGAAGCTAAAGTTACCCAGCATTTCAAAGAAGGTATGGTGCCTTGCTGTATACCCGACATTCTCAAGATCATTGTGTTTACCCCCGGCTCGCACACAGCGCTGTGAGGTCACTGCCCGTTGATATTCTCTGGATTCATCACCCAAAAATACATCTTTGAATTGCACCATACCCGCATTCGTAAAAAGCAACGTCGCGTCGTTACCGGGCACAAGCGAGCTACTGGGCACTGGCTCATGCTGGTGTCCAGAAAAATACTCAATAAACTTTTGTCTAATCTCGGTTGTTTTCATTTTTAGTCTTTCATTAAAACCTTCCATGGTTTTCTAAAGAAATTCAGCTAGAATGGAGATCACCCAGCGAAATCATCAAAGTGTGAAGCATTAAATCCCCGCTGTTGCAGAAATCGTGCTTGCCTAGCCCACTCGCGGTAATTATCCACAGGGGCTGTGCCAAATTTTTTTTCTCTGACCTGTTTCGCCAAATCCCGCCATCCATCTTCGTAGGGTTTCATCACCTGCTCAACAATGCATGAATCAATCTGATTCTGACTAAGCTCATGATACAACTTAAGCGGGCCTTTACCCTGATTAAACCTTGAACGGCATAACATTTCAGCAAAACGTAGGTCAGATTGTATGTTCTTTTGAATAAGGCGTCCTATCAATTCATCGATCAACATTGGGGATGCCAAGGGACAAAGTTTGCTACGCAACTCAAATTCACTGTGCTCACGCCTCGCGAGCAAACCAAATGCCTTTTCCCGAATGGCGTTGTATTCGTCTTTAAGAGTATCAGCCAGATGTGCGCTTTCTAATTCATCAGACATTCCGGATCCTTTGAGCCACTTAAGTTCGGGCCAATGCTAAGTAAACAGGGTCGTTTTTATAGAGCACATTTCCAAAACACCGGAGTCAACTGTAGAAGATACAAATCACTCTAACGTCGATAGCATTTGCTACTATTTTGTCCCCTTGGCTTCTGGTGCCTCTTTTTCAGCAGGAGTCACTAAACCTTTCTTTTCACGAATAGTGCGTTCGATCTCTTCTGCCATTTGCGGATTTTCTTTCAGAAACTCTCTCACATTATCACGCCCTTGCCCAATACGATCAGAACCATAACTATACCAAGCGCCTGACTTCTCCACTGCGCCCACTTCAACACCAAGATCAATCAACTCACCATGTTTTGAGATACCTTGGTTATACAGAATATCGAATTCCGTCTGTTTGAATGGTGGCGCTACCTTATTCTTAACTACTTTAACCCGAGTTTGGTTACCAAGGATTTCATCACCCTTTTTAATCGCACCTATTCGCCTTATATCCATTCGAACCGAAGAGTAAAACTTCAGCGCATTACCGCCCGTGGTAGTTTCAGGATTACCAAACATCACACCAATTTTTATTCTGATTTGGTTGATGAATATCACCATGGTATTTGAACGCTTGATGTTACCAGTCAGTTTTCTCAGCGCCTGCGACATTAGGCGCGCCTGTAGCCCAACATGGGTATCCCCCATGTCTCCTTCAATTTCTGCCTTGGGTGTTAATGCTGCAACAGAATCGACAATCACAACATCTACCGCAGCAGATCGAACCAGCATATCCGCAATCTCGAGCGCCTGTTCTCCGGTATCGGGCTGAGAAACCAACAAATCATCAATATTGACTCCCAACTTCTTTGCATATGAAGGATCTAACGCATGTTCCGCATCGATGAACGCCGCGGTACCACCTTTCTTTTGCGCTTCAGCGATGACTGATAATGTCAAGGTTGTCTTGCCTGAAGACTCAGGTCCATAAACCTCAATGACCCTTCCCCTAGGCAAACCACCAACTCCCAGCGCAATATCAAGACCAATCGAACCGGTGGAGAAAACCTCAATGTCTTTGGAGATCGAAGAATCCCCCAATCTCATTACGGAACCTTTGCCAAACTGTCGATCTATCTGCCCAAGTGCGGCATCAAGTGCTTTACGCTTGTTATCATCCATATGAATATCTCTTCTCGTCTAAGTTAGATTTGGTTTGAGTACAGATACGTCAGCCATTATATTTTCCATGTCCGCGCGCATCTTCTCTGGATACATGTTCATATCGAGTCCCCTCTGCATAACGAACTCAAGTAACGAATCCTGCGAAAAGCCTTCTCGCGAGAACCCGAGGTCACACCACCAGTTAGCAACAGTAAAGTGCAGATAATCTGATCTTAGAAAGCGTGTTAATAAAGTCACAAAAAACAGATGCAAAGGCGCCTCGTTAGTTTTATGACTTACCACCAACCGCTCTCTAATGAGCGTCTTATTTCTCATATAACCACTAATGAGATTATCCCACAACCAACATTAATCCACTAGTCCAGTGCCGCCATTACCTCAAAGCAATGACCAAAGGAATGCCAGTAGGCTAATAAGTTGTTTTTGTCAGAAAGATGACAAGTACCCCATAAAATTTGGAGCACATTCATCGCAAAAATACGGCAAAATAGCCGAATGTCTAATACGTAAACTATCAATAAAATAATGCCCTCCAATTCTAAAGATAAAAACCGGCACAGGAGCAAAAAAATTGACGAAAAAGTCGGTAAAACAACCATTGCACAAACCGCAGATCGCCATGAGTATTACGAAAAAGCAGTTCAGTGTGTCGAGGCGGAGATAGATATTGTTGATGAGACATATAAGGCCATTCGGGGTAAACGGGCGAAACTACTAAGGGAAGATTTTTGTGGTACTGGAAACACCAGTTGTGAATGGATAAGACGAAGGAAAACCAATTTTGCAGTGGGGCTTGATCTCGATCAAAGCGTACTGGATTGGGGGCTTGACAATAACCTCTCGAAATTAGACGACCAGCAAAGAAACCGCATCCAATTAACCAATCAGGACGTCCTAACGGGGCACGGCAAGACTGTCGACCTTATACTGGCGATGAACTTTAGTTATCAACTATTTAAAACCAGGGATCAACTACGGCGATATTTCGCCAGTGCTCGCGATGGGTTAAGACAGGATGGATTATTTTTTATCGATGCCTACGGTGGATATGACTCTTACAAAACCGTTAAGGAGAAAACTAAATATGATGACTTTACCTATTATTGGCATCAAAAAAAGTACAACCCTATAAATGGGCACATGCTTTGCCATATCCATTTTAAATTTAACGACGGATCGAAAATGAAAAAGGCATTCACTTATGATTGGCGCTTGTGGACGTTACCGGAGCTTAGGGAACTGTTGCAGGAAGCAGGTTTCACAAAGTCCACCGTTTACTGGGAAGGAACTGATGAACAAACAGGCGAGGGGAATGGCAAATACTCACCAACGGAAAAGGGAGATGATGACCCCAGTTGGATCGCCTACGTCGTCGCTGAAAAATAGGGACAGAAAAATAGGGATCCATAAACAATCACCTGTTCACGATGCTCTGGGAACGAATGAGAAGAACGATATGATCTCAAATAGCTATCCGACCTATTAGAACATCATCAAATTACTCTAATCAGAATAAAGACCAATTATGAACATCATTCACAGCGAAGATCACCGGCTTCACTTTCCAAAAGGAGAGTTATCTGGAGGAGAACTGGTAAGGTGTAGAAGTTCAGACTTGAGCTGACAGTTACCCGTTTATCAGTAGCTGTCTGTCAGATAGAGTTTAGTTTACAAACTTTTCTTTCCAGATCGCTTTACCGTCGATGAGTGTTTCCATCGGCGTTCTC
>WLWV01000310.1 GCA_012103395.1 Gammaproteobacteria bacterium
GCTTGTCAGTGCCATTCTCGTTGAGATTGACGATGAATGGAGCAATGCCGACAAGCGATATATCGTGTGGAACGACAATAATGACTCAAACTAAACCGAAGTTACAGACGTAGGGTTGCACAATCTCCAATCTTGACCCATATTCCAAATCTGTCAGATTTTCAGACTTGGTGGCAAACATGTCGAACTGCCAAAAAGTTCGTTGCCCTAAGGCGTGTTGATAACGTAGACCGAGCCCATACTCATCGCTTGCAGATGACTCTTTCTCAAACCTCCCTCCAGACTCAATAACCAGTTGCCGACGGTTGTTCTCAAAAAAATGCTGATACCCTAAAGCGAAGCCGGCAGACTCATCGGAACTATTGCTGAGCGGCGATGGGTATCCACCTAACTGCTGCCCAGAAAACAGGATACCCGCTCTGCCTAATGGTCCCCCAGCAAGAGGGCCTCGTGCCGCGGACCGGTAATTATCAAAAGCTGAAAATAGATTGAGGTAAGCATTGTCATCAGTCCGCGCAGGCACAATTGAGAACTCCGCTAACATAATCGCTCCATCATCTGCCTGAGCAGTTACACTACCAGCGGCTTTTGAAACAGCTAATCTTACAGTTTGATTCACCTTTCCCATCCGTTGCGTGGCGTCAAATCCAATATTATATAAATCCCCTGTATTTTCAGAGTTGACATAAACGAGATCCAGGTTATAAGTACGATTTACGCCATCAATCTGATTAAAGATACCAATGAGATTGGCATCTGGGTCTTCAGTATTTGTGTGTCGATGAATTTTATCCAACCCGAAAAACACACTACTCCTCATGTTGATCAAAGATGCATTACCTTTGAATCTCATGTTATTTTTGCTAAAACCAAAGCCATCCATGTGGTCGTTGACGATGAAACCTTCCTGAAATTGCAGCAATTGCCTCCCTACTGAAAAGCCCACATCGTTCGGCTGACTATCTTTCGCATCGAGACGCGGAAATAACTCTGCGAAGTCGCCTTCAAAGAGGAAAGTATTCACCTCCGCATTAGCTTCGTTGATCGATTCTTCGCTAGTACTTGGAGAAAACACCTTTCCAGAAAAGCGATTCCCCTGGTGCAATGGCGTCAAACCCAACAGCACTCTCTCAGTGCCACTCAACTGCAAATTTCCGAACAGATCGAGTCGATTGACCCATTCACTGGATCTTTCATCACTGACACTAAAGTCCTGATAAGCAGAACGATAGTTTCCATACACCCATAGAGATGGAGTCCATACCGCCCCCGTTGGTAATTCAATACCACGTCGAATGTTTCCAGTTGCCAGAAACTTATCACCCACCTCCAACAATGGCTTCGCCCTTATTGGTAAGTCATCATCGTCAAGATAAGGTGTCGCTTCTTCTTTTAGTTCAGATGATCCCCCCGCAGCAGACACCGGGGAAGAAAAACCCACTCCCATCAGTCCTATCCAAGAAAGAACGCATAATGATAAGTGAATTTCACGAAAAGAGACCCCTTTCAAAAGTCGAGCCCTAAATTTGGTCTTCATCATCTTTACTTCAACTCAATCACTTGCTGTTTTTGCCAAATAGTTTGATGCCCTTCCACTAGATTTTGAGCCACTTCCTTCTCGGACATTCCGTAATCAAACCCTACCGCCGCAACGGTGTGAACAAGATTAACAGGCACTGCTGCAGACTTAAGTCGATAGGTTAGAAAGTATTTCTTTCCACCTGTCAGTTGGCCGCGGTTCACTTTGTATCGAGCTGGCCGACCAGTCAAAGGAGGTAATGTCTTACGATGTTTCCTTGCGCCAGCGGGTTGCCCCGTCAACATGAGCGAACGCGTAAAAGGTCTCACAAATGGAATAGGGTCATTTGAATAATTCACTGCCAACACCTGCTCTCTTTCGCCGCCCCGTACATTTCGGGTGAGAAATTTTGACTGTAAGGAAAAAAGATACTTATCCAAGGGAAGCTCCCCATTGTGTACATAAGCAGAATGGCTGTCGCGTAAATCACCATTCGGATCCAAATCTCCAGATTGGAACACCACATTATCTTCCTCATCCTTCACCGTCACCTCTAACCAAACCAGGCGCTCAGCATCAAAGCCCGTCGGTACGCTGTGTCCATCCGTTCCATTGCTAACAGTGATATCGAAGATAATACCACCACTGTTCGCTTTTTTAATTTCCACATCACCAAGACGATACCCAATTTTCAATACTTCGATTCGCTTTTCTTCCGCCCACCCTAGCAGTTTTTTCTGATCTTCAATAATGGCGCGAGCATCATAACGATCATCGATAGATGCCCATCTCTCAGGAAATTCATAATTATCCGGCAGCGTGTCTTCAAACTCATCTGTGCCCCAACCCGACTTATGATCAAATACTAACCACTCACTGAGCGTGGCCATTTCCGCAGCGTCTGCATTGTGAGGAAAAATACCGGGGTGAATGACCGAATAGTCCGGCCCAGCAAAAAAGTGATTGGTCAACTTTCTGGCTTTAGTTTCTACCCCACCCACCACAGCCGCAGGACCATGATTGTAGCCGGAGGTAGTGTACCCTGAGGTCTGTAATTTATTTCTTTAGCGATGTTCGTTTGGCTTAGGCGAAGTGAGCGTAGCGAACGAAGCCAAAGCCGGTTTTTCAGGCTTTAGTATTGAATGTTGAGCCATCA
>WLWV01000093.1 GCA_012103395.1 Gammaproteobacteria bacterium
AGGCTTGTCAGTGCCATTCTCGTCGAGATTGACGATGAATGGAGCAATGCCGACAAGCGATATATCGTGTGGAACGACAATAATGACTCAAACTAAACCGAAGTTACAGACGTAGGGTTGCACAATCGTGAATTTCTATCCCAATGATCAGGTTGGAAACGGTGCACCTGCACCCGACCCCACCGTTACCGAACCTCCAATGCCAATTTTAGGTGACGCATGGATTAAGGCTTTCGATACCTCACAAGACGATCATTACACACAGGCGGGAGCTTTATACCGGATAATGACAGAGAATCAAAAAAGTCAATTGGTGAACAATATCGCGGGAGGACTGATACAAGCGAAACAGTCAGTGAAAATTCGAATGGTTGCGCTGTTCAAGCAGGTTGATGACGACTATGGCGCAAGAGTGAGTGACGCCATTGGTATGAAATGACCAGCGTGTTTTAAGTGTCTCATTTGAACTCGTTATCAAATTATGGCCGGGGGAGGAATGTGTATTCTCCCCCTAAGCTTTGATCTGTCCCGATGATGATCTAACAAATTCAAAGACAGCAACCCGACAGTGGTCTCGCTTAGTAAAAGCTGTCAAGATAGCCTCACCAATGGCCCATTCTTGAACAGATATCAGTCATCTGCATTAGCGCTTAATATCCCTAGCTTATGCGGTATATCGAATGGAGCGAACTTTCACGTTGCCCCATTCGAATAGCACCTTATGTCAGGACAGTTATTGCCGCTTTCGTAATCGAATGTTTAACAACTCAACGATCAGTGAGAATGCCATGGCGAAGTAGATATAACCTTTGGGAATATGAAAATCCAGTCCTTCGCCTATCAATGCAATACCGACCATCATCAAAAATGAAAGGGCGAGCATTTTGATCGGCGGGTTGTCATCAACATACTCACCAATGGACTTCGCTGCCACCAACATCACCCCAACGGCAACTAGAATCGCAATCACCATGATCGACAGATGATCCACTAGCCCCACTGCAGTGATCACCGAGTCCAGTGAAAAAATCACATCCAGTAGCGCAATCTGAATAAGCACAGCAGAAAACGTGATTGCTCTGGCATTAGTCTTAACCTCTCCTTCACCATCAAAACTCTCATGGATTTCCATGGTGGACTTGAAGAGCAGAAACAAACCACCCAACAAGAGAATCAGATCTCTTCCGGATATTTCATTGCCATAAATCGTGAACCAGGGCTTCACTAAGCCCATGACCCAAACCAGACTAAATAACAACAACAACCGAGAGATGACTGCCAGAGCCAAACCAATCCGCCGGGCACTATCCCGCTGATCAGGTGGCAATCGGTTAACCAGAATCGAAATAAAGATAATATTGTCGACCCCCAATACGATTTCTAGTGAAATTAGAGAGACCAACGCGATCCACCCTTCAGGTGTAAAAAGCCATTCGAACATGTTTTTTGTGTTATCTAAAAATTGAAGTTGTTGTGGGAAGTTACGGAGTATTACTTAGGAAAAGGAAAATCGATATCCGATTATACTAGTTTTGATACTCCTCAATCATGGGAGTTTCTTCATTGGCAAAGCCCATTGCGATCTTTGCTAACTATTCGACAAAATTCGGTGAAAAGGATTCAATAACTTGAGTAAAAATAGATGATATCGCCATGACTTTGAAAGTATGATTTTAAGGCAAAGGGGCTAAATTTTGCGGCTGACCTCTCGCTGAAATATAAAGGTTCAATGCTCTTCGAAAAGATATGCTTGATCAATTTCGTTAATAGTGACCGTATGAGAGATAAGATTGTTATCCGCCGTCCAATGGTGAATCTGATAGGTAGGAGATTCGAGATGAAACTTAGACGGCTGTTCCATTGTAAGGTCCAAACTTAATCGCATCCCCATACTTGGGGCGGTACTCACTATCGTTCCACACCATCTCACAAAGGTGGGCAAATGCACATGTCCGCAAAGAATACGTTCAATATTACTGTATTTTTCGATAATAGTGCCGAGCCTTTCTGATCCAATGAAACCATCAATGTTTGATTCTATTACACCCAACTTCACCGGAGGGTGGTGCATAAATAACAGAGTTGGTTTTTCTCGATTTTCTCCCAAGCACTCATCAAGCCATGCCGCTCGTTTCCCGCATATTTCACCGCCAGGCTCATTGATTATGGTGCTATCCATCGCGATCAGCCGAACATCAAAATCGTCGACAACATAATTGATAAATTCCTGGCTGTTGTTAGACTGGTTTTTACCTGACTGCCCCTGATTAAGATCATTAACAGGGCAAGCGGTGCCGCTGAAAACAGATAACAGGTTGGAACGGTCATCGTGGTTTCCCGGTATTACGTAATAAGGAACAGCGAGTTTATTTAACAAGCTTGCAGCTTGTTGGAACTCTTCTGTAAGACCCGAATTCGTAATATCACCTGTCACAATGACTATGTCAGGTTTAGGGATAAGTTGATTAATGTGCTCAACACAAGTCGAAAGATTTTCCGCCACGGGTGCAATACCATAGGCTTTTTTATCCCAACCTGCGATATGTGTGTCGCTTATTTGCACGATTAGCATGAGTGTCTCTTTCGGTTTGATGACTTTTGCTAGGTACTCTTTGTTTTTGGGTACAAAAAGTGGACAATGCCATAACCATTATAATCAATACGATCAAACTAAAGCTCGCATTTTGGAATCGAACCACTTCACTATCACCGGTTCTTGAGGTCTTTGCTTAATGTCTCACCAAGACTTAGATAGTTCAGTGGCAAGTTAAGCAAACATGTCACCTAAAACATCCATTTGGTACACAGGTCGCCGTATTATCTTCAGCGAATTCGCTGGCATGCATTTTCGCCTTGTCGGAAATAGCGGTTCGTACGGAGTCTGTGGTTGCAAACACAATATTGGGCGATACTAGGCGATACTAGGCGATAGAACCTGTTCATATGCTTAAGAAACTCGCCCATTCCCTTGAAGCGGGAAGTGCATTGAATCAGTTTCCATTTACACCCACCTCGTATTTGCGCAAACTTAGACGACAGTACCTCGACAATCCAATGTTCTTAAAAACAGCCTATGTGTTCCCCAGACTAGCCTATCAGATTAACTGAGGCTGGCAAAAACCCGATCGTATTTTGCTGGATTATCAAGATCGATATCTTCATCTAGCTCCCTCGCCCATCGATGTCCTGCAAAAATCGCTTCGGCAATAATCGATGGCGAATCGGAATCTCCAACTTTCGAAATGGAGCGAAGGGTTTTCGATGGCATAGGCTCAAGGTGAGTCTGGAGCTCGTAATACAATTGGTCATTGGGGGTTTTCGCAGTAACCAGCACCACCGACTCACATTCCAAGAATAGCATCTCCCCTCCATAACCACATTTCAGTTGTGCCTCATGCCCATCGAAGGCACTTAGGCTTCGGGAGGTAATAATGTTCACCCCTAGATCCATTAAGCGTTTATGCACTCGGGGTTGCTCGGCGGTATAGACGCTCCAAGTAGAAACTTTTGCCTCTGGGGTCACATAGCTTACTGTTAAGCCCAATATAGCCAACTTCTCAGCAATGACACTGCCCATGTAATAGCTATCATCGTCGTACACCATCGTCGATCCGGTGGGAAACTTATCAGACATAATGTCGTCTGGTGTGAAGAGATTCGCTTCTGACCCTAGATTCGAAATCACCGATTCGGTGTCACGCCCAAAGCCATCTCGACGCCAGTGCGAGCCAGTTGCGATAAGAACATGATCGGCGTCGACTTCCATGATGTCGTTCACACTCATTTCACTTTCCATGAATATCTCAACGTTCGGCATTTGGGATAATCGTTGAACGCGATAATCTCGCACCCTTGCCCATTCACTTAAACCGGGCAGTTTACATTCGTGGGCAACTCGACCGCCAAGCTCTCTTGTCGACTCAGCCAGCAACACATTGTATCCCCGCCTTCCTGCTGCACAGGCTGCTTCTAGTCCAGTGGGACCCGCACCCACAATCAGCACAGTGGAACCAAGCTTATTCAAGTCAGCTTTCATGGGTGGGATCTTCTCAGGATGCCAGTCCCGTCGCCATTCCTCACCCATGGTTGGGTTCTGAGTACAGCGAATGGGCACTCCCAAGCCATCAGATGCATAGCAAACATTACAGCCAATGCATTCACGAATATCTTCCAGTTGGTTGTGTTTAATTTTATTTGGTAAAAAAGGGTCAGCGATAGACGGCCGGGCAGCACCAATGAAATCCACAATGCCCCGCCTTACCTGGGAGACCATGGTGTCCGGCGAAGTGAACCTTCCCACCGTGACCACGGGCTTCGTCGTCACTGATTTAACGAAGCTCATGTAAGGTTCGAGAGAACCTTCTTTGACAAATCGAGACACCCCCATTTCATAGGAATAATCACCAATGTTAATGTCCCACAAATCCGGCAATTCGGCCAGATTCTCAAACGTTTCTCGCAATTCATGATAGACCGGCACACCATCCCTACCACCACCATCATCCGCAGAGAATCTCACCGCCACCGCACAACGATCGCCCACGGCTTCTTTCGTTTCTTCAATGAGCTCTCGGAGCAAGCGACCACGATTCTCGACACTGCCGCCGTATTCATCGGTGCGACAATTCGTGGTAGACGATAAAAAAGACGATAGCAAATAACCGTGGGTTGCATAAACATAGACAATGTCAAATTCCGCTTCCTTGGCTCGCAATGCCGCTTTTCGATGCCATTGACGTAATCGGCGAATATCTGATTTATCCATTTGACGAGTTTGTCGGGGGTTACCAGCGAGATTCGGCATACTGGAAACACTGAGCGGAACTTCTCGACTAAACAGATTGGTGGATCTAGCCCCTCCTGCCCAAAGTTCAACCCCTGCTAGCGCGCCGTGCTCATGGACTTTCCCGGTCATTAAGGCATGCGCTTTGATGTCACCTTCATCCCAGAGGGAATGATAGGGATAAGGTAAATCATCGGATGAAGGATGAATAGAGCAATATTCCGTACAAACCACTCCCCAACCGCCTTCCGCTTTGGTGCCTCGCAGGGCTGCCACCATTTGTGGTCGTAGCCAGCCAAGACCAGTGCAGTGTGGGACTTGATAAAACCGGTTTTTCGCGGTTACCGGCCCAATTTGAACCGGTTCAAATAATGATTGATAGCGAGGATCTGTGGACAAAGAGCACTCCTGTTATGCTTGCTGTTTGGATTGCTGACTTACTACTATTGAAGAATCAGCTTAGCACCTTTCAGTGGTTTAATGCTGGCGTCTCTCGTTAGCACATCCAGTCATCGAGATAGGGTATTCGGATTAGCTCTCTAAGACGGGCTCTGATACTCAATCACTGTTTGGTCAATGGCACCAAAAATCGAATCTCCGTTGTCGTCAAGCATCTCAATGCGAATACGATCACCGAATTTCATAAAAGGAGTCGTCATCTCACCATGATTGATCTGCTCGATCATCCGAACCTCGGCAATGCAGGAATACCCTACGCCGCCTTGATCAATGGCTGAACCATGGTCAGTATTTTGTTTATTTGATACAGTGCCTGATCCGATAATAGTGCCGGCACCCAGTGGGCGGGTTTTCGTGGCATGGGAAATCAGCTGATGAAAATCAAAGGTCATGTCCTCACCAGCATTAGCAATTTCACATGTTGCTCACAGTCTCCCCTAAGCCGACCCATGGGGACGTCATCCGTGATTATCGCAATCTCCCCTTCGAAGTCGATTCCCCAGTCTTCGCTACCCAGAGGAATGTTTTCCTGAGGGCCAATAAAGCTGTCTGAACCACCCTGATACATCAGTGGCTCATGCCAGAAGCTTTCTGGCATTTCTGCATTTCGCGCTTTTCGTACTAACTCCACATGATTAACATAAGCACTGCCGTCTAGCCACTGACTCGACCTTGGTAACGGAGACGCGCAGTTTGACTGGTTAAATGCCAGAGCATCATCAAGCTGATTGGCATTTAGTTGGTCATAACGCTGTTGTAACAGGGGCGCGATATCAGTCCAATGATCCAAGGCATTACTGAGGGTTGGTGCGATGTCTGCAACACGCGCGCACACCGTCAGGTCCCGGGAAACCACCACCAATTCACCGTCTCTGTGTTTTTTAAAGGAAGCTAGCTTCATGGAAATCTCCTATTATGGTAATAAGCTGACGGAATAAGAATTAAAGACTGCTTTTGGCTTGATTTAGGCGCTAAACATACAAACGCTTGCAGGCCGTTACTTTGGTTTATCCGAGATATCAAGGGCTTTTTCATGCATCCAAGCCGCGTGTTTCGGTGCTCGCTTTGTTTCGGACCATTCTTCCAGCATTGCCCATTTAACTTCATCCAATCTCTTCAACTTCAGTTCCTCGTCTTCATCGGGGCAAGCAAGTTCTAGGCGGTGCCCATTGGGATCGAAGAAATAAATAGAATGAAAAATTGCATGATCAATCACACCCAACACCTTAACACCGTTCGCTTCAAGGTGGTCTCGATAATCCAACAAGGTTTTTCGGTCTTTGACTTTAAAAGCGATGTGTTGCACCCAAGCCGGAGTGTTCTCATCTCGCCCCATCTCAGGTTTAGTGGGTAGTTCGAAAAATGCCAGCACATTTTCATTACCAGCATCTAGGAAAACGTGCATATAGGGATCAGGCTCCTTAGTGGAAGGAACTTGGTTCTCGGCAATCGCTAAAACAAAATCCATTTTCAGGTTATCCACATACCACTCGACAGTTTCCTTGGCATCGTTGCAGCGATAAGCAACATGGTGAATTTTTTCGATTTTCATAATAGTCTCGTTTGTCTTATCAAATTGGATCAGATATTGATCGATACCTACGTTGATTTTTTGCGGCATCATGACGGTGACTAACCATATCGATCCGGATGAGCCGAGGGCATGGGAGCTCAGCTATCAACCTTCTCAATCTCTCCCCGAGCGAGCCCCATGGCTTCGTGCAACACAGTCAAGTCGCCAATATGATTAGCTAAAAGTAAAATTAGCCGGGCATTCACCTTTGCACTGAGCTCATCACTCAAACCGCGGTGCATTTCTATCAAGGCTTCATAAAAATCATCACCTGCACGATAAGCGCGAAAGAAATGGGAATCGGTCGGATGGAAATTGGTCTTAGTATTAAGTTTCATGATTCTGTCAAATCAAATAATTTAGCCTAACGGTGAGATCTCGACTCTATTGAGATTCCTTTAGCTGCCCAAAACCTTATCGACAGCGGCAGACACTTTCTCTAGATCAAACTTTCGCCATCGACCAAGCACATGCTGATCCGGTCGAACTAGGTACACTGTCCCCTGCTCGGCGTCAAACCGTTGCTTTGCCAAACCTTTAGCGTCTACTAAGGTTGTGATTCCATCTATTGATCCTATTGATCCAAATTCGCCACACACAATGATGGGAATAACCGGCACAGATTGTTGTTGCATCTCGATTAGTACGGATTGATGAAATGGCTCCAAAGAAGCTAAATCCTCAATGAAATACAACAAGTGAAATCGTCCATCCAACGTATTAAGCAACCATCTTTCCTCTCCGCCCATTTCCATAGGAGCATCGTCTAGCGGCGAACCAGGAACCATATCACCAGCGAAATTGCTACTGTCTGGAGTATTAAGCATAGAGTCTGTCAATATTGAAGGATCTGACAAGCGGCCAGAATTGGTGAGTAATTGCGCGAACTCGTGATGCTCTGCGAGTTCCAATACAGTGTCTCTAAACAGCCTTGAAACATTGGACTTAGGAGTTATGAAATCCGTGGATCGAGTGGAGTTCATAATATTTTCTTCGGCCGCAGCAACCCGCTCTTCACAGTAAGAGTCCAACAACGAAGGCTTCGCTTTACCCTGTAAAACAAGATCGAGCTTCCAGATCAGATTATCGACGTCCTGAAAACCTGAATTCGCGCCTCGAGCACCAAAGGGGGAAACCTGATGAGCTGCATCACCAGTATAGAGTAACCGACCATGTCGGAACTTTTCCATTCTACGGCAGGTAAAGGTATACACACTGGCCCACTCAAGTTCGAAATCGACGCCTTCTCCTAGCATGGCCTTAACTCTGGGAAGGATATTTTCTGGTTTTTTTTCTTCTACCGGGTCGGCATTCCACCCAAGCTGAAAATCCAATCGATAGACATCGTCTGCTTGGCGATGTAGTAACGTTGACCAGCCTCGATGATAGGAAGGGTCAAATGAGAACCACCGCTCCGGCGGCGCATCTTGTTTCATCACTACATCGACAATCAAGAAGCGATCCTGAAACACCTTCCCATCACTTTCTAATCCCATCCGAGCACGGATGCCACTGTTCGCACCATCAGCCACAACTAACCAATCACAACTAAGCGAATAAGGTCCGTCAGGTGTGTCGATAGTAAGAGTGACTTTACGTTCATCTTCCACCACGTCAATCACTTTGTTCTTCCAGCGAACTTCGACAGACTCTAGCTCCCGGAGTCGCTCCACCATGTATTGTTCAAGGTAGTATTGTTGCAGGTTAATAAAGGCAGGCTGTTCATGTCCGGGAGCGGGAAGGAGATCGAATTGTCGGATTAGTTTATCGCGAAAAAAGATTTTACCAACTTTCCAAGTGACACCTTTATCGATCATGCGCTGTGCGCATCCCCAGCGGTTGAGTATTTCCAATGATCGCTTGGCGTAGCAAACAGCCCTTGACCCAACACTGACTGTATCACTCTCATCAAGTATCAATGCATTTATTCCATGCACCCCGGCATCCAAACCCGCGGCGAGACCAACTGGTCCACCACCGACGATGATCACTGGGTGATGAGGGATTTGGTCCGTATTCTGGTCCACTGAACGCTCGTATTCATAAATGGGATTTTGATACGTTGCTAACACGTCTTTCCTCTTGTAATAGTCCCCAGGCGATGGTCATTGGAGCAGGGATGCGTTATTACCTTTTGCATCATTGCTCGAAGCACTATGGCATAAATGATAACTGGCAACACAAACGCTGCTTTTTGGACCTTTCGACATCATGATTTAGATGGATCAGATACCGTCACATCAAATCATTCGACAGACAACACGTCACTGGTAAATTGACCACAAAAGTAAAACACGTCTACTCAAAGCCCGTGAAATATCGTTCTCAATGATCACCTTAAGTCTACTTAAACATCATGGGAATGAATAGACTCAGCGAAATAATCCTTAGCAAAAAGCAGTGTGGCGCTTATCAACTGGGTCCTTATTGAAGCCCATGCCACATCTCCTGATCTCTTTCAGCGGTCCAAATTCTCGGATTCTGAACACCAGAAGCTTCATCGAAAGCGCGAGAAACATCAAAGGGTAAACAATGTTCATAAATGTACACATGCCCAAAATCCGGGTCCATCGCTTCACGGGTTAAGGCCATGGTTTCCTTAAGGTTCATTCCTTTGGCAACCGCTTCCTGAGCGCTTTTATACAGCAGGGTGACAAAATCTCGAGTATATTTTAGTCCGTCTTTAACCTGCTCTGGTGTCTCTAACGCAGGTCCCCGGCCTGGCACTATTTTTACCGCATTCAATGATTCCAAGTTATCCAAGGTCGACGGCCAGTCTGATAAATAGGCGTCGCCGGTATAACACGCCGCTTCACACTCGACCAAATCCCCGGAAAACAGAATTTCTTCTGATGGAACCCATACCACAGTATCCCCCTTGGTATGCCCCCGTCCAAGTTGCATAATTTTGACTTCCAGCTCACCCATCTTCAGGGTCATTTCGCCATTGAAAGTGATTGTGGGCCAAGTCAAACCGGGGATGCTCTCCACCGCATCGAATAATCTAGGAAATCGGCCAATTTCAGAATCCATATCTTGTTGTCCCCTTTCCACAATCAGATCATGAGTGTCTTGACTGGCTATAATCTGCTCAAGGCCGGCATCCTGATAACCACTGGCACCCAGCACTCGCACCGCGTGGTAATGCGTGAGAACCACGTATTTAATGGGCTTATCGGTTAGCTCCCTCACTTTCTTAATCACGCTTTGGGCCATAACCGGTGTCGCCGTGGCGTCGATGATCATCACGCTGTCGTCGCCTATAATGATTCCGGTATTCGGATCACCTTCAGCAGTAAAGGCCCAGCAATGCTCAGACAACTGTCCAAAACTGACCGGTTTCTCTTCAAGGTCTGCAACGGATGCAAATTGTGTACTCATGGTATCTCCTCTTTTACTTTGCTAAAAATACATACCAATTAAAATATCTTCTAAATATCCATAGGGAACAGATTAGTTTAGAGAAACTCAAAAAACTCAACTAATCGTCGATCAGTTGACCAAAATCTAACGACTGCTGGCTAAACCACATCACCATACGAACCCCATCGAAAGCGAGCTTAAAAATATCCTGAGCAGCCGACAATTTTCCTTGTGCTAATTTGTCGCTGATGGCGTGTTGGTATACTGCTGTATCATGTTTGTTCGTATTACCTATCACTCCACTGCCTCGACGGAGTAATTTTGTGTCCGTAATCTTTAGCCAAAAATATGCAACATATACCCACGTTCATGCACAGTGATCCCAAACACGAGAGATAGATTAACAATCATGACGGTCTATCGGTCAACACCTCATCGCTTATCCAATACTCGAACAGCTTTGCCTAGTGATCGGGGGATAGTCTCGGGGTCGGTGATCACTACCGGCGCTGTAACACCTATGTGATCTTTAATGGATGCCTGCACCCGCTCAGCAATGTTTGCTCGGTCTTCACTAGCTGTTAATGGCGACGCTTCAACATTTACCGTCATGGCATCCATATTACCCTGCTTGGTTAATTCAATTTGATAGTGGGGAGTGAGTCCGTTTTCTTTTAGAATAAGTTCTTCGACCTGGCTTGGAAATACATTGACCCCGCGGATAATCATCATATCATCACTTCGTCCAGTAATTTTTTTAAATCGCCTCATCGGTCTGGCGGTACCTTCGAGCAATTGGGTTAGGTCCCGGGTACGGTAACGAATAATGGGAAAGGCTTCTTTGGTCAAAGAGGTAAACACTAACTCGCCTTCCTCTCCTTCCGGCAAAACCTCACCGGTTTCAGGATTGATGATCTCTGGATAAAAATGATCTTCCCAAATGGTGGGACCGTCCTTAGTTTCCACACATTCCTGAGCAACACCGGGTCCCATCACTTCTGACAAACCGTAAATATCCACGGCGTCAATACCCAGTCTAGATTCGATTTGTAGGCGCATTTCATTGGTCCAAGGTTCTGCGCCAAAAATACCAATCTCCAATGAGCATTCCTCGGGCGATACGCCCTGCCGTTCCAATTCATCAGCAAGGCTCAAGCAATACGATGGGGTTACCATAATGATTCTGGGCCTAAAGTCGATAATTAGTTGAACCTGTTTAGCAGTTTGTCCACCAGACATCGGTATCACAGTACAACCCAGTTTCTCCGCACCATAGTGAGCGCCTAGCCCACCGGTGAACAATCCGTAACCAAAAGCAACATGACACATGTCCCCATATCGTCCCCCGGCAGCACGAATGGATCTTGCCATTACCGTGGACCAGACATCGATGTCCTTTTGTGAGTAACCCACCACAGTAGGCTTCCCGGTGGTGCCGGAAGAGGCATGGATGCGAACGATCTGTTCCTGAGGGATGGCAAACATACCGAACGGATAGTTATCCCTGAGATCATTTTTTACAGTGAACGGAAACTTTGAGAGATCACTTAAGGAATGTAGGTCATTGGGATGAATTTGTGCCGCATCAAATTTTGATTTGTAAAACGGAACGTTGTTATAGGCGTGGTTCAAACTCCATCGCAACCGCTCGAGTTGTAAGGCGCGCAGCTCATCTACTGAGGCCTTTTCGATAGGTTCGAGTGAATTCTGATTATTCGCATTCATAGACTTGTTCTCATATCGCTTTGTTCTTACAGCCAATTTAGTTCGTGATGCCTTAAGGTGTAGAAGTCCGACATTCTGGATATCCTGACCAGAAATGGTTATAAGAACATCACCATCCATACCCGCATCTCGCCACCTTGGACAAGCCATTGGCTTTCTCCTGATGGTAGAGACAAACTTCGTACCTATGGAATTGCTCCTCCACAGGTAGTGTAATCTGAGGTCTGTAATTTAGCTTTCTATTGCAGCTTCGCTATTGGCTTTGGCGGAGTGAACGTAGAGAGCGAAGCCAAAGCCGGTTTTTCAGGCTTTAGTATTGAATGTTGAGC
>WLWV01000002.1 GCA_012103395.1 Gammaproteobacteria bacterium
GATGGCTCAACATTCAACACCTAATCCAGAAAAACCGGCTTTGGCTTCGTTCGCTACGCTCACTTCGCCTAAGCCAAACGAACATCGCTAAAGAAATAAATTACAGACCTCAGGGTACACTACCTATCTTGTCGGTAGTAGATCTTCTCTCCTCGTCCTGGCATGCTTAATTGACCTTTGATGAATTGCTTGGGTGGATTGTCGCTTTAGTGAATTGTCGTGGCTCTCATTTCCTGCCACATTAAACTTGGAGGAAGAAACCAATTAATACCAACTTCCCAACCGTTGAGCAAGCGCTTTAGCCGTCTCTGCCCAGTTAGTACCCTGTTGAACCAAATCCGTGGCAGCGTTTTTTCGGTATCGTGTATGGTGAGATCGTGATTCTGTTTCACAAGGCTGCTGGTAATTTTCGCACCTACGTTTTAAAGACCAATAAATTCGACGTTAGTGGCTGTTATCTGCATTGTGGTTAGGTTGTGCTCTTAAGGGGCTTGGGCCGCTGTTTAGTAGGGTCTATCCCCCGCCACAGTGACACGATGCATCAATCGGCGTTGCCCCGAATAATCGTTGGTTGCATAGTGCTGAGTACATCGATTATCCCAAAAAACCAAGGTGCCGGGTGACCACTGTATGCGACAGGTAAAATCGGGCCTAACGGCATGTTCGAATAGGTAATCTAACATGGGCCGACTTTCTTCTTCGCTCATGTTCTCAAATCGACTGGTGAAGTACTCGTTTACAAACAACGACTTTTTATGAGTTTCCGGGTGAGTTCGTATTACTGGGTGGATAACAGGGGTCGGGGTATCTGCGAATTGCGCTTTGGAATGATGGAAGCGGTCAACTCGGTGCTCTGCTTTAAGCCCGCCTAATAACGCTTTGTAGCCTGGGGACAGCGTGTCGTAGGCCATATTCATGTTAGCAAATAAGGTGTCGCCGCCGCAATCTGGAAGTGTGACAGCGTAAAGTAATGAACCCATGGAAGGTTCCGCTCCCCAGCTGATATCGCTATGCCACAATCCCGTGAATCGTTTTTCATGGTTTTCTTCAGAGCGTATTGATATCACTTCTTTAACGTCATCTGTTCCACTGACAAAAGGATTAATGTGGAGATCACCGAAATAACGCCCAATTTTAGCGAGTCGAGAAGGAGAGACATTCTGCGTTCGAAATATCACGACCATGTGATTAAGGAGCGCGCGACGGATTTCGCTTATCATACCGTCATCTATGGGTTGAGAAAAATCAACGCCAAGGATTTCTGCTCCCAGTGCGCCGTTTAAGGGACGCAGTGTGAAACGATGGTAGTTGTGTTGGCGTTGAGATTCAGACCTAACAGCTTGAGAAAAGTCACTAGCCGGCATCAGAGTACGTTGATTAAATTATATGACTTAAGGAGAGCCATCTTGATCCAAATCGTTGCCCTTGTAAAGAAAAGATGAGCGGTTTACGCCCCCACTAAATGTGCTTTCTGAGTCCGGCATCAATCAAACGACAAGCATCTAGTCAACTAGTCCATCTGAACGCACGGGTTTCTTTTCTGCTAAATAATGTGCTTCCGTAACTTTTCCATAAAGGTCTTTTACTCGAGCCATACTACCGATGACGCCGGGCTTTTCTGTGAACGACATAATTAGTAACAAGCGATCTTCGTCACCCGTGTTTTCGGTTACTTGATGGATCGAAAACCTGCCGAGAAAAAACTGTAAGTCCCCCGCATTCAGTTCAAGCCGTTTTACATTGGTTCTATCACCCTCCAGTACTTTCTTGACGTCGTCGTAGCACTCGTCACTTGGCGTGCGAAGATTAGGAACGTATTCGAAATGGCCCCCGGATAATGCGGGCTTGAGTAGCATTGTGATCGTGAATTCATTGGTGTCGAAGTGCCAATTAAACTGTTGCCCTGGCTTCCCGACGTTAACGATCATGTTTGATACTGGATCATCATAAATAAATAGCGCTTCTTTCCCGAGGCAGTCAGCTAGGAAACGTTTTAGCGGTTCCCAATAATAAAAGCGGCGAGAACAGGTGCTTTCATCGAAGAGGTCGGCGGTAACGAAACCGTTTGTTCGGGGAATAAAAATGTTGCGCGGATGATCTGATGGTTGGTCTTCGTCGCCATTGCCAAGATACACGTTGCACATTTTCTTTTTTGAATAGTAGGCTTGTGGTTGGCGGGTGATGGACTCGTTCTGTAGAACAGATAAACCTTGATCACTAAAAAAATTCCGAATGACGGCGCATCCGTCCATTGCCAGTTCAGATCGGATTTGATCGATAATGGCATGACGTTTTGGGTTAGCCATTTCGTCAATGGGATATTTTTCGTGATTAACCATTTCTTCGCACCTCAGGTCACGACGCATATTCGAACCTCTGAGTTTTTGGTGTTAAGGGATTGTTTTGCTCGGACTGTTATCGAGGCGCAAGTCGGATAGCGCCGTCCGCTCGAATAGTTTCACCGTTAATGTAGTTATTTTCTACGATAAATTGAGCGAGATGGGCAATTTCGTCAGGGTGGCCGAGGCGGGGAGGGTTAGGCACATTTTCCGATAGTGATGTCACTACCTTTTCCGGCATGTTATCAAACATGGGGGTGTGAATTAATCCTGGCGCCATGGCGTTTACTCGAATTCCATGGGACGCTAAATCCCTAGCAATGGGGAGTGTCATTCCGACAATCCCTCCTTTTGATGCACTATAGGCGGCTTGGCCCATTTGTCCCTCATAGGCGGCGATGGAAGCCGTATTGATGATTACCCCTCTGCCGCCATCTGGTGTGACGGGTGCTTGAGAAATCATCACTTCAGCAGCTAATCTGAGTACGTTAAAAGTACCGATCAGATTGATATCGATCACTTTTCTAAACATGTCCAAGTCCAATGGCCCCTTTTTCCCAACGGTTTTACCGGCATCCGCTACCCCCGCATAATTGCAGCAAATGTGGATCCCCCCGAAGGTGGATACGGATGCCGCAATTGCCTGTTTAACTGATGATTCATCAGTAACGTTTACTTGTTGAAACAGGGCGCTATCGTTTGCTTGTTCATTAAGTTCCGTCGCTAATGCTTCTCCTTTTTCGTCGTTCATGTCGAAAAGTGTCACCTTCGCGCCGAGAGAGACGAATCGGCGTGCTGTTGCTTCGCCGAGGCCGGAGGCGCCGCCGGTGATGATGACGGACTTATTGCTAATTTCCATGGTTTCCGTGTGGTGTTGATGTACTTAACAGCGTAATTTTAAACATAAGTATATTCAGGAAGACGATTAGCAGCAACAGACTTTGTAAAAAGTGATGACGATGGTTACAGTAGTGGGCGGCTTACCATATCTCCTATACTGAGATCTAAGCACAACGTCGCGAAGAAAGAAAAGAGTAGGCAAAATAGAGGGGGAATCGTGATTCATGCTGATAAGCGAGTGTTTTGGGTTTGTTCTTATTTAGGTACTTTCTAGCGTAGCAATGATGCTGAAGGGCCATAATTCCGATTCCCTTCGCTCACCAATAGCAACATGACGATGACAGCAACACAACGATGACACAGGTATTGATATGAATGCAGAAGAATACGCAGAACTCGACGGCATTGCCCTCTCCCTAGGGATAGCAAATGGCGACTATTCCTGCGGGGAAGTCACAGAAGCGTGCATCAATGCTATTGAAAGACTTAACCCAATACTTAATGCGGTGATCATGAAGAACTTCGAATCGGCGCGATCGAATGCGCTTGAGTTTGATCGTACTCATTTTTCTGGCCCACTGGCAGGCGTGCCTTTTTTGCTCAAGGATGTCAATGTGTTTACTCATGATATGCCAACCACGTTCTCTTGTGCTTTTTTTCGAGATGCTTTGCCTAACTATGACAGTGAAATTGTTAAACGATGGCGTCAAGCAGGACTCATTGTGGTGGGTAAAACCAATACCCCGGAATTCGCAGAGGATTTTGTATGCGAACCCACTTTCCGTGGCCCCACTCTTAACCCATGGAACGAGTCGGTCACAGTGGGCGGTAGCAGTGGTGGGGCAGGGGCGGCAGTTGCCTCGGGTATGGTTCCCATTGCTCATGGTACGGACCTTGGCGGTTCGATTCGCATTCCTGCCGCATGTTGTGGTGTGTTTGGGTTTAAGCCTACCTCTGGGTTAAATCCCGTGGATAGTGGTCAATCCGAATTAGCCAGCGGTTTCAATTCAGATCATGTGTTGACTCGCTCTGTTAGAGACAGTGCGGCTGCCCTTGACGCCACCTCTAGGCCTATTCTGGGTTATCGTTATCCGGTGATGAAAAAAGTACCTTCATACCTTGGATGTCTCGATCAGCCGCTAAGACCACTAAAAATTGGGGTTTGTTTGCACACCCCAATGAATAAACTGACCCCGGCGAAACAACAAGCGGCAGTCTTAAAGGTCAGCGATCTTCTGGCAGAAAACGGCCATGACATTTTGACTTATGAATATCCCAGCGATCTGGATTTTGGAAATTGGTTGGATAGTTTATGGATGTTTGACGTGGTGAATGAACTGGAAAAACGTATCAAGGAGGTTGGGCGCGAACCGGAGCCGGATGAGCTTGAAGCGATGACATCGTATATTCGGGAGCACGTGAATACTATGACCGCGATGGATCACTATCGGGCGCGGGAACTCGCGCATAGAAACAGCGTAAAAGTTATGACTTCCATGTCAGAGCTTGATTTGGTGCTGACCCCTGCTTTGGGAAGCAACCCAGTTGCCCTTGGGGTGTTTGATAGTCGAACAGAGGCATTTGACTACCAAGTCTGGGCGGATCAGGGGGCTGAGTTTGCGCCATTCGCTTATGTTTGTAATATCACGGGGCAACCTGCTGCGTCACTGCCGGTTCAGCTTGAAACTAACCAGCATCCTTGTGGGGTACAGCTCGCCGGACACATAGGACAGGATCATGTTGTTTTACAAGTGTCAGCACTACTGGAAAGAGCGCTTGGATGGGAAGCCTATCGGCCTCCAGCTCGAGCGGGGAGTATCTAAAAAATCCGCGGGATAGACGTAGATTGTTTGGATAATATGTTTGAAAAATGCGAAAATTTCCTTTATCGAGAGTAAATGATTCTCAATACGACTAACAAACTCGCACAAGATAGACAAACCCAATATGAGAAACCAGATGTATAAGTGTGGCTCCTACATAAAGTCATTTTTTTCGATTATCTGCGTGCTTTTGCTTATCCAAGGGTGCGCAACGAATGAGGGTAAAAAGCCTAGAGTCGAGGTGCCCAAGCCAGTGAGCAAAATGGAGACGGATGAGTATTACCGAGTATGTCCTAAAATGAAGGTCTCCAATGCGCCGAAAGTAGACAGCGATCGCAAGATCTTAAAGTATCGTCGCTACATTAAGGTTAATGGGGTGACATTGGCACTGGTACCATTAAGGGGCGGTTGTTTGTCCTCTGGGTTTGGGCCGAGAAATGGAGGGTGGCACAAAGGTATCGATTTCCACCAACGTCCTGCCAAGATGGTATTCGCAGCGGCGGAGGGTGTGATTCTGGAAAAAGAGTTTTATAAGACCTACGGTAATATGATTGTGATCGATCATGGAAGAGGAGTGTATACCCGCTATGCCCACCTGAAGAACTTTGAACGAAATATCCAGATTGGTGCCAAGGTAAAGGCGGGTGCCGCACTGGGGCTTATGGGCAACACATCAACGATTAGAATTCCGGTGAATCTTCACTACGAGCTGCTGACCGGTTATTACAATAATCCTAAACGCGCATATGGTCTTAAGGCTCACAGCCCGTTTTCCTTTATTGACGGATGATTTTCCGGCGGGATGAGAAAGCCTTGGTTGGAAGGCTTTCTAAGCAGGGAAAACTTCAGTAGAATGCACAGGCTAATTTGCAATACTGTTGGAAACGGTTTCCGTTAAAAATAAGTTTTTATTAGCCCCTGTTTTTTAGCCCCTATTTGGAGATGGTTTTGGTATGACCTACGTTGTCCTCGAAGATTGCATAAAGTGTAAACACACCGACTGTGTTGAGGTTTGTCCGGTAGATTGTTTCTACGAAGGGCCAAATTTTCTGGTTATCGACCCAGAAGAATGTATTGATTGTGCGCTTTGCGAACCAGAGTGCCCGATAGAGGCCATTGTTGCGGATCATGAAATCCCAGAGGGTCAAGAGCAGTTTCTTGAACTGAATGCGGAGCTGGCGATTGCATGGTCAGATCGGGTCATCACCGAGATGAAAGATTCCCCACCGGATGCGAAATCTTGGGAAGGTGTCGAAGGCAAGCTGAAATATCTCGAGAGATAGCCTCCTTACAATCGGTTCGCTAGCATCTGATGCGTTAGCTTTCAATGTGTCACGGCCCTCGATTTTATGGGGGCGGTATGACAGACCAGTTCATCTCGGTATGACCAACGCCTCCGACAGGCGAGTCTTAGTGGTTTTTCGATTCTTGCTATTCACCGCCGCCCCAGTCTACTTCTCCTCTTCTCCACTCTTCTCTCTATTGGCGCTCTGTTCAGGCATATTTAAGGGTTTGTCCAATCCCCATCTTTTTTGCTTTTTCAAGCATAGCGACACCCAATGAAATGTCGCTGGTTGAAAGTCCGCGATGCCAGAACAGGATAGTTTCATCATCTGACCCCCTTCCGGCTGTTGAGCCAACAACGATCTCACCAATTTCGCCATGAACACTTTCTGGGCTAATCTTCCCAGCGTTGATATGTGGGCGGAGCGCACCGAGAGGCCCCGCATTCATTTGCCCTCTGTCATCGACGAAGACTTTGTCCATAACATCCAGGAGATCTAGCTCAAGCGCACTCATGGTTCCATAAGGGATGATCAGGGCGCCTTTTTTTACCCAACTGGTTTTCAGCAATGGCGTTGGTTCGGGAAGACGCGATGCTTCAATCATGATATCAGCCCCTTTCAGGCAGTCTTCCCAGTTGTCCGTGACAGTGACCGTTTTACCGAGATCTTGGGTGAGTTTTTTCGCAAACGCGTTTTGACTTTCGGGCCGCTTCGAATGCACTCGTATTTCGTCAAAGTCAAATAGATGGTCCATTAGTCGAACGTTCCAATAAGCGGTGCCCCTAGCACCGATATGGCCAAGTACTCGGGGGTTAGGTGGGGCGAGGTATTTACCACCCAGCGCGCTCAGTGCGCCGGTGCGCATTTCTGTGATGGCGGTGGCGTCCAAAATGGCGGTGGGCATGCCTGTTTGGGGGTTAAATAGATTTAGCAGCGCCATTTCCGATGGCAGCCCCTTTTTGTAATTATCCACATAATCGCCAACGATTTTTACACCGGCTGCTTCAAGTGGTGCGACATAACCACGCAACACATTAAAGTGACCATTAAAGGCGGGATCGGGTTTGAGATGGACCCTTGGCTCAATGACGGTTTGATGATTGCCGGCGGCTTTTAGGCCAGTTTCCACTGCAAGTAGGATTTCGTCATTCGACATTGATAGTTGCTCAATGTCAGGACCGTTAAGATAGGTGATATTGATATTCGACATTAGATATTGACCACCGATTATGGTTAAAGATTAATGGCACCGAGGTTCAGACCAAACTCTCTGGCACATTGCTTTGCTTCCTGATAACCCGCATCGGCATGTCGCATCACACCTGAAGCGGGGTCATTCCATAGCACTCGGTTAAGTCGTTTATCCGCAGCGTCACTGCCGTCACACACGATGACCAGACCGGCATGTTGAGAAAACCCCATGCCAACGCCACCACCATGATGTAAGGATACCCATGTGGCTCCACCGGAGGTGGCCAGCAATGCATTAAGGAGCGCCCAGTCCGATACCGCATCTGAACCGTCTATCATGGACTCAGTTTCTCTGTTTGGACTGGCAACTGAGCCTGAATCGAGATGATCGCGACCAATCACAATGGGTGCTTTTAGCTCGCCATTTCTCACCATTTCGTTAAAAGCCAAAGCGAGCTTATGCCGCTGTCCTAACCCTACCCAGCAAATACGGGCGGGCAATCCTTGGAAACTAATGCGTTTCTGCGCCATATCGATCCAGTTATGAAGATGGGGGTCGTCTGGGATCAGCTCCTTTACTTTTGCGTCTGTTTTGTAAATGTCTTCAGGATCACCAGAAAGTGCTACCCATCTAAATGGGCCAACTCCTCGGCAGAAAAGGGGTCGAATATATGCCGGTACGAATCCCGGAAAATCGAAAGCGTTTTCTACCCCATAGTTCATCGCTTCTTGACGAATATTGTTACCATAGTCCACGGTGGGAATGCCTTGTTTATGAAATTCAAGCATTGCCGTTACATGTTTTGCCATGGATTTTCGGGATTCAGCAACCACCATTTGTGGATTCGACTTTATTTCTGATTGCCACTTATCCATGGTCCAGCCAATGGGAAGGTATCCATTAACGGGATCGTGCGCAGAGGTTTGGTCAGTCACCAGATCGGGTCTGATCTTACGATTGATAAGTTCTGGGAGTACTTCTCCTCCATTTCCAAGCAATCCAACAGAGATGGCTTCACCTTTTTCGCAGGCGTTGTTAATCATCTCCAGTGCTTCGTCCAGGGTATTTGCCTTTTTATCTAGATAGCGAGTTTTGAGTCGGAAATCGATTCGGGTTTCATCACATTCGATACATAATATGGAATACCCAGCCATAGTGGCTGCTAATGGCTGAGCACCGCCCATTCCACCAAGACCAGAAGTGAGTATCCATTTCCCCTTGGTATCGCCGCCAAAATGTTGCCTTCCAGCTTCCACGAATGTCTCATAGGTGCCTTGAACAATCCCTTGGCTACCGATATAGATCCATGACCCAGCAGTCATCTGGCCGTACATCATTAACCCCTTTTTATCCAGCTCATTGAAGTGGTCCCAATTGGCCCAGGCAGGGACAAGATTGGAATTTGCAATTAAGACTCTTGGCGCATCTTCATGGGTTCTAAATACACCAACGGGCTTGCCTGATTGAACCAATAGGGTTTCATCATTATCGAGCTCTTTTAGGCAAGCGAGAATCTGGTCGAAAGACTCCCAGTCACGAGCCGCTCTACCGATACCACCATAAACGATTAACTCTTCGGGTTTCTCGGCTACCTCAGCATCGAGGTTGTTTTGTATCATCCGATATGCGGCTTCGGTAAGCCAACTTTTGCAAGTTAAACCCGAACCCCTTGGGGCCCGAATAAGCCGAGACTTGTCGATGCGAGTGGGTGTCATTTAATGTTCCTGCTTATTTTCTACGCTGTTTTTGGGTGTCCAGCACAAGGTGCTCCCAACAAAGATGACCTCCTAACAAGGCCGTTAAGATTCGGGCTAGGGAGGTCAAGGGTGTTTTTTCCAGTTGCCACCAATCATAATAGCGGTGCACGGATTGAGGCCAATGTGATAGGACAATGTTGATGGGTGGTCGGTGTCCCACATAACGAGATCGGCTTGTTTTCCGGCCTCGATACTACCAATGCTGTCCTGCATTCCGAGCGCCTTAGCGGCTTGAATAGTGACTCCGCTAAGCGCCTCAGATGGTGTCATCCGAAACAAAGTGCAGGCCATGTTCATTGACAATAGTAATGAGGTAACCGGAGAGCTCCCGGGATTACAGTCACTTGCAATGGCCATCGGAATGTGATGTTCGCGCAGCGCTTCGATGGGCGGAAGTTGGGTTTCTCTGAGTACATAAAAAGCCCCAGGTAAAAGAACAGCCACTGTTTTTCCATTTTGCAGTTTCCCCACGTCTGTTGATTTGAGGTACTCAAGATGATCCACAGATAGCGCGCCTCTTTGTGCTGCCATGGTCGCACCACCGAGATCACTTAATTGTTCCGCGTGGAGTTTGATCGGTAAACCGTAAGACTGTGCAACGTCAAAAACTCGATCCATCTGTTCAACGCTGAAGGCGATGCTTTCACTAAAACCGTCCACTGCATCAACCAATCCCGCATCATAAGCGGCAGGTAGCATTTCTTCGCATACCGCACTAATGTAACCGTCTTTATCGTTATGAAACTCAGGTGGCAATGCGTGGGCGCCAAGAAAGGTTTTGCTGACCCGCACCCCAATTTCATCAGCGAACTGTTGAGCTACATGCAGCATTTTTATTTCATCGTCGCTGTTGAGGCCATACCCGGATTTGATTTCAACGGTGGTCACTCCTTCACTCATCAACTGCTTTAGTCGAGGGAGTGATTGCTCGAAAAGTACTTCCACTGAGGCCTCGCGGGTTGCCTTGACGGTGGAAACGATGCCGCCGCCGTTGTTGGCGATTTCCTCGTAGGTTGCACCTTCCAAGCGCTGTTCAAACTCCCTAGCTCGGTTTCCCGCATAAACAAGGTGAGTATGGCAATCAATCAGTCCAGGGGTGATTAAGCGGCCTCTGCAATTTAAACTCTCCTCGGATGATCGCCAGTGGCTGGGTAGTTCGCTACTTTTCCCTATCCATTGTATTTTGTCGTCTACCACCACGATTGAACCGTTATGAACAAGTCCGAAGGAAGCATTTCCGTTAGCGTTGACCATCGTTGCGATGGTGGCATTAGTAAGTATCATTTGGCGTGTCTTGGTGTGACGATGATAAAACCCGGTTGGCTTTTATTTGACGGGACACTGTTTAGTGTTTCTTGTGAGGATTATACTTGTATATACAAGCTGATCAAGGGGTAAGCTTTTGAAGACAAAATTTCGATGGTGGTGCTAAATGTATGCCTTTAATACATTTAGTATGAAAAATCGTTCATTTGAATGCGAAATAATTCGCCATATCTGGTTTCTGATAGCAGGAATAATGGGTAAGATGTCTGTTTAGAAGATGAATGAATTGATTCCCATTACGCAATATGAGTCACAATGAACATGAGTGATGCGACGCTAACGAATGCTCAGATCGCACAATACAAAGATAAGGGCTATATCGTTCCCGATTATCGATTGCCAAAATCGATGCTGCAAAAGATGAGGCAGCAATATGAGACGTTGCTACGGGATAACGCTGCGATACCTGCGGACTTCATGTTAGGTCCACACCTGACAAAGCCGGGTTCCCAAGGAATTAGGGGGTCGAATGCTTGGCTTGAATTCGCTACAAATCCCGATCTAATGAATATGGCCGCTCAGCTGATCGGTGAAAACATCATTTTGTGGGGTACTACCATTTTTGGAAAGCCGGCGAAAAGCGGAAAGGAGACTCCTTGGCATCAGGACGGTGATTATTATCCCATTCGACCGCTTGAAACCCTGACGATCTGGATTGCGCTGGATGATGTCACCCTCGACAACGGGCCCATGCGATTTATTCCAGGCTCACATAAAGGGAAAAATCTCTATTCTCATCATTGGCAGAAGAACCCCGATCTGACCATTAATGAAGTCTGTGATGCAAAGCATTTTGATGCATCCAAGTCTGAAGACCTGCTGTTGGAAGCGGGACAGGTATCATTCCATGACGTTTACATGATTCATGGGTCGAGTGCTAACCACACTGAACATCGAAGAGCCGCATTCATTGTTCGTTTGATGCCCGCGGACTGCCACTATGACCATGCTTTAGGGCAGGAAATGGGAAAGAAGCACGCGGCTCATGATTATGGCTATCGCCCCTTATTCTTGGTCCGGGGACGGGATGTGAGCGAAAAAAATGATTTGCTTATTGGTCACTGAAGGTCATTAATTATGGTTAACAGGCCCAATCACAATTGTGACATCACCTCATCAAGTATACGGTCCAGAAACCAACAATCTGGTTTTGCAGTTACGTAAAAATGGAATAGACCAGGTGATTCTGGCGGGTATGGCAGCAAACCTTTGTGTTGAGTCACATTTACGCGAACTACTGGAGCAGGGGTTTGAGGTTGCTGTGGTCAAAGACGCGACGGCCGCTGCGAAACTACCGGAAGGGGATGGATATCTTGCTGCTATTACAAACTTCCGTTACATCGCCAATGCCGTGTGGACTACGGACGAGGCCATTGAGCACATGGGGTTGAATTAACAAGGCTCTCCCGGGGGGTGGGTATGGGGGCGATCAAGGGATTGCCCCCATACCCACCCAAAAACTCATTCGATACTATTCTTCCTAACAGATTCCCACTTGGACTCTAAAACTTAAACCAACAATGGGAATTCATCATGAACTTAAACAATGTAGGGTCTATCCCAATGAAGAAGGTAAGAGATTCTGTCGCACAAATAGGGTGGCTGTGTTAGTGGCTGGTTTGACCTTCGTAGCAGGCTGTAACAATACCAATACCAGCATGTCAGGTAGTGGGGGTATAGCGTTTATCCGGGAGGCAACCCGTAATTATGGCCCGGACACCAGTGGAGATGGCGTACCCGATGAGGTTTTGACAGCGATGTTCAGGTTCAGTGAATCAGTGTAGGATTTCCTTTAAATACTGAAAAAGTTGTCTTGCCGACTTAGGCGGCTTGTCCGCATCTTGCTCTTTTTCCGCGGCTCGGATCAATTGTCGGAGTCGTTGGCGGTCTGCACTATGTTGTTCAACGAGTTCGGCTATGAGCGTTTCTCTGTGCTGATTGGTCCGATCCAGCAGTTGATCCCGCCATGATTCGTGTTGATGAAAAATTTTATTTGCTTGCTTTTGAGATGCATGCAACTTGGCGAAGGCCTTTTGGGCTATTTCGGCTTCATCGGGTTCCATGAATTTGGCGATAAAACCGATTTGTCTTTTCAGGGCAGAGCGCGCGAGCTTTCGCGCTGAAACCACTTCAGCCATCAGCGGTTCTGACAATGGAAGTTGCTTGAGCTGTTTGATAGGTAATTCAATCATTTCCTTAACGAATTGCTGAATCGCAAGATGTTCCCTTTTGCGTTGGCTCTTACTGATTTCTGGTGAAGCCCAATCGTCTTCACTAGTTTGATCTGTATTCAAAGTATCACCAGAGTTGTTCACCAGTATCTTCCATTCTTCGTTTTGATATGACGTCCAATACGGACATTTTTTGCTCCCGTGACATGATCATCCACTCGCGAATTTCATCAAGGTTACGGTAGCAGCCTTGGCAAAACGGTTCGCCATTGAATTGGCAAACAGCAACACAGGGTGATGGAACCGAGGAGTCGAATTGCTTTGGGCCCGAAGATCGAGGGCCCCTGCGCCCTGTTCTGGTGCGCGAGGATCGACCTTCCATTGATCGGGTCTGTGACGCTGAGGGGGGCTTATTAGTGTCTTCGCTCATTTACTAAGAGACAAGCTGAGTTAATTTAGTGAGTTTCTTGGGAAATAGGAGTGTAGTCGAAATATAGCTCCATCTTCTCTTTAATACCATCGACACCACCGTACTGATCAATCAATTTTTGCTGGTCAGAAAACGCTTTTTCGTTGACTGCTTTTGGGTCAAGCCATTCATTTAACTTTTCCCATCCGGTTTTTAGTACTTGCTCGTATCCTTTGTGGGCAGCGAGATCGGCTCTTTCTTCTGGATCGGATACCAAATCAAAAAGCTGAGGTGAATAGTCCTGATAATGGACGTACTTCCACTTCCCCCATCGAACCATATAGAAACCCGTTGGCGACCAACCGTCATGGTATTGGCTAATGACGCATCGGTCCGGCTGGTTTTCTTTGCTAAGTGTTACCAGCGATTCACCGTCAAGAGTGTGGTCGGGTAATGGGCACTGATGATCTTCGTAGAGCATTGGCGCGATGTCCAATAATGTGACTGGTGTCGCATTGACCGTGCCCGAATCGATGCCAGGGCCGGATAGTATCATGGGTATAGACACAGAATCCTCCAGCATCAACATTTTTGTCCATGCGCCGTGATTTCCTAACATTTCTCCGTGATCGGAGGTAAACACAACCCGCGTATCCTCAGTGAGTCTTTGTTGGTCCAGCGTATTAAGAAGCTGGCCGACGATGTCGTCAACATAACTGCACAAACCATAATACGCGGCCCGAGCCACGCGAATCTTTTCCGAGTCGAAGTGCTGATCATAACCACTGGCTGCCATGATTTTCTGCACCACAGGATGAGAGGGCCGTTCTGATGAGTGATAACAAAAAGGCATGTCGACATCTTGGGGATCATAGAGATTAAAGAAGTGATCCGGTGATCTCAGGGGATAATGAGGGCTAACTAGGGAAACAAACAGCACCCATGGTTTGTTGATATTCTCTGGATTCGATAACCACAAACGGGCCTCGTCGGCGATGCGACCATCATACATGGAATACTCGGAGCCGCCTCCGCCGATGTTGTTGCCAAACCCGGATGAGTCAAAAGGTAGAGGTGACTGGCGGAGTAAACCGGGTACCCAACCCTCTGAATCAGTAACATGCAAAGGCAGTAACTCAGGATCGAAACCATTATCTGTCAAGGATGTTTTGTAGTGGAGTTTGCCAATGGAAACGACACGGCTTCCATTTTTCCGTAGATGATGCCCCCAGCCCTGAGGATCACCATTATATGGTTCCGCGCTAGACCAACAACCAAGTTTGTCCACATGAAGCCCCGTTTGGAAGGCCGCTCGAGCGGGAACACACATTGGAGAAGGTGTATAAGCATGATTGAACCTGACGCCTGCGTTGGCCAGTTTGTCGAGATTTGGGGTCTGTACTACAGGGTGGCCTGCACAACCAAGTGCCTTAGCCATGTATTCATCCGCCATGATGATCAGGTGGTTCATTGCTTGGGCTATTTGTTGTTGCGTTGCTAATTCGAGAGTGAAAGTGAACTGCTTGGCTGTTCTTTATCAAGCGAGCAATGAACGGCTTTTTCGTTGCAACTCTTCGCAATAGAATGGCTATTACGCGCGATTCGCGCCTCAAGTCCGTTCATTTTTCATCTCAATTGGACTCGTCCAGGTTTTTGCAGAGATTCCAAAGATTTATCACTAAGGGCCGGTCAATATAGAGCCCAGATAATCGACGTTGAAACGATGAGCAGCAATACCATTTGGGTAACATTAATGATGACGCTGCGTTTATGTAATTGTCTAAATCTGGATTTTAGCTCCGCGGTATCGGATGCCAGCCAGGCATCTTTTGCGGCGTTGATTTTTGGGGTTAGTATTTGACGGCTGTAGATAAATCCAAGTAATACGATTACCAACATGATTGTCGTGGCTGAACCCGCGAATAATGCCAGTAGTGCCGAACTGCCTGATAAGGCTATTCCCCACAAATAGAATCGAGGAAAAAGATGGCGCAGAAACCCACGCGACTCATCTGTATCCAAGCATTGGAACACAGACGGAGTGACAATCGTGGCAAAGAACAGCATTGAGCCAAGAAGAATAGAAGAACTCAGGGCAACGATACTAAGCATTGTTAATTTGAGTTTTTGCTGAAGTTAGTTGGATAGTACATTAAAAAAGCGACAATGTGCTTGTTTGTGAATAGATCGGAATCAGAGGTTCATTACCGATTCAAAGGCCGCGGTGTCGGCATAGACTTCGTACTTTGTAATTCGCTGATTCGCAGTAGTGAAAACGTTCACCATGCTACCTTTAATCAGATGCTGATTCGATTTTCTTTTCCATGTTCCCAGGCATTGCATGACGGCTTTTTTTTCGGTGTAGATGCGATCAACAATAGTGACTTCGACGATGTCTAGGTGGGTTTTTATGACGTGGAGAAAAGCATCGAACCCGTTGATACCCTCATACTCCCCAGCCCAGGGCAGTTGACTATTATGGGCGTGATAGATGACCTTTATTTCTGGTGATAACAGGGTCAAGAGTCCGTCGCGATCTCTGGTTTGCAGAAATCGGTAATAGTTTTCAATGACTTCCTGAGTGCTCTTCATTGGGTCAGTTCGACTGTGTGGTTGATGTCATTACCTGTGTGTGTTGAAGGCAAGCTTCGAGAGAGATAGTCATCGAACAAATATTTCATGTTAGACAAAAAATTCATCCAGAAAATTTCGAAACCAAGATTCCTGAACATGGCTTGCCTGACGTTTGATTTCATCTTGTTGCTCCCGGGTTTGCGCCCCCGGTATACCGAAAAACGCCCAGTCGGAGTCCTGCCATCGATTAAAAATGGATTCACTAATTTCAGGGTGAAACTGGAAGGCAAAAACATTGTCGCCATATTTAAAAGCTTGGTGCTTAAAGATTTCACCTCCTGCCAAGAGAGTAGCGCCTTCGGGTATGTCAAATTCCTGAAAATGCGCCTGGGTAACGAAAAAGGAATCTGGAATCCAGTTTTTCCCCGCTTCGGTAGGTTTGATTTCATAATAGCCAAATTCACAAAGTCCGCTTTCGGCGGGTCCCACTTTGGCTCCCAGAACATGCGCAATAAGTTGGGCCCCCAAACAAATTCCAAGTACTTTCTTACCCGCCTTTAGACAAGAGTCGATCCATTGGATTTCTTTCTTTAGGTACACAAGCTCTTCCCTGTCCGTGACATTCATTGCACCACCGTAGATGATAACTCCATGGAATTCGTCGTTTACCGCGGGTAATGAATCTCCGTTAACGGGGCGCCGGATATCGGTGTTGAAGCCCATGTCGGTAAGGTGTTGGTTTGCAATATCATCTCCGAGATTATCGTGATGATCGAGAAGGATAATGGTGCGCATGGGGTAATCCGGGTGCGAATAAAAAACTTAAGAACTGACTGTGTCTTGCCAGTCATCGAATATGTGTGCAACGCCAGTTTTATGTTGCCGAATATCCTCGAGTGTGAGTCCCTCAAGTTCGTAAGGGAGTACTAGCCACTTGTCGGTTTCATGCAGATAAAAATTCGGCACTCTACCTGTCTTATTTTTCGATGGCTTGTACCAAGGAACCGCTATACGGATATCCTTGGGTATATTTTTACGCATTCTCGTTTTGAGCATGCTGATCACTGCCTCGATGCTGTGTCCACTGCTAAAGACGTCATCCACAATTAAGAGGCGGTCTTCGGCATTCATTGCATGAAACAAGTATTTCAATCCATGTACACGAATAGCGTCTTTGTTTTCCACGATCTCATGATACGTTGACATCCCTTGGTAAGATGTACGAATTGAGATGTGGTCGGTAGGTACCCCGAGATGCGCGAGGCACTCCTGGACAACGATCCCCACGGAGCTGCCGCCGCGCCAAATGCCCACGATGAAATTGGGACGAAAGCCGCTTTCATAAATGCTCGCACCCAAACGAAAGCCATCAAGCATCAGGGCCTGTTCATCAACGAAATGACGGTGGTTTCTATTTTGAGTCAAAATTCTTGAGTTCAGTTGGGATAGAAATAAATTTAGGGAGCCTCTGAGGGAGCCTCTGAATAAGCTCGGGCGAATCAAGTTGAGAGGTTCCTTAAGTAAAATCGTGTCAACGATAATCTCATTTAGGGATTATAGTATGACTTTGGGGCGCTGATGCTGGTTTTGATGAATCGGTTTTAGTGTATTCGTTTGAGTTTATGGGCCTTAAAAATGCGTGTTGGCATGGGAATAGGTCGAAAATTGGAAGATGACGCTATTCGCTATTTGACTTTTGAGCAGAGAAGCAATGCATGCTCCGTGTTGGATTATGGCAGAATAGAAATGCCTGTTTACTTAACCGTTAATCCCGACAAGACGTAAAAATGTCTGAGAAACTATATTTGTCTGCCCAAGGCTTGCTAGAAGATTCCTTCCGTCTCGGGAAAAAAATCATTGAAAGCGGTTTTAAGCCTACGCTAATTATCGCTATTTGGCGAGGTGCAGCACCTATCGGCATCGCTGTTCAGGAGATATTGAGCTATGCGGGTATAAAAGCGGATCACATTGCGATTCGAACCTCGTCCTATGAAAGTGGAATAGATCAGCGTTCCAGAACCATTCGTATCCACGGTATGAGTTATCTCGTCAGGAACGCATCCTACGAAGATCGCTTACTCATCGTGGATGATGTTTTTGATACTGGTCATACTATCGATGCTGTTATCGACTATCTACAGTCACGGACTAGGCGCAATACGCCAAGAGATATTCGCGTGGCGGTGCCTTATTACAAGCCTGCTCGCAGTGAAGTGGAACGTGTTCCAGATTACTTCATTCATGAAACAGAGCAATGGATAAAGTTTCCTCATTCGCTGGAAGGTTTGACCGAAGCGGAAATACAGGAACATCGGCCAGATATTTACGATGTTTTGTACAACCGAAAATAGCAGATGTGGTAGAAATTGTTGAGGCAGCAAGTACTGCCCCAACGCTAATTCCAGTACGAGCGGATTGCTCAGCTCGTTTAGCAGTTCCCTTATTCGACGGTAATGGTCACAACCTCAGACTGAACTGGATTACCATGGGGGCGATGCAACCAATCGCCGAGTAGGAGTTGCAATGTGTGTTGTCCTGGTGCCAGTTCTAATATAACTTCTGATTGTCCTTTGCCAAAATGACGGTAGTTGTCAGAGGAGGGAACAGGTTGGCTTAGGTCGGGCAGTGGTGCGTCTATAATCAGGTGATGGTGTCCGGTGTTGTCGACATCGATGCCTGCGGGGGCGATGCCCATACCCTTCAATCCGAATTGAACATGAACCGGTGACGACACCGTTGCACCATTTGATGGAGAAATGATGTAAACACTGCTGCCTTCCGCTGATGGGGTTACTTCTTGGGCGAAAGACGCGGGGAAAAACGGGAGTGTCAGTAGCAAAGCGAGGATTTTTAGTTTCATAGTTTGATACCTTGATTTTTTGTGAGTGAATAACCTTAACAGTTTAGAATGGCATTTTATTCCATCTGACTTGAAAAAAGCATTCGGCCTAGCTTGGTAGGTTATAGCTTGGTAGGTTATATTGGTGAACGTATTGACGTATGTTTCTAGCGCTGACGAAAATGATACGATTAACTTCAATGGATCTCTGCCATGGCAAACCTGATTGAACCAAGACGCTGATTTGGATATAACTCCTCCCATCAGAAACACCATGATAGAGTTGTTGCCTCGGCTACGTCGTTACGCACTCACTTTGGCCAGTAATGAATTTGATGCAGATGACCTGCTACAAGTCACCATAGAAAGGGCATTGACACGGTCTCATCAATTTCATTCTGCAGATAGCCCAGATCGATGGATGTTCACCATTATGTCTTCTGTTTGGAAAAATGACCTGCGGGCAAGGGCGATCCGGCAAGGGAAAGGGTTCGTGGACCCTGAAACTTTGAGCCATACGTCATTCGAAAGCCATCCCGAGGGCAATGTGCTGTACAGCGAAATCTTGGAAATGGTAGGAAGGCTTCCCGAAACCCAGCGGGAAGTGATCGTTCTTGTTTATGTGGAAGGTTTCAAATACAGTGAAGCGGCAAAGATTCTGAATGTTCCTATTGGCACGATTATGAGCCGCATCTCCCGTGCAAGATTGACGTTAGGGACTCAGCTTGGGTTAAACGATATGACAGCCATGGAGGACCGATGCTAGTACAGGATCATCCTAAACGAGATTTGCTAATTGCTTTTGTTGACGGTGAGCTTGATGCTGACCAGGAACGGGAGATCAACCGGCTCATTAAACTGGACCCAGACGCTGAGAAGTTTGTTGAACTATTATGGCGCTCTGCATTACCTTATTCGGAAGCTTTTGAATCGCTACTATCGTTGCCTGTGCCTAATAAAGCCAAGGATGCCATAGAGCCAGATCGAGAGAGCCTCAAAAAAACGAGTAACGATCGTTTTAGTAGTGCTTCGTATAATGCGGCCGCTGGTCAATCGAATTCGGTTCAGCCGAGTTCGAGTCAACCCAGGTTTTTTCCAAATGATCGTTTTTCGTTGCCCCTGTGGTTGGGTGTTACTGCTGGTTTTGCGACAGGGGTTTTTATGACCGTACTATTGTCTGGTTGGGTGTTTTCGTCACGACCCTCAACATTCGTCGATAGCGTGAGTCAGTATCAAAGTCTTTACCAGCGAGAGACGGTGGTGAACGCTAGAGTAGACGTTCCAGCGCTAAAAGAAATGATGCTTCAGCAGCTGGGGAGAAACATAACCATACCGGATTTTAGTGATCAGGGGTTGGAATTTAAACGAGGTCAGTTATTGCAAATGAGCGGTAAGCCGCTTATTCAATTAGTCTATTTGGGAAGTGATGGATTGCCGTTGGCTTTGTGCATTACCCCCTCAGACACGACCGGTGGTGAGACTGTGTCAGCCCTAAGTAAGCGTGTTCCAGAGTTTGGTGAGCGACACGGTTTAAATTATGGGCATTGGCAGAAAGCGGGCTTGGACTTCGTCATCGTGGGGGATGATTCAGTTTCCGTCTCGGCGGCAACTAGGCAGTCTATCTCTACGATGGAAATTTGATTTTTTGTGGCCATGAAATTCCCCGACGTTAATTCAGGAGTAAATCACGATGTATAAATTATATTGGGCAGAGAGCACCGGCGCATTTGTTGTGCATGCGGCACTCAATGAGTGTGGAGCGAAATACGAATTGGTGCCCCTTGATTACGACAACAATGAACACAAGAAGGAGCCTTATACCAAGATTAATCCCACCGGCGAAATACCTGCACTGATTTTGCCGGATGGTACGGTGTTAACAGAAACCGTTGCAATGACGTTACATCTGGCGGAAGCGTTTCCCGATGCAGGCTTATTGCCTCCTCTAGGTACAAGTGAAAGGGCAATGGCTTATCGTTGGTTGCTTTATATGGCGACGAATACATACATGCATGATTTACGCTACTATTATCCGGAACGTTATACAATGAATGAGGGCCAGGCTGACGGAGTAAAAACCGCAGGACTCGCACTAATGGAGCGTAGCTTGGGTACGTTGGATGACGCATTGAAGGGGCAATCCTATCTAGCGGGAACGCAAATGAGCATCGCGGATACATACCTCGGTATGATGAGTATGTGGCATCCCGACGGCGATGCGTATATGGATAAGTTATCGAATGTTCAACGGGTGGTGAACGCCGTTAAATCCCGGCCGTCGATGACGGAAGTCTGGCATCTGAATTTCCCGGAAAGCCAGTCCAACGATTGAGTGCATTGCGTATCAAATTTCTTGGTTGTTGCTACGTAAAATGTCGGCCGAAATTTTTTCGGCTAGCATCAAAACCGGAGCATTGATATTTCCACTGGTGATACTGGGCATAATGGAGGCATCGACTATCCGTAGGCGTTGTACTCCATTGACCCGTCCCGATCCATCCACGACAGAAAGCTCATCTTTCCCCATTTTGCAGGTGCAGGAAGGGTGTTTGGTTGAGCCCATTGTTTGCCGTATGTATGTCTCCAACGCTTCATCGGATACGGCATCGGTTCCAGGTTCGCACTCGCTTCCCAAAAAGTCTTGAAAAGCCGGTGCGGAAAAAATGGCCCTTGATTTTGCAATGCCGGATTTCAGATCCACCAGATCCTGAGTTTCTTTTAGGTAGTTGAAAAGAATGGATGGGGCCACATTAGGATCTTTTTCTTTTAGTCGAATTTGCCCTTTACTCTTGGGTCGTAGAAGGCTAATGGTCGTTTGAAACCCATGAGTGTCGTTATAGGCTTTGCCATCTCGCCTGACCAGCAGAGGGATAAACACAATTTGTAGGTCAGGGTGTTCGACATCATCCCGGGAGTTAACATAGCCCGCGACCTCAAAATGATTTGTTGCACCTAATCCTTGTTTGGTGAACAGCCATTGAATCCCCAGCATGGCTTTGCGCCAAGGTTTGAGATAGGGCGTGGTGGTGATCGGTTGTCGCGATTCATATTGGAGGCTCACTTCTGCGTGGTCCTGTAGATTTTCCCCAACGCCTGGGAGATCTCGGAGGACCTTGATATTCATGCTTTTTAGATGTTGGGCGGGGCCGATGCCAGATAACATCAGAATCTGAGGAGTGTTGATTGCTCCCGCGCTGAGAATGATCTCCTGGTGTGCTTTAAAAAACACAATCTCGCCGTTGTAAGATACTTCTACTTCCTGAGCGACCTGGGTATTGTTGGTTTGCCGTGTTAATCCGATACGATTCGTGTGAGCGTGGTTTAGGATTGTTAAATTGGGTCGTGATGAAATGGGGTGCAAATAGGCACTAGCGGCGCTTTCTCTTTGACCGTTCCGAATGGTTTGCTCCATTTCGGCGAAACCTTCTTGGTTTCTACCATTGGTGTCTTTCGAGATCGGATGACCGATTTGTTCACAGGCCTTAAGGAAGACGTCACACAATGGATTTGAAAACAGTGGCGACAGCACATTAACCGGGCCGCCGGCACCACGAAATTCGTTTTCCCCTTTGCTGAAGTTCTCGAGCTTTTTAAAATACGGCAAACATTGAGCATAAGACCATTCATCGTATCCCGATTCAGTTGCCCAACGATCAAAATCACGACGATGTCCGCGCACAAACGACATTGAATTGATGGAAGAGGAGCCGCCGGTCACTCTCCCCCTAGGGCAGTGAATAAGGCGGTCGCTAATGTACGGTTCTTTTTCGCCATAATATCCCCAGTCAAATCGCTGATCGGTCGCTGCATAGATAAATGCGGTGGGCATACTGATAAAAAGGCTGTTGTCCACAGGCCCCGCTTCGAGGAGTAGCACCTGATTGTTTCTGTCAGCCGAGAGCCTATTCGCGAGCACGCAGCCTGCAGATCCTGCGCCGATAATGATAAAGTCGTATGCGGTTTCCACAATGTCACAAAGTTGAGGGTTGAATACGATGACAACGCTTTTATTGGCGTGCCTTCTAGTCTAAGATAATCTAGACAATCAATGTGAGCATAAAATAAACCAGCGCTTGATTGCGAAACTTCACAATAGCCCTGTCCTAATTACACTATGGGTGTGTATAGTATGGGCGTGAGACCCGTGTCTCAATCTTGCCTATTTTACCGCTCAACTTGATTCGCCCAGACTTATTCAGAGGCTCTCTTATCAATACGATGAGGTCGGAGACCACTTCTAAACCATCATCTCCAGAACCAATAAACTAAATGAATAAACTGTCCGGTATTTGTACACCAATTTGCACCATTTTTACTGAAGATGGTAGTCGAATCGATGAGTCTGCACAATCTGCCCATGTGGAAACCCTAATCGAAGCCGGTGTCCACGTGATTGCGGTGTGTGGTGGTACCGGGGAGTTTTCATTTCTGTCTCGTCAGGAACGCCTCGATTTGACTGAGCTGGTTGCAAGGAAAATTGATGGAAGAACGAAACTAATCGTCCATGTTTCTGCGGTTATGACTGAAGAAACCATTGAATATGCTAAGCATGCCCAAGGGGTAGGGGCTGATTGTTTGCTGGTGCTGCCTCCCTATTTTGAAGGACCCACCATGGCGGGTTGTTATGAACACTATGCCAAAGTCGCTGATTCTGTCGATGTGGATATCATGGCTTACAACATCCCAGTGCATTCTGGAATCGACTTATCGGTTGAGTTTTGCCAGCAGTTGATGGAGATTGACAACATTAACTACCTGAAAGACAGTACAGGTGACTTCATCCGACTTCAGCAACTGACCACCGCAGGGATTCGATTGTTTAATGGTGCCGATCCTTTGATGTTGCACGGATTAATGGCAGATGCTGAGGGCTGTTTCTGGGGTACATCCAATGCGCTTCCAAAAGAAGCCGTTAAATTGTATGACCTTTGTCAACAGGGACTATGGGATGATGCTATGGCATTGTGGCATCGAATTCACGGGGTTAACGATTTTATTTGGAATAACCCGTTTAATCCTTCAGTCAAGGCATTAGGTAATTTGCTTGGGCACAATCTCGGGTTATGTCGAAGACCTGTACAGCCTTTGACGGAAGAAGAAATGGGGCGGCTGAAACAGGCTGTGAGTTTCTTATAGGTAGTCATTGTGTGGTTTACATTCAAATGGGGAAGCATGATTGTTAGGTGATAAGCCTCATTGCACCGTGGTCGGTGCTGGCATTGTTGGAATTACCATTGGGATTGATCTTTTGCAGCGTGGTTTTTCGGTCACTCTGATTGATCCGAATGGCCCAGCCAGTATGACGTCTAGCGGAAACGCTGGAGGCTTTGGGGTCACTGAAGTAATGCCTGTGGCTGGGCCTGGGATGGTGTGGCGAATACCCAGTTGGCTAATGGATCCACGAGGGCCCTTAGCTATTCGTTGGAAACACTTGCCTGCGATTTATCCCTGGCTGGCACATTTTCTGAAAGTGAGCAAACGGGAAGAAGTGAATCGTATTGCGGGCGTTATGAGCGGGTTTCTGGCGGAGTGCATGACAGATAGCCGAAAGTTATTCGTTGATGCCGGCTTGGCACACTTATTGACGGAAAAAGGGGCGTTAACGGTCTATCGCTCACGGGCCGCATTTGTGAAAGATCGATTGGAATGGGAGGTCAAGCAGAAGCATGGTATTCGCCTTGAATATCTAAACCAGCAGCAGATCAATGAAATGGAGCCAGCCCTTGTTAACGCAAATCACGGTTGGTTTACGCCGGATTGGTGTAACACAATTGATCCTTATCGATTGGGGGTGGGATTGTTTTCTTGGTATCAGCGCTTGGGTGGGAAAAGTGTAAAAGACGAAGTCGTCAGGTTTTCCACGGAGGGTAGTTATCCCGATGGGGTGATAATGAAGTCAGGAGCTTCATTAGCGTCGGATAGAATCGTGATTGCTGCAGGCGCTTGGTCGAAATCGTTGTGCCATCAGTTGGGGGAGCGTGTTTTGCTTGAATCTGAAAGGGGGTATAACGCCACGCTTCCTGATCCAAATGTGTATCTCGATAAACAAGTTATCTTCGGAGAAGAAAAATTTGTTATCAGTAACATAGGTAACGGAATACGGATTGGTGGCGCTGCGGAGTTTGCTGGTCTGGATGCACCACCCAATTACCGGCGCAGTGAGCGACTAGTTGAGATCGCAAAAACGTATTTACCAAAACTCAATTCTCAAGGCAGTCAAAATTGGATGGGTCATAGACCATCAACTCCAGATTCGATGCCGGTGATTAGCCCGTCGGAGAAATATCCCCATGTGTATTATGCTTTTGGTCATGGACACCTTGGTTTGACCATGGCGGCAACCACAGCGAAATTATTAGGGCAAATGATGGTGGCTAAAAAACCAGCGTTCAACCCATTGCCGTTCCATATCAATCGATTTAGTCGTTAGCTTTTCGTTCGATGGTCGTTTTGTCATCGTTGATTTCAGATTAGAGTTTTCGAAATAGAAATGAAAAAACAGATATTTCATTGTATTGATGCACATACCTGCGGGAATCCCGTACGTGTGGTAACTGACAACGGGCCAATGCTGAATGGTGAGACCATGACAGAAAAGCGCCAAGATTTTCTTGATCGTTATGACTGGATTAGAACTGGCTTGATGTTCGAGCCCCGTGGGCATGATGCGATGTCTGGGTCGATTATTTATCCGCCGATAGCTCCAGATAGTGATTTATCAATCCTTTTCATCGAGGTTAGCGGGTGTTTGCCAATGTGTGGACATGGCACCATTGGAACAATAACAGTTGCCATTGAGTACGGGTTGGTTACCCCCCAAACCCCTGGTTTTCTAAGGCTCGATACCCCGGCAGGGTTGGTTGAAGCGCGATATACCATGGATGGCGATTATGTTGATTCGGTGGAGCTGACGAATGTTTTTTCTTTTTTGCATTCCCGCGAAATACATATCGAAGTGCCTGAGCTTGGCAAGTTAACGCTGGATGTCAGCTATGGCGGAAACTTTTATGCAATCGTTGAACCACAGAAAAACTATCAAGGGTTGGACCATTTTACTGTGGACGAAATTCGACGATTTAGCCCTGAAATAAGAAGGCTGGTGAACGAATCTGCTGAGTTTGTTCATCCTGAGAATTCTTCGATCACAGGGGTAAGTCATGTCATGTGGACTGATCGCCCAAAGGCCAAAGAAGCGGACGCACGTAATGCCGTTTTCTACGGAGACCGAGGAATTGACCGCTCTCCCTGTGGCACTGGTACTTCCGCTCGAATGGCGCAGCGAGTCTCCCGTGGAGAACAGGAAATAGGGCAGCGGTTCGTGCATGAGAGCATTATCGGCAGTATGTTTACTGGCTGCGCAAGTCAACGTGTTGTTTTGGAAGGTATCCAGGGGATTATTCCCACTGTTGCGGGTTGGGCTAGAGTGACGGGGGAAAACAGAATTATTATTGATGAGCGTGACCCATACGCCAAGGGATTCTTGCTTGGGTAGAAGAGGTAAGGGAAAACAGGTGATGAATGAAGCCTAGTATTTCCATTGTGATGGTTTCCATAGGCTTTTGAGTCTGCTTTTCACGAGTTAACTGTGAGGAGCGAAACAATGATCAAAAAACTGGGATAGTCCATCGTGCGAAATAAAATTGAGATAGCTTTCGCTGCCGGGAATGGTGATTGGTGGTTCAGGTCCGCTGAAAGACAAAAGTAGGTGTGTTGGCCTTCGATTTGCTTTCCACGGCTGTTCTGTGGGGAAGGAAAACCGTTATAATAGGGACTAAGGCCAGGCGGAAAATGGATTGGTGCTTGAGAATTCCCTCCTGATGCTGTTTCTTTTTACCTCTCATATTATTTCTATTCAGTGTGAATATTGCTGACCAAAAAATAGCCGTCCTCATTCCGTGCCTTAACGAAGAAGCAACAGTCACAACGGTGGTTCGAGACTTCAAAACACAATTGCCTGAGGCAAGCATCTATGTGTTTGACAACGGCTCTGAAGACAGAACTGCGGCATTGGCTGAAGAAGCGGGCGCAACGGTAGTCACGGTGTCCAGAAGAGGGAAAGGTAATGTTGTCCGAGCTATGTTTCGCAAAATTGACGCGGACATTTATGTCATGATGGACGGTGATGCGACTTATTTGGCGACAGATATCCATAAACTTCTGGAACCGATTGTTAACAATCAGGCAGACATGGTGGTGGGGGATCGTATTTCCTCGTCAGCGTATGACAAACAAAATACGCGACCCTTTCACAGCTCGGGAAACAAGCTTGTTAGATCGCTTATTAATGTATTATTTGGTGCCCAATGTAGTGACATTTTAAGTGGATATCGTGTATTTACTCGATGCTTTGTTGAGAACTTTCCAACCATTAGCGAAGGGTTTGAAATTGAGACAGAGTTAACATTACATGCATTAGATCGTAAGGTCGAGTTCGTGCAAATTCCCATCGAATACAATGAACGACCCACAGGAAGTGAATCCAAGTTGAATACATTCTCAGATGGTTTTCGTATTATTAAAACCATTGCCATGGTGTTTAAAAATTACCGGCCGCTACTTTTCTTCGGAATGCTAGCATTGGTTTTCGCTTTGACCGGACTGGTATTCGGTGCATTTCCAGTCATAGAGTATTTGCAGGAGGGGTATGTGCACAAAGTGCCCAAAGCGATGCTTGCTGCTTCATTGGAATTGCTGGCAATGTTGTCCTTGGTTTGTGGCTTGGTGCTTGATACCTCTGTGAGGCAACATCGGGAAATGCTTGAATTGAGAATGATCGACTATTTACGCCGCCATCCCAGATAAGCGCGGTTGTCAGATGTTAATTCCTAGACATTGATTCGATAAGCATTCGCCGCCCATCTCATACGCGTCGCTATTCGAGGCAGTTTGAATTATCGGGCACTTTGTGGGTCTAAAGGTTATTGAAAAGTACGGTATTGAACTGTGCCTAGTAGGCCTAACCTAATGCTTAAACCCATTTTTCCCATGAGACTAAATAGCCGCTGCGTTCTGAGCAATATCATATTCTGCGCGAGCCTAATGATGATTGGTCTATGGTCGCTCCTTGTACACCCCGCTTTTGCCTTTTTTGAGAAGAAGGAAATAACCGCATATTGGCAAACCCATTCCGAGGATTCGTCAGTGGAAATTGATCACACTACTTGGGGGGAGTTGTTGGTAACGTATGTTATGCAAGAAGACGGTGTGAACTTATTTGATTATGGCGCGGTGACGAAGCGTGATCGACACCGTTTGCAACAGTACCTTGATCTAATGCAAGCGGTTAAAGTAACCGAGCTGAATAGTGCGGAACAGCAGCCTTATTGGATCAATCTATATAATGCCTTAACCGTTTGGGTGATATTGGAACACTATCCTGTGGACAGTATCCTCGATATTTCCTATCAACTCCTGACCCGGGGACCATGGAGCGAGGCGTTGGTCGAAGTGGAGCAACAGAAGCTGAGTCTTGACAATATCGAGCATGATATTTTGCGGCCAATCTTCAAAGACAATCGAATTCACTATGCGGTCAACTGCGCTTCATACAGTTGCCCTAATCTTCAGTCGGAACCCTTTACCCGAAACAATCTAGAAAGATTGTTAGAACGCTCTGCTAGCGATTACATTCGCCACAAAAGGGCTGTCCACGTTCAAGGAGGTAAGCTGGTGGTCTCTCGCATTTACGACTGGTATCGCGATGACTTCGGTGTGAACGATGAAGATATTATTGTGCATCTTCGCAAGTATGCTCATAATGATCTGGTGATTCAGTTAAAGGACATTGTTATCATTTCTGGTTATGAATACGACTGGTCATTAAATGAACCAATGTCAGATTAGAAGAATTTGGCAGTAAACGAGCAAATATGTACTTTAATAAGCATATTACGGTGATCATTCCCGCCTTGAACGAGGCGGCGGCAATTGGTTTGGTGATTGCGGATGTTCCAGACTGTGTTGATCATATTATTGTCGTGGATAACGGGTCTTTTGATGACACGGCAGGTATTGCGAAATCCCATGGTGCAACCGTTATCGTTGAACATCGAAAGGGTTATGGCGCGGCATGTATCGCCGGTTTAAAGGGCATAGTCAGCACCGATCTCATTGGTTTCATAGATGGTGATTATAGTGATTACCCGGGAGAGCTTACGCAAGTAATTACACCGGTGGCTCGGGGAGAAGCCGATTTGAGTATTGGGTGTCGACACAATCGGGATCAAAAAACTCCCTCAGGATTATATTGGCATCAACGCCTTGGAAACTGGTTAGCGTGTGGTTTTGTTCGTTATGCCTACGGTTATCAGGTCACAGATTTTGGCCCCATGCGCTGTCTGAGATGGGATGCTCTTGAGCGTTTAAATATGTGTGATCAGGATTATGGATGGACAGCAGAAATGCAAATTAAAGCCATCAAAAATGGATTCAGAATCTTAGAGGTCCCCGTGAATTACCGGCCACGGATAGGTGAGTCGAAAATCTCGGGAACCCTGAAGGGCTCCATCTTTGCGGGTTATAAGATTTTTTATTGGGCTATTCGACTACTGTTTTCGACACAAAATCCACTATCAAATAACGAACGGTTGAAAGCCGCCCCGTAGCCTCTTTATCCCTAAGGCTGCTGGGTATTGATAGGCTCACGAGCCCAGAAAAGCCGCCATCTATCCAGCGTAAATGCAAAGATAATGAGTCCATATTCGAGTAGAGTCGCCCAATGAGCTACTTCATATGCCTGAAGGTTAGAATGAGCCATATTCAATCCAGTGAGATACGACAATGATGCTGTGGTTGCTATCGTCCAGGTCCAATAGCTCGGATGAATGACAGCAAAGGGTAGCAACCAAATTAGATACCAAGGATTGAAAACAGGGGACAGAGCAAAGAACACACCAAATAACCAGTCACCTCTAAATACCGTGTTATGGGTTGATTCCATTGAGCCAGTTTGCCTAGTGATACGCCGATGAAACCAGTACAAATAGCCCGTCCAAAGTGTGGCAAAAATACCGAGACAAACTAATCGACTGTTCGAATCTGATAAGAACAGTTTGGCAATGGAGAAGATAGAAGCGTTGAATGTCCAACTCTGGGCGAAGCTGCTCAGCACAAACAGGTCAGTTTGGTGATGCAGTAGAAAAGGAAGATAAAGTAACGCGAAAACCAAAACGGTTATCAGCCAGTATTTGACGCCGAGTCCAAAAATAAGAAATGGCACAACGATCACCGCGAATACTTTAGCGGCTAGTGCAAGACCGGAAAAGAGCGCGGTCAAAAAAAAGTGGCGTGATCTCAGGGAAACGAGTGCCACAAAGACGAAAAATACGCCCACGATATCTGGGTGTGCGGTAAATGTGATCTCTTTTATCACTAATGGACACCAGGCATACAGCATCACGTTATTCGTGTTTGATAGGCGTAACAAACAAAGGATCAATCCCATATCAAATAGCGAAAAGATAATTTGTAATACGGTGATATTCGCTGGGCTGATCCAACTCCCCAATGCAAAAAGGTACTGTAAAACTGGGCCGTAAATAGTGGGTATGTCAGGGTGGTTTACCCAAGTTAGTATGTCTTGGCATTCCGCTGAAAGCTGATTTGTTGCGAATAGGGTTTGCGGTGCTATTCCGTAGGGAGTTCCATGCTCAATAAATACACATCCATCTGTTAAGTAACGAAAAAAGTCATCTTCAAGTATTGGAGAGCCAAACACGCCGATCACTCTGAATATCATCGCCCAGAGAATAAGGCAAAATAGGCTGAGGGTTTGATTGGTTTTGTGAAGGTAAAACCAGTATCCAAATATTGCCAAAGCAATCAACCAATGGATTTGCAGAAAAAAAACCACATTAATCCCAGAGTCTTCATTGGAAAGAAACTGCAGCGCTAGGTAAAAAGCAGCGCAGCAAGCCCCAATGAACCACTCGTGATGTCTTGGAATTATCATTCTCCCAATAGCATCTCGTTTCGAGAGAGAGTTTTGCGTGATGAGCTAGGGTCCAGTGTTTGATGTCGTATCGAACTATTTGGCTTTTTCATACTCGTAGAATCTGAAGACAATATTAAGGAGTCTGTGAACAAGTCACAATCGATCAATTTGAGTTCAAAATAGTGGGTCTCTTTGTTATCGGTGCCCAAAAAAATAGAGGCAGGCTTCTCAATACTCCTACCCCTAGTAGATATTGAGGGAATGTATTTTGCGTCTAGATTTGCCGATTTTGGCTCTCAGCTTGCTTCCCCCTGACTTATGCAGAGGTTCCTTGAGAACCCCGAAAGACCAAACACCGAGGATCGATCATGAAACCTGTCAAACTATTACTAGCCACTTCGATACTAATGTTCTCAACTCTGGGGTTTGCGTCCGGAGGTTTGGGCACGAATACAGACAGTGACTATAACATCGGCAAAAACGCATTTAAGCATAAGTTGTATTGTCAGACGTGCCCTTTAGAAAAAAAGCAACTTGACAGTGAGGTGGTGGGCGAAATTCTCGATTCACTGTCCACCCAAGGAGAGCTTGCTTCAACACTCACTGACAAGGAAAGACTGGCAGTGATCCACTTTCTTAAAAAGCGTTTTAATATACTGTGATTACCGACGCGACGGGCTTTTCTAATTGATCTTCGGCCGTTAAGAACTGCTAGCGGCCGATAGCCCAGGCTTGCCGTTCTCAGCGATCAGTTTCAGGTGCCACTTTCAGGCGATTGCTAGACTAGGTCTGTGATCAGCTAAAGCGTTTCGCCACCGGGCCAATGGTAAGTCCTTGTACCACTATCGAGAAGATGACAATGATATAAGTCATGACAAGGAACGTGTCTCTTTCTATTCCGTGAGGCAGACTCAGTGCCAATGCTACCGAGATACCTCCTCGAATTCCTCCCCATGCTAGGATCTTAATCACGTGGGGGCTATATTGGATTGAGGTGGTGGCCTTTAACAGCGTAATTGGAATACCCACACTGAAGAATCTCGCAATTACAATGAGTGGAATGGCGAGCAAGCCGGCGACGAGATAAGACAGCTCGAATTGAAGAATCATGACCTCAAGGCCAATCAGGAGGAATAGGACGACATTCAATATCTCATCTAACAGTTCCCAAAAATCATCCAGTCGCGCGCGAGTATTATCTGACATTGCGTGAGCTCGGCCATGATTTCCGATCATCAACCCAGCGACCACCACCGCAATGGGTCCCGAGGTGTGCAATTTTAATGCAAGAGAATATCCCCCCATCACTAACGCTAAGGTTATCAGTGCTTCAACCTGATAGTTGTCGACGCTTTTGAGTAGGTAAATCCCAAGGAAGCCAAGAACGAGGCCAAACAAAACACCACCGATCGCTTCTTCGGCAAAAATTGTGACCGCACCCATATAAGACAACTGCTCTGGTTGTTGAATGATGCCGAGAATGACCACGAATACAACCACTCCAACACCGTCGTTAAACAGAGATTCCCCTGCTATCTTTGTTTCAAGGCTTTTAGCAATGCCAATTTTTTTCAAAGTTGACATCACGGCAATGGGATCGGTGGGAGAGATTAATGCTCCGAATAACAAACAATACGTGAAGGAGAAGTTGAACCCAAGTACAGACAACAGAAGGGACGTGATGTAACCAATGATGAATGTTGAGAGCAATACGCCGGCAGTTGCGAGAATGCCGATTGTCCATTGCATTTTTGCTAAATCTTTGGTGCTTACATGCAAAGCGCCGGCAAAGAGTAAAAAACTCAACATACCGTTCATCAATGCAGCATTAAAATCGATACTGGATAGCAGGTTATTCGCATAAGTGTCAATTATTGTGACACCCAAGGCGCGTAAGGCGACTAAAGCGAGGGAGATAAACAAGGCGATAAGCATGACGCCGATGGTTGTCGGTAAACCGATAAACCGAAAATTAATGTAAGCGAATGCCGCTGACAAGGTTAGGATAATGGAGATAAGATTGATGAGATCCATGAGCGAGTAGTTCGATCTGCGGTTGAGTTTTGGAGTGTGTCTATTTTATTCTTTTTCAGGATTGTTGGGTGGATGATGTGCGGATGATTTATCCATTCCAAGAGCGAGAATGGGTGGCGGGTTTTAGGGTATATATGACCGATCTTTGTGACTAAGTTGATTTTGATCTCAGTACGGCTCATCATATTGTGATGGGTCGTACTGAGGTCAGCTGGCGTCCGTAGGGATAAAAAACAACAGCCACGATAGGAAAACCTTGTGACTATTTAGCAAGATGCGTGATCGTAGTACTGGGTAAGTGACAGCTAACCGTGAATTGAAGTTGCTAGGGTGGTTTCGATCATTGGATAGCCCCGTTATTTTGGGGGTGGCATCCGTTCAAAATTAGGAACTTCCGTTGACGTGATGTCCCAAGCATGGCGGTTTTTTGTGTAAACCACTACCTGGGGGGAAAACCAGCTATTGTCCTCGAAAATGCCAACAGGGATATTTACCATTCCGGGGCGTCCAGAATTTGTTCCATGGGCGCGATTACCACAAGTGGGACAAAAGCGTCGAACCAGTTGATTCCCAGCATCACTAGTGACGGTATACTCGCCAAAGTTGCCACTGATAATCACATCGTCCTCGCGGAAAAAGGCGTTTGACATATGACCGGTTCCAGACGCCTTCTGACAATCGGTGCAATGGCATTGAGCCGAGAGTGCTGGATTGCCGGTCACTGTGTATTTGATGTTGCCGCACTGGCATTCACCCTTTGCAAAAGTTTCCTGTGTCATTTCGATTTTTCGATACTCGTTGTTTGGGAACCAGAGATTTTGACAGCAATGGGTGACCAAAGCTATGGATGATCGAAGCTCTACCACGGGCCTCAATGCTCGGATAGAGGTATTTTCGTTAAATCCAGATCAAGAAATTGATGAACAGGTTGTTATCGAGCAAGCTTAGTCTAAAGCCATTAGACAGATGGTAGCGTTGCTATAGGGTTTGGCGATAGCCCAGCCTTTGCTATTCTGACCTATATTAAGTCTGATCTTCATTAGCTTTTCTTTAATTTGGTATTGTGGATACGTGCTTTGTTTGTAAATTCCGGCTATCTTCAATCCCAACTTAGTTTATCCAAACTCAAGCGAAGGCGTCAGAGTAATATGGGGTGTGGGTCATGTTAGAATTAGCATGGTGAGGTACTAAATACTGGCCGCGTCATCTTGTGTGCCTAACGGTGACTCCAGAACCCATCGGCTAGTAATATACCCCAGCAATCCTGATTCCCCGTGTCTAATTGATCTCCAAATTTCCCAACCAACCAAACAACCCTTATGAATTCTGAATCCGGCCCGGAGTTTTTATTTTCAAACGTTGGTGCTCCCTTTCTAATAGGCGCCGCGGTGGGTTTCTTTGCCAAAAAAGCGATGAAATTAGTTTTGTTCTTCGGGGGATTAGCGATTGTTTTGCTATTTTTTATGGAAAGCCAAGGCATCACGGCAGTTGATAATGAAGGATTAAAAGACGGCGCATCAATGGTTGCAGCGAAAATGAGAGAATTTGGGAACTTCCTCACGCAACGCTTGGACAACATTACAGGTAAGGGGGTAAGTGCCGCGGTGGGTTTTGTCGCTGGATTCAAAATGGGGTAGACTTTCGGTATGACGTTCATGGTCATTCTCGGTTTGTCGGGCTTCTCTGATACACGGATAATAATAACTGAAAGATGGTCATATGAGTTTATACAACAAGGCGAAAATACACTTTATCGAAAGCCATCAGCATCCTATTAACCAAGGATTGCATCACATCGTCAATATTCTGGCGATCATTGGTATTGCGTATATCTTTGTGAATATATGGGTTAGTGTTATGTGTTTGATTTTGACCCAAGTGCTGGCTATCGGTGGACATTGGATATTCGAAAAGAACAAACCGGCATTTATCGAATATCCGGGTATTGTGATTCTTGTTTCATTGATGTGGTCTTTTGATCGCTGGTTTGGATTAAAGGACCTGATGCAAAGATATATTCTTAAAAAAACTAACGTATTTGGAGCGAACTATTTCAATATGTACAACGGATTAACTGTAATTGATGCTGATGCACATAAGCTTGAAAACCCTGCTGTCTTTTTCGATTTTATCGAGCCAAAATACAGAGACAGAGTAGGCCTGATTGTTGATAGTTTGGGCGACCAACGTGTTCGTATTGCTGACTATAATCCCGAGACCGGGAAAAATGATTTGGAACGAATCTTTCCTCAAGCGAAAGGCCTTGGAAAGGGCGGGTTTCGTAGCTTGCATCCAGAAACCACCTTAGGTGCTATTTTTAACCGGGAACGTATCCGGCAAATGGATGATGAGGGCGTTGATGTACATGTCTTGTTTGGTACTTTTAATTTGACGCTTTCCTGTCTGATCGACGTGGATATGGCGATCTCTTTGTGTCGAGCCTACAACGATTACATTTCTGCCGATTGCCAAGGGTTCGAAGGCAGAATTAAACCCGTTGGTGTTATCCCTCTCCAGGATGTAGATTTCGCCGTGACTGAGATGCGCCGCTGCGTTGAAGAGCTTGGGATGGTGAGTGTTAGTTGCTCCCCCAGCATGCCCATTCCTCACCCCAAAGCACCGGACGCTTTTCCAGAAATTCGAACCGCTAAATCCATCAGCCACCCAGACTTTCGCCCTATTCTTAAAACTGCGGTTGAGTTGGACATTGCACTGAGCCTTCATGGAGGACCGGGTTCAAACCTAATGGGTGGTATTTCTGATCATATGGATACCTTTGTGCTGACCCATATTTTCGTGCAGAGGAATCAGCAACAACACGCCATGACGAGAATGATTTTTGATGGTGCGTTCGAAGAGTTTCCCACCCTACGCGTCGGATTTATGGAAGGTGGTTGCGGTTGGCTGCCAGATCTCGCGCATTCCTGCCACGAGCATTGGGAAAAACGAATACGTGATTTTGATCCACAAAACCCGTACCGCCCTGGTTGGGCCGAATGTACGAAGCTATTATTGGAAGAGCAGGGTGGTAAAGCCCTGTTAGGAAATGCTCGGTCGATATTTGATTTGTTGTGGACGCGCTCCAAAGATCCTAAAAAAATAGATGATCAAAGCCTATATGAGCACTATGACTTACGTCACCGTGATCCTATGGAATACTTTGAACGTGGACAGATATTCTTGTCTTTCGAACCAGATGATCCTGCGCCATTGTATTTACCCACGGCGATGGGAGATATTGGTAAAAAGCTGGTTTGCTTTTCCGCCGATTATGGCCATTGGGATGGTATGCATACTGGGTGCGTGGACTATGTGGCGAGTAACCCAGATTATGATCGAGACCATCTGGAAGCGCTACTATCTGGAAATTCTTTGGCGCTCTATGGTGATCGATTGAGGAATTCGATGCCGTTGCAGTCGAGCTTGTCAGAACCCTTAAGAAAGTCCACTTAGTTTACGGAGATGGGCAAGCCTTCGGCGTTTTCTGAACAACCAGCACTCGCTATCAAAGAAGGTAGAAACGAAGTCCGGCAACAAGGTATCAATCCAGACTTTTGGTATCCCGTTGGCTGGGCGGATGATTACAAACCCGGGCGAATTCATGGTGTTGAGATATGGCTGCATCGTATTGCGGTATATCGGGATCGTTCGGGTAAGCTGGGTGCGTTGGAGAATGCCTGCTTGCATAAAGGTGTGGAACTTCACAAAGGAACGGTGGAGCAGAATTGCGTCACTTGCCCTTATCACGGTTGGCAGTTCAACGCTAGCGGTGAATGTATCCGTATTCCCTATTTGCCGGAGGGGCAGCCGTGTCCAGCTTCAACCATCCGCTCTTTCCCGGTTAAGGAGAAATATGGAATCATCTGGGTTTTCCCAGGTGATGTGAACAAAGCGAAAGCGGTTTCTCTACCTGAAGTAAAGGAATATGATAATTCCGACTATTTGATGATAAAAATACCGGGTCGCTTTTTTGCGCATTTTTCAATTTGTAACGAAAACGCCATGGACGTGTTCCACGGTCATTTACACACAGGCCTAGAAGGCTGGTTCAATCCAATATTGGTCAAGCTCGATCGTCAGGATGATCGAATAACTGCTGAATATCAGGTTTCTTACAAGGGACGAATGGCTAAGTTTCTGGGTTTGGCTGAAACCGCAACCAAGGTGGAGCATCGGTGTATGGACATTGAATATCACTATCCTCATTACCGAAGCACAATGAGTACGCTTTCTTCCTTTTACTTACTGTGCCAACCCATTGGTCCCAAAGAAACTCGCTCTTATTCCCTGTTGTTTTTGAAGCCGAATTTACCACAATGGATATGGCTTCCTGTTCGTGGGCTTTTTTCGATGCTATTGCGGAAACGGTTTAAGCGATTTCAGGATCAGGATAAAGAGATGATGGAGAGTGAGCAACCTAATTACGATACTGATCCAACAGCGAATCGAGTCGAATTTAACCCTGCTATCGTGGCCTTACGTCAGCTTATGGCTAAGCAGGCTGATCTGTCAGACGGCTCTAAGTGATTTCGAGAAATACAGAGACTATGAAATCTGATCTCGATCTGAAGCCCCAGAAGCTTAACACCAGAACCAGAACGGTTGGCCCGGACCTTAATCACTGGTATCCAGTTGGGTGGTCAGATGGATTGAAACCAGGTCAGGTCAAAAATCAGGTTTTATGGGAACAGGAGATTGCGGTTTATCGAGGTGACAATGGTGACGCTTATGCGGTTGAGGATGCCTGTTTGCATAAAGGGGTAGCGCTGCATAAGGGTGATGTTCAGGGGGATGAATTGGTATGTCCCTATCACGGGTGGCGTTTTGATGGCCAGGGGCGATGTGTGGGGATTCCGTATGTGGATGATTCGAATCGACTCCCAAAGAAGTGTCTACGGCGTTATCCACTAAAAGAACGCTACAATCTGATTTGGGTGTTTCCGGGAGACCCAGTGCTATCAGAGAGTATGAGCTTGCCGGATGTTCCTGAATACGACGACCCGGACTGGTTGATTGTGGAAATACCCGCCCACTTTAATGTTCATTTTTCAATGGTAAATGAAAATCCTTTGGACGTTTTTCACGGCCATCTACATCGCGATCTCCAAGGCTGGTACAACCCCGTATTAGTGTCGATGGAAAACGATGAGGACACCGTTAAGGCTGAGTACGAAGTGACCTTCAAAAATGGCTGGTTACCTCGAATACTGGGCTTGACCCGTTCAAAGGAGTCAGAAGTAAAAAAGCGAATTGGGGTTGGCTATTATTATCCGCATTGCCGAAATAATATGCCGGGAAAGTCGAATTATTACTTTATGAGACAACCGCAGGGACCGATGTCGACGCAATCATACTCGTTGTTGTGCCTGAAAATTCGTTTGCCAGTGTGGTTGGTGAGCGTTGTCCGTAAGCCCTTATCGAGAATCCTTTGGTGGTTTCTGATCAAGCCGTTTCTTGATCAGGATATTGATGTTATGGAGAGCGAGCAAGCCAATTTCCATCGAAATCCCAACAGAAGACATGTCGAAATAAACCCCGTGATCGCGGCTGCTCAGCTATTGACGGTAAAAAAATATGATCAATATCTACAGCTACAAGATACGCGGTTACAAAAAACATCCAATAATAAAGTAAAAACCTAGCTTTTCTGAACTTAGACGACTCTAATGGCTCTATCTTGAGCTAGGCTCCCACGAAGTGAACCTGAGTTGAGTTAGCAGCTTTAGGCTTTTTCAGTGGTTTCTCTGCTTTTGGTGGAATCATAAACCGATCCAGCTCCTCGTCACTTAGTTGGGACACCTGTGCCTCGATATCCTCGCGTATATGATCGCGATATTCGTAAAAGTGCTCAAAATGTGCACAGCAAATAATGAATCCGTGAGCGCCTGCTGGGTTCTTTTTTGATAGTTGGAGCAAGTAGCGCCAAAAAGCTCGTCGACTTGACCGGATAACCCCCTGCCGCCAGAGAACCACCAGTAAAACGAAAACTTCCCTAGGTCCAGGCCAATGAGTTTTCTCACGGCTGGGCCGACGTCCCAATATCATGGAGCTACGATAAGTTCGAGCAAGAAAGTTTTTAGGTTCATACAAAGCCTGATTGCATTCAAGGTGTTCCTTTACCAGTTCCCTTAAAGGGCGAGTGGGAATAAAGTTCATCAAATTCCCTTGAGTCAGGCTCGCGTGGTCGGTCTCTGGAATCATCCGCCCTTCCTTCTTAAGCCTGTCCATTAAATGGGTTTCTGGCAATGCCTGCAGCATATTCAGCATGGCATGGGGAATGCCGGATTCATCGATAAAGTCGGCAATACGTTGGCCAGCACCTGCTTTCTCTCCGTCAAATCCGATGATAAAGCCACCCATAACCCGTATTCCGGCACGGTTAATTGCTTTCACCTGGTCTGTCAAGGACTGGCGTAAATTCTGGGTTTTCTTTGTCAGGACAAGGCTGTCCACATCGGGTGTTTCAATGCCTAGAAAGACCGCGCAGAAATATGACTGACGCATTAACTCAAGAAGTTCAGGGTCTTCGGCCAGATTGACAGAAGCTTCTGTGGTTAAGGGAAACGGATAATCATATTTTTGTTGCCATTTAACAATCGCTTCTAACAAAGGCTTTACTTTGGGTTTATTACCGATGAAATTGTCATCAACGAGAAATACGCTCCGATTCCATCCAAGATCATGTAAAGTCTGTAGTTCCTCGATAACTTGATCCGGTGTTTTTGTTCTTGGTTTACGCCCATATAGGATAATGATGTCACAGAACTCACACAAAAATGGGCAGCCCCGAGAAAACTGAAGCGACATTTCACTGTAGTTACTAAATTTGAGTAAATCGTAACGGGGAACCGGGCTTTGTGTCATGTCCGCTTTTTCGTCATTCGCATCAAAAACACCTGAGGTCTCTCCTCTGCGTATTGCTTCAACAAATGGTGGAATCGTGATTTCCCCTTCTCCGAGTACGAGAAAGTCGGCGCCGGCATTGGAGGCGTCATCCGGCACTGAGGTATAGTAAGGGCCGCCAACGGCCACCAGTTTATTACGGCGTTTCCCTGCTTTAATAAGGTCAGTCATGGACTCTTTTTGGACGATCATTCCAGATATCATAACAATCTCTGCCCATTCCCAATCGTCTTCTGTGAGATCGTTCGCGTTGCAGTCCACTAAGCGAAAATCCCAATTCTGAGGTAATAATGCCGCGACGGTGATAAGGCTTAGTGGTGGCAGCAGTGCTTTCTTTCCGATCATTTTTAGCAATCCTTCGTAGGACCAGTAAGAAGGAGGGAATTCTGGGTATATTAGTAAAGTTCTCATAGTGACTCGGGTTTTTTATGCGGGCATAAGTAATCAGAGAAATGAAAGTTTGGCTCTCCAAATAAAACAGTATTGATAGTTCTTAACGCACCATATCACAGTGAAAGTCAGTTTGATCACATAATTGCCTATTATCTCGGTGTGGCGAATTAAGGCCAGTGTGCCAGGGAGTTTTTCTGAATCGAGTATTGGAATAATGGATCAACTGGGTGCACTAGAGCGATGCCATGTCTTATGAGCTATCTTCCCGATGGTTTCTAAACCAAATAGACTGACGAAAATAGCCAAGGCGAACAAACGTATCAGGCGCATAATGAGTGAAAATATTATCCCAAGGCCGGGATCGATGCCAAGGACTAAGCAGACGCCACCAATGGACCATTCGCGAACACCGATATTTCCCGGGGTAATGATAAAGGCGTGGGTAAGTCGATAGGTGGCAAGTAATAACGCGGCATTGTGTAACTCAATAGGGCTCCCCAAGCCATCAAAGATAATGACAACGATGGTGGTTAATCCACAAAACATGAGAAATCCGATGCCAATTAGGTTTATGGACTGTTTGGTATTCTTTGCACAATCCCAGAATCCATCCAATAACTTCGCAATTTGTTCTCCAACGCGACCCGGGCAAAAACGCGTAGTGCAGAAGAATCGCAGCAATTGGGTACCAATAGGGGCGATTAGAAAGGCGATCATTGCAAAGGACAACAAGAGTTCCATGGAGATTATTGAGGTTTCAAATTCCTCTAATAGGAGAAACCCAAGCAAGGCCGCTGTTGCAAATGTAATGAGTATGTCTAGCCACGAAATGAACAGAAAAACAGAGCCGTAGTTTGCGTACGCCAGATCGAAGTGTTGTTTAGCTAAGCGTGCACGATAAACATCGCCTGCTTGGGAGATAAAAAAGTTTAGACTTTGTCCAATTACGTTGATTCGCAACCACTTTCTGAAAAAAAAATGATGATTGGCAAAGGACCGTATAACAAGATAAGTGCGAAATGCGAGTAAGCCGACGATTAATAAGTCAATAACGATAATAAGCGCGACATGTGAACGAGTGAGGTTTGATAGAGATTGTAATGCTTCAGGGTTCTGATTAAAGTAGCGAATAATCAGATAGATTAGCAGCAAGCTCAGCGTAATAATAAAAGTGTGTCGCAGAAGCTTTTTTTTATCGCTAAAAACGGACGTCACGAGATGGTGTCATACAAAAAATGGGGTGATACGGGGAGGGGCACAATAGCTGTCATCTTGTAACAGGTGCAAAGTACGTTGAAAAAGTACTGTTTCGGATTTTTCATCTAATCCAAATAGAAGATCGCTGTCTGCGAAGCATGGCATCAAAGTTATCGCTTTATATGTAGAAGTTCAGACTTGAGCTGACAGTTACCCGTTTATCAGTAGCTGTCTGTCAGATAGAGTTTAGTTTACAAACTTTTCTTTCCAGATCGCTTTACCGTCGATGAGTGTTTCCATCGGCGTTCTC
>WLWV01000094.1 GCA_012103395.1 Gammaproteobacteria bacterium
AGTTACCTCGTTGTGTTTTGATATTGTTTGGTAACTACATCAAAACGGGTAACTCTCATTAAATCAACCCTCGCTTCGCTCGGATTGATTTAATACGGTGTCAGATTTGGTCTAAACTTCTACACTTAAAAACCCATATAAAATCTGCTTTTTGTCGCTTCACCAACGAACAAGGCCTTTGAAACAGTGCTCACTTCAGACTGAACATACGCCCAGTAGTCAGGGTTATCAATGGTTCTTTCTTTAATCTGTCTGGGGATAAATCGGCTCATCTCCATGTTAAAGTCTTCACGTACTTCATCGTCCTGCATCAACCTTTCAAGCTGAATGTTATGTGCCTCGATGAAGTCCTCTTTCCGCTTGCCTCTTGCGGCTAATTTGTTATCCACCAAGGCAATTGATAGCTCGATGCCACGCTGCTTAATCCAGACAATATCCCATATATCACGCGGTCTAATTCTTCTCGCCCGATAAGCTAAGGCAATCAATTTGTCAGCCAAGGCTTCTTTTAACGATTGTACCGGGATAAGGATGCCCTCGGTTGGCACCACCGTATTGTAGTGATTCAGCAGTGCTCTTTTCTCGACATCAAACGATGGAATGGCACAGACACCAATATGAATTTTTTGACGCGGCAAGTCGGGACGATTGGCTTCTTTGACAATACTGATTTTCCAGGATGACGTATCCCCCTGTTTACCCTCGGTCGGTTTGTTGACCCATACCTCAGTTTCATATTTGTTCTGGATGTATTCCTGAATCTCAAGTTCCAAACCATCAAAGTGAGCAGGCTTAAAATCATGACCGCCATTAAAGTCCAGATCTTCAGAGAGGCGGGCACTGTTGTAACACATGCGTAACGATGTGCCGCCAATGAAGGTCAGGGTTTGCATAGCGCCTTGCCTGATCATCACATCCATCATATCGTGATGCAGAATTTCTTTTTCGATCACCGGTGTTACGGCGGCGTAGTCCGGATTTGCCGCCACGATTTGTCGGAGCTGTTCTTTTAACATTCTAGGCCTCGAGCATGTGGACGTTGCGATTGCAGTGTTTAAGATCGGCAATCGCTTGTTTAGTGGTTGCTCTATACATTCTGATGTCCGGGTCAAAGTACAGATTCGGAGAAATGGTGTTTATTGGCTTTTTTGTGTGTGTCAATTCAATGACCCCATAGGGTGTAGAAAAGGTACCACTTCGTCCCTTAGTCACGACCGTCACCCGGTCTATAGGCACTTGAGAAATAGTTCCTGTATGGCTCAGCTGGCTCTCTAAACTGATATAACTCAACACACCCGCACGCAGTTTTTTGATAATTCTATAAATAGCGGTATCGGGTTCAGGCGGGGTCAGCGTGCTTTCAAATAGCCCTTTAGCCACTCTTCTTAGAATGTCTTTTCTAACACAGTCGGCCAGAAATTTTGTAAAAGCAGGGGTGTAAGGCTCACCTAGCATAAGCGCTAATTCCGGAGCACTTTGAATACCGCCTCCTGCTTTAACGGAGCGCGCGAAAACGGATAGTAATTTTTCAGACTTTGTCATTTAAGTCTACACCTAAAGTACTTTTAAGTTATTTATTGTAGACCTAAGAGGCGATAGCTGCAACACGCAAAAGTCTACAAATAATTACTTAAAATATGATAATTTGCAGACCTTATTCATGAACTCACCGAAATTGCCTGCCACAGATAACGTTCATCAATCACCTGCTTAACCAGAAAGTCCGCCAGATCAGCACGCGCTATTTTGCTGGTCTTCGCCGTATTGTCCGCCCGATAATCACCACGGGCCGGTTTATCCGTCAATATCCCCGTCCGCACTATCGTCCAGTCCAGATCAGCCTGTTTGACCAGTGCTTCCTATGCGATATGATCATTAAACACATTTTTCAGCATGGTTTTGAACAGGAAGCGTGACATCCAGCCAATCTGCCGTCAGCTCTCGCCCACACCTGCCGCAGAAATCACAATCAGACGCGGTACCTTATCCTGCTCCATCGCTGCAATGACATTACGCGTCCCCGTAGTCAGTGTGCTGGTATCACTCAGCCCGACACTGCTCAGACAGATAATCACCGCATCATGCCCCACCACGGCTGCTGCAACCGATTCAGCCGATAACACATCACCACTGATAATATTTACCTTATCTTTAACCGTCTCCAGCTTGCTCGCGGTACGCACAAAGACAATAACCTCACGACTCTGTTCCAATACTTGCTGCCAAGTATGAGTGGCGGTTTACCACTGGCACCGATCACTAATACTTTCATTTTGTTTCGCTCGTTTATAAGAATTATAAAAAGTAAATCAGCGAGCTGGGGAATGCTATAGCGCTATACAAAAGGATAGTGACTGGCCCAGCCGGGCGCTGAAAGACTTGGAGCAGAACCAGTTGATTGTGCGGCGTGAGGAGATAGGGCCGCCGCTGCGGGTGACTTATACGTTGTCAGAATATGGCTATACGATGGTGCCGCTGATTGCTGAGTTGACGAATTGGGGCAAGGCGCATCGGGAGCGGATGCGGGGTTAGTGCAATAACTCCGAATTAGGGATTACTGCGTTTGCAAGTCTTCCAATGCCGATTCGTCATCGATCATAAAGCCTGTATCGAAATGCTCTTTAAGGCGAAACAGAAATTCATCGAAGGAGAGATTTGCTAGCGCAGCAGCAGCTGAAAAACTGACTTTCCGTGCGTGATAAAGGCTCGCAGCCATAAAAAATTCAGCTGCATTAATGCCAAGTGGTTGTAGCACCTCTTCAAATTAATTTTTTGTATGGCGGACATGGTATTACCTGTGTGCTATATTTTATGCGTATTAGTATAGTCATATCTTCTTGCGAGTCGCAAACCGACCAGCCCCAATAACCCCTTCCTCAGCCACCATCCCGGCACTAATCCGCCATTCCTGCCGTAACGCATCCTCCTCAGATAATCCCCACTGAGCTAATAACGACTGCCGGTCACTACGCATACACTGCTGCGGAAACTGACACAAAGCCTGTGCAATCTCCTCCGCCTTCTGGCGTGCCTCACCCTCAGGAGCCAGATACTCACACAGCCCAATGCGCAGCGCCTCATCAGCTTCCACCTTACGCCCCGTAAGAGTCAAATCCATCGCCCGGCCTTGCCCAATCAGGCGTGGCAAACGCACCGTACCCCCATCAATCAGTGGCACGCCAAACCGTCGACAATACACGCCCATATAAGCCGTTTCCTCCATCACTCGCAGGTCACACCATAAAGCCAGCTCCATACCACCCGCTACCGCTGGCCCGGCAATCGCCGCGATCACTGGCTTACTCAGTTGCAAACGGCTCGGCCCCATCGCGGCATGCGGCACCACCGCCGCAGGATCATCAGGATAAGCATACTGCTGCATCGGATTGTCTCCGCTGAGCGCCGCCGCAGCTTTCAAATCCCAGCCCGCGCAAAACGCACCGCCTTCACCCCAGAACACCGCCACATTAGCAGAGTCATCCTGATCAAACGCGACGAAAGCATCATGTAATGCCATGGCAATTTTTGCATTGACCGCGTTTTTTGCTTCCCGGCGGTTTAGAATAATTGTCCAGACGGCACCTTGTTTTTCGATTCTTACACTCATATCTCACCATACTCCCGAGCCAGATAACGCTCCCGCAGCACAAACTTCTGCATCTTCCCCGACCCTGTCAACGGAAATGATTCCACCTGAACCCAGTCCGTAGGTGTCTTCTGCGCCGATAAATACTCGCGGCAATGGGCATGCAAAGCCTGATCATCCAGCGGCTGATTATTTTCAGTGCGCACAAACGCCGCGATAATCTCGCCCCATTTTTCATCCGGCAACCCGACCACTGCAACTTCGGCGACACTATCATGCGTGATCAATACATACTCAATCTCCGCCGGAAAACGGTTCTCCCCGCCACGAATAATCATATCCTTCAAGCGCCCAGTCACCCGGATAAATCCCTTCTCATCCAACTTACCCCAATCCCCGGTATGCAGCCAACCTTCCGTATCAATCGCAGCCTGAGTCGCCGCTTCATTTGCATGATAACCCAGCATCACCGCATAACTGCGCGTACAGATTTCGCCGACCTCACCAATACCCAGCGCCGAATTATCCTCCGGGCTGCGAATCGACACTTCACATTGGGGTAAGGGCTGCCCGGCACTGGTACAAATTTCATCCAGCGACACATCAGGGTGGTTCAGGCTGATCATCGGTGATGATTCGGTTTGGCCAAACGCACTCTGGAAATGACAGCCTAATTGTGCTTTAACATGACGCACCAAATCTGGGGCAACCGGCGCACCACCGGAAGTAATCGAATGCATCGAGGTCATATCACGCGGCGTTTTCGCCAGCGATTCCAACAGCGCCACCAACATGGTCGGCACCGCAAAAAACGTGGTCACACCTTCACGCTCAATCAGCTCAGCCAAACTATCGGCATTGAACTGGCGGATTAGCAACATTCGACAACCCGCCTGTAGACATCCCAGCGTGCCGGTAGCACAACCCGCTGTATGAAACAGTGGCATAAAGTTGGCCCACACCGACTGTTGATTCACCCCGACACGGTCAGCAAATAAACGTGCGTTATTGTGCAGATTACGATGAGAGAGCGTAGCCCCCTTCGGGAAACCAGTGGTACCGGAGGTGTACTGAATTTGCGCAGCATCCTGCGGGCAAACCATGGGTAAAGTCGCCGCCTGATCAGGATTTGCCTGATGCAGCATCGCGGCCTGATCCGTCAGTAACACCTGCTCACGAATATGCTCATTTCTCGCCAAAGCTTCCCCGGCAATCCCTGCCATTGGGTTACCGCGAAACTCTGCCACGTAAAACAGTGCCACTGCGCCTGACTGTTCCAGCACATAGCGCAATTCCTTCGCCTGAAACGATGGATTCGCTGTCACCAACACCAAACCCGCCAGCGCACAGGCGTATTCCATCAGAATCCATTCCGGCTGATTCGGTGCCCAGACCACGATCTTTTCACCGAGCTGAAAACGACTGCTGAGCGCTAAGGCCAGCTGCTCGCTTTGAGTCAGCAACTCAGCATAGGTATAAGCACGGGCATTTAGGCCGCTGTTATCGATTTCTTGCACAGCGATGGCGTCGGGGTATTTGGCTGCTATTTTCCGCAGTAAATTACCGATGGTGATGTCGTGGATCTCTGCGTCGGTTTGCGCAGGAAAATAGGCGGTTTTCAGGCTGATGTTGTACATATTGTCTTCTCCTAACTTACCGGAGTCTCAGGAATATCCACCAACTTCCCCCGTGGAATCTCCCGCTTTTCATCATACATCGGCAGCGTACAAATCACTGCACTATGATCATGCCCATCAACACCTTCCACCATTACCAGAGCACCCGGTTTATGTATCGGATCATCCATCCGCACAATCGCCACCCCACATTTTAGAAACGGTGACCAGGTACTGGAGCAAACCCGCCCAGCCACATTACCATCAACTTTAATCTGCCGCCCCAGTACTGCGATGCCGTCTTTTACCCGCATACCCCATGTCCGGCAGGTTTTTTGGGCATCCAATAGCGCATCACGCCCAACAAAATCACCTTTATTCAACTCAACAAAGTGACCCAGTCCGGCATCATAGGGTGTGGTCGTGTCATCAAAATCACTGCCAGCATTCAACAGGCCTGCCTCAATACGCCGCGCCCGAAACACAGGTGTGCCGGTGAGGCGCATATCAAATGGTTCGCCCACTCTCACCAGATGATCACCTAGTGCCTGAAAATCAATTCCCGGTGGCATATAGATTTCCCAACCCAGTTCATTGGTAAAACCAGAGCGGCTAATTACCACCGGTTGACCACCGATTCTCACCTCAGCACAATCAAAATAGTTAAACGGCTTAGGATAGTTCACATCCCCCCCATCAATCGCGGCGCGTAATACTTCCAGCGACTTCGGCCCCTGAATTTGGCTCACCCAGACATCGGGATCATGCACCTTCACATCCAGCCCTTTGGCCTGCGATTTATACCATGAGAACAAGTCACCATCCGCCTGGGCCATCCAGAAACGATCCGCCGCCAAACGCAGCAACACACCATCGGTGATCATGCCGCCATCGTGGTAGCAGGCAAATTGGTAGCTGCACCGTCCCGGTTTCACTTTTCTGATGTCACGGGTGAATACGCGGTTTAATAACACCTCAGCATCCGGCCCAGAAATCTCAATCGGCAACTCGCCGGTATGGCGAAGAATCACCCCAGTACGTACTGCCCAATACATCTCGTCGTCGGTGATGCAGCTCAGATACTCGGGTGTAAGACGGTTGTTGTAGAGCGTATATTCCGGATCGAAGGGTAGTTCCTGAAAACTCAGTGGGTGGGGCGCCATGGTGCGGGTCAGTTCGCGTGGGCGGCTGCTCTTTGCAGGGAGGGCTTTGACGGCGAAACGGGTATGGTTGAGATCGTGCTGCATCAGAGTTTGCTGTGAGTTTTCATAGCTCGATATTGCTTTCAATAGTGTACTGATGCAAACTCAAAATTTCATCTCACTAGTTCAAATTATTTAAACTAAACTCACAGTCTGGAATCATCCGCCATGCGATTTACTTGTTACGATGCCTTACCCATCTTCAACAAAGTAGCCGAAGAACTCAGCTTCCAAAACGCCGCCCAACGCTGCCACCTCTCCAAAGGCGCGGTCAGCTATCAAATCAAAAAAATTGAATCTGAGTTAGGTACAGAACTATTTGAGCGACGTCGCCGCGGCATTGTGCTGACACCCGCCGGACAAACATTGTGGGATAGCGTGCGGCTCGCTTATGGTGAGCTGGATCGTACCTTATTGGCGCTACATAACTCAGCACATCCACCGGTGGCAAGCAGTGTCGCTATTGCCATGCACACCTACTTTTCCTCGCGCTGGCTATCACCGCGTCTGACCGGTTTTATGGTCGATAATCCGGAGATTGCGCTGCGTATTGAACCGATGAATGTTACAACGGATTTAGAGGGATGCGATGTTGATCTTGCCATTGTCTGGAGCTTTGACGGGCCACCAATGCCGGATGCCAAACTTATTTATGCCTCAAAAAGTTACCCGACGGCTTCACCTGAGATAGCACGGGCGATTGAGGAAGAAGGTTTTGATACTGCTCGACAGCGGATTCCCCTGTTATTCGACAGCTCCGGGGATCAAGGCTGGCGGCACTGGTTCAAGCTCACTGGTCGCCACTACCGGCCCAGCCAACCGAAATTGGAATTACCTGATACCAATAGCCGCGTGCAGGCGGTGATAGATGGACAGGGCATTGCGCTGTGGGATGACTTAGTGCGGAAGGAAATTGATGAAAGGCTGCTGTGTTTTGTCTCGGACCAGGGTTTGCCGAACAGCGGGTTTTATCTAGTGCCCGGTAAAGACAGGCTTAGCCGGGTGGCACTACGGTTTGAGAAGTGGCTGCTTAGCTATTTTGACGCGCCTTCGTGATCTACTTAGACAGCGGATCAGGGAGCGTGCGCTGCAATCGAAGGCAAGCTAAAGGCAATTAGGGTCGCTCCGGTTTTCAGTCATTACAACGGTAAATACACAGTTGGCTTTACACTCTCCGCAACTTGCTCCACACGTTTAATGATTTCTTCCAAATACTGAAAATCAGCTCAGCGTAGTACAACCACCCGATCTTTTACTGGATCATGCCAAACCATCTGACCGCCAATACCCATCGCGAAATAACTGCTTTCTGACGCTTCTGGACTAATCACATGGCCTGTATTCAGCCATGTGAAATATCCATACCATGGCGCAATGGCAGCTGGTGTAACCATTTGTTGTATCCAGTCAGCGGATAACAGCTTTTGACCCGCATGTTGTCCCTGATCAAGCATTAGCTTCGCCACCAAATACTGATCATGTGCAGAGATCACCATGCCGCCACCCCAGTGTCCGCCTCCCGGCACGCTCTGTAAGTGTTGACCATCATCAAGCACAGCCCAGCTATTGTCATAACCGTGCCACTGCCAGTTTTTACTGGCGCCTAACGGCTGCATAATGTACTCAGCAAAAACCTCAGGTAACGGGCGTTTCCATAAGCGTAACAGCGCAATGTCTCCCCACTGGCATTGAATTTCTCCACCGATAGCAATCAATCCACAAGCTTCTCCGCGCTCGAATACTGGCCCAAGAGTTTGTTGTGGGGGGGGATCATCAAGATGATGAATGCCCCACTCTCCCTCAGTGGGTTGGTATGACCATTGGCAGGAATGGGCTTGTATGAAGTGTGTTAGCTCTGAGAATCTTTCGTTTGCTATGGACATAACTATTAATTTTCAACAACGGGAAATCAAGGGGCAGTATACTTAGCCAAGTCCGCCTGCTTAGCGAAATATGAATACGGAATAGGGGGTCGTAGCTAACATTTCACATCTGGCATACCGCTCTTTTACGAAAATATTAGCTGTTTGACGTAAGCAATTTGAAAGTTGGCTGCTTACTGGCCTTTTTGTCAAACGTGATGGTGCAATCACAACCTAAGGATTGATTCACTCTGGCGAGCAAGTGGTCAGGGAAATCCGCGTTCGATTTCTTGTAGTCGGATAAGGCCCGCCAAGCCACTTCGGGTTGTTGGACTTCGAGCTGTCCGACCTGCAGTAATTCTCCAATCACATGTGCGATCTGTTGTCTGTCCTGGCCATAGTTACTCTCCAACACCCAGGCAAGTTCACATAATACTATTTGACCAATGAAACAGGGGGCGTCATCGGTACAGCTGGTTTCGATAAAGTTGGTGGCCAGTTTTGCCTGTGTCGGGTCGTCCTGTACCAGATAACGTACGAGCACATTGCTATCGAGCGCAATCAAGAATGGCCAGCCTTGCGCTTAACAGCGTTGTTCATGTCTTCAATGCTGACGGCTTTTTTGGGCTTGGTCACTAATCCCTTTAACGCACTCAGCGGTTTCTTAATTGGCACCAGATTAATCGAGCCGTCTTCGCTTTCAATGAAACTGATTTTATCTCCGGCGTGCAGGTCTAGCTGCAACCGAATGTCTTTTGGGATGGTGATCTGCCCTTTGCTGGTAATGGTTGCGGTAATCATTGGTTCTCTCTGATATCTTACTGACAGGATTGTATCTTACATCAATGTAAGGAGAGAAGGTAAGGATTAAGAATGGCTTTGATAGCGACCAGCCTCAAGGCTATTGCTGGCGATCTCAATCTGTATCGCTCCCTATCCGTGTTGTCGCTACGCGCCTGACCGTGCAACATCACCGTCAAAACCTTGCTCCGTCATTTGCCTCCTGTGAGTGGATATTGGTGCCATTCGGGTCAGTGTCGTAACTATAAGTCAATCAGCATCGAAGCTAATGGGGCCTGAAACGGAGAGCTGCCTCCATGGATATACCAAAAGATACAACAGTGATGACTCAATCTAGATCACGAGCTTCTAATACCTCGATTTACACGGTTTTCTCGAATAATTACAACACTGATCCTAATGGCGCTCTTCTCACAAAAATTGCAGCGTTCTCATGTTAGATTCTAAATAAACCTGTCCCTATATTTTGATTAGACAACACCAAAAATTTTCGAGCATCGATATTTTGTGAAGAAGCCTGGTGTCGGGTAAAGTCAGGTCTTATTAACGACAATTGATGAGAGGTATGTATGCAATATCGAGATGAGCGAGCCGTTGCCTTTACTGCCTCAGGGCAAAGTACCATTGACCGGTTTGAGTCAATATTGAGCAGTTTGCTGGGTACTTATGGGGATCCAGAAGCAGCCATCAATGAACTCCTGGAAGAAGATGGCGATTTTGTATTGGGCCATTGTTTTCTCGCTTATTTGAACTTGCTTGCATTGGAGAGAAGTTTGATGCCGTTAGTGGGTGAGATTATTGGACGGTTGGATAAGATTCAGTCAAAGGCGGATGATCATGAGAAAGAACATATCGCTGCGGTCAAAAAGTGGCATGCGGGGGATTTGCACGGTGCTGTCAGACATTGGGAGAAAGCGCTATTGTTAAATCCTTGTGATTTGTTGGCGATGCGTCTATGCCACGATCTGGCTTTCTTTCTGGGCGACTGTCGTAATCTACGCGATACCGTGGGTCGAGTTAGAAATGAATGGAGTCCCAGTATGCCCGGCTATGGTTACCTGCTTGGGATGCATGCTTTTGGCCTGGAGGAGTGTGGTGATTATGACCGCGCGAAAGATACAGGTAGAGAGGCACTAGAAATAAACCCAAGGGACAGTTGGGCCGTGCATGCGGTTACTCATGTAATGGAAATGATGGGGCGGCAGAGAGATGGTATTGAGTGGACTTCCCGCGAAGCTGATTGGGCCTACGAAGGAAACTTTTTTGCAGTACACAACTGGTGGCATCTCGCCCTCTACCACTTAGATATGGCGCAGTATGATCGGGTTCTCGAACTCTATGATGGCCCAATTCGTGGTAATAATTCCATCTCAGTGCTTGATTTAGTCGATGCAGCGGCATTGTTATGGCGTCTTTCGTTACTAGGTGAGGATCCGGGATCTAGTCGTTGGTCAGAGGCTACCGATAGTTGGATGAACTATTTTGGAGACGGTATCTACGCTTTCAACGATCTACACTTGATGATGGGATTGGCTGCAACAGAGCGCTTTGATGAAGCGGATAACTTGGTTAACAGCTTACAACAATCTGATGTAGGTAACGCGAATACTAATCAACTTGCGTTACAAAGCATTGGTTTATCTGCTTGCCGAGGGTTTCTAGCTTTCGCAAAGGGACAATACGATGAAGCGGTTGAGCACTTACTGCCAGTGCGACATCGAGCGTTTCATTTTGGTGGTAGTCATGCCCAGCGAGATATCCTTAATTTGACAGTGATTGAAGCGATGTTGCGCGCTGGGCAATATCGCCTCGCCCGCAGTGTGCTGAATGAACGCTTGGCGCTTAAACCTAATAGTCCACAGAACTGGAAGATGGTTGCTCGGGCATACAAAGGGCTGGGTGACATGGAAAAATATGCCATTGCTCATGGTCATATGGATCAATTGCTCGCTTAGAAAGCATTTTATGCTTAAAGTAACTCGTACTAGTGTGGCTTTTGCTTAGCTACTTTTATCTTTTTCAATAAGGTGGACATATCATGACGACTAAAGCTCATCTGAAGTGGGTTGATAACGAACGATTTCTTGCTAAGTCCGGTGATAGCCCAACTTATGTGGTCGATGGTTCAGACGAAAACGGCGCGATCTGCCCTATGCAAATGCTGCTAATCAGTGCCGCTGGCTGCACGGCTATCGATGTTATCGGGATCTTGACTAAGAAGCAGGTTCATTTGACGGAGTTCGAAGTCAATATTACTGGAGAGGAAGCGCAACCGCTTCCTCAACGTTACACTCAGCTGAGTGTTGAGTATGTCTTTTATGGCCGAAATATCCCTAGTAAAGCAGTAGAACAGGCTATCAGGTTGTCTGAAACGAAATATTGCTGCGTAATGGCAACACTAAACGTAAAGGCAGAACATTCTTATAAGATTATTGAAAGCTAAATCTAATAACACTTTAAGTAAAGGAAAACTGAGAAAACTGGGGCATATATGAATACCTCCCTTGAAGTCAAATAGAATAATCTTTGGTTGATAGATTGCAGACATATATCCGGCTATTGATTTGGCCGAAGGGGATCATGCCCGCGACCGAGCCTCATTGCGATTCGCTACCTGTTGACCTCTACAGATTCTCGGCTATGGTTAAGCCATTGTCCCGGTCAGGTTCCAGCAGGTTCGATCATTCAATCTCAGATTTCTCTATTTGAGCAACACTGGCAGGTTTGTTTATATTATCTTAGTTAATGGATGTGAACTCCTCGTTGTTAGGTTGTTGAAAGGTGCTGGGATGGTACTTTGTCGATACCCTTGTTCAGGACGACCCAGATCATTCGGGCTGTTTTATTGGCCACAGCGACCATGGCTTTATGTTTACCACGACGCTCGACAAGTTGTTTCGTCCACAGGCTAAGATTATCCGTCTTGTTTCTCATCCAGTTCATGACGGTTCGTGCACCGTGGATGAGTAGTACCCGCAGGTACTGGTTTCCCCGTTTACTGATGGCACCGGGTAGTGTACCCTGAGGTCTGTAATTTATTTCTTTAGCGATGTTCGTTTGGCTTAGGCGAAGTGAGCGTAGCGAACGAAGCCAAAGCCGGTTTTTCTGGATTAGGTGTTGAATGTTGAGCCA
>WLWV01000095.1 GCA_012103395.1 Gammaproteobacteria bacterium
CTTGATGGCTCAACATTCAATACTAAAGCCTGAAAAACCGGCTTTGGCTTCGTTCGCTACGCTCACTTCGCCTAAGCCAAACGAACATCGCTAAAGAAATAAATTACAGACCTCAGGGTACACTACCACAAATTTTGGAATTTCATATTCGCCATGTGCCTGATGGCTCGGTAAGTGGTTATGTCAGTGACAATCTGAGAATCGGCGCACAGATTAATCTAACAGGTCCATTTGGTAATTCATATCTACGGGATCAGCATGAAGGTCCCATCGTAGCGGTGGCTGGGGGAACCGGTCTAGCCCCAATACTATCGATTGTCCGTGCTGCTTTGGGTAAGGCCTCCAATCGACGCGTCCACCTATACTTTGGAGTTCAGGACGAACCAGATATCTACGCTGAGTTACAATTGCAACGATTAGCCCTTAGCTACCCCAACATGAGTGTGGATATCGTGCTATCAGCACCAAGTCAATCAAGTTATCGACGCAAAGGTTATGTACATAGCGCTCTGGCTCAGGACTTTGGCGATTTAGCAGGAGCGAAAATTTATAGTGCGGGGCCATCACCAATGATCGACGCCGTCAGCAAGGTCGGGGTTTCACTAGGGGTGGATTTAGATGATATTCATAGCGATGCGTTTACCGCATCATCCATACCTAAGAAAAAATCGCTGTTTGACCTGTTTAGGCGACGTCAGTAACACACTTTGTAAAAGACTCCATGGGGCAGAGTGGCATGACTAAAAAAAGTTGTGCCACTCTAGATACGGCCCAAAGCTTTTTGGAGTACACGGCCTCCAGACAAAGTAAAATCCGGTGCGCCATCCTGGCGTTTTACAACCGTTTTTTAAGGGTGAATTCACTAAGAACGCGATTAGACTCGAACATGAACTTCATTTAAGAAACTAAACTTCTACAGCTAATCCGCCGGTAGCCACCCAAATTCCCGACTCTTCCAGCAACACAGCCTCTTGCCGTATTTCACCAATTCCATTCTCGAGGGAATCAATCGTTCTTCTGAACACATCCACATTATCCGCATTATTATCAATAGCAGCTTGGAGTTGTTGCTTACGAAAGTTAAGGGTTCCTTCGATGTTTTCGATTCGCTGGCGGGCTTCAATTGCAAGATCACCCCAAAAACCTCGAGTTATCTGGATGTAAGCATAGGTCTCGAGTATTGCAAATGGCATTCCCCAATTCCACAGCCCCCGAATGCCATACCAAATCGGTCCAAGTAGCGCGGCGATAACATTGAACGTCCAAGTAAAGGTAGATTGGCTGCCAATTCGATCAAATTGCTTTTCATAATAAGTGGAGTTCGATGCAACAAATGTCTCGATCAGCTCATGACGAGTTTCCGCACCCACGTTACTCTGAGACGCTTCACCGGTGGAAGTAACTTCGCCATTGGGTAATTTTGTGCTCATGATGTCTCTGTGCCTTCGATTACGGTTTGGAGCAAATCTGCTCTTGTTATCACTCCAACTCGGGTCCCATTACTGTCCTGAATAATCAATGGGGACTCCGAACCGATCGCTTGTTCAATCAACATACTTAAGTTTGCATCCTCATTGAACGTCGGCGCATCATCAGAAATAGCCCCATGAAGAGTTGTAAAGTCTGCGATGGGGGTCATAACCGCATGAGCTCTAACCACCTTTAAACGTGATATTCCCGCCACAAAATCTGCTACATAATCGTCAGCGGGATTCATTACAATTTGCTCTGGTGTCCCTACCTGAACCACCTTGCCGTCTTTCATGATGGCAATACGGTGGCCAATTCGTACGGCTTCATCCAAATCATGGGTAATAAAAACCGTTGTTTTGTTCATTCCCTTCGCTAGCTGCATAAACTCATTCTGCAATTGCCTTCTAATCAGGGGATCCAATGCACTGAATGGTTCATCCATCAACAACACCTCGGGATCAGCTGCGAGTGCCCGAGCCAAACCAACTCGTTGCTGCATACCACCAGATAGCTCGTGAGCGAATTTATTACCCCAACCTTTCAACTCAACCATAGCCAGGGTATTTTCTGCGATTTCTGTCCTTTGGTTTTTACTAACCCCCCTTATCTCAAGGGGCATAGCGACATTATCAATTACCGATCGATGTGGCATCAACGCGAAATTCTGAAAAACCATGGCGATGTGCTCGTTTCGAAACTTACGCAAAGACTCTTGATCAATGGCCATAACGTCCTGTCCATTAACCATGATTCGACCCGCAGATGGTTCAAGTAATCGATTGATGTGTCTCACCAAAGTCGATTTTCCGCTACCAGACAAACCCATGACACAGAAGATCTCACCGCGTTTAATGTTAAAACTTACATTGGAAACACCGACTACGCAGTTATACTTTTCCAATATTTCGTTTTTCGATCGCGCATTGGTCCGCACATCATCGAGAGCTTCTTGCCACCGGTCTCCGAAAATTTTCCATACATCTTGTATTTCGATGGCGTTTTCCTGGATATCTGCACTCACAGTAAGCTAAACCTCTTCATTGTGGATCATTGTTAGACACTCGTTATCTCGAAGTCGTTATCAATAGCTCTGCTTTTCACCTATCTCTACCCAAACTTACCATTCCAAGTACTACCCGGGGGTTCATTAAAAGTTGGGTAGGAGCAGTGTCTGAAGTTCACAAAAAGTGGAGAAAGGCGGCCTATAACAATAAGGCCCTCTCAAGCCCTAGGGGTCACTACCAAACAACCCTTCAACAGAAAATCTGAACTCGCCGTTGTCTATCAATCCGACTGTCCCTGTACTTATCGCGGAAGTGACAAGGTGAACTGCTATGGATCTAAGAAAAGACCGCTACCAGTTTCGGGCTTGCGAGAAAGCAAGAAAGGCATTCGCAATCATCCAATTACTAGAATGACGGCAAATGCCTTTGTAAGAAACAATATAGAAAGGAGTCGCTAGTTACAGACCCAACCAACCATCAACACGTTCCCCATTCTCAGCAACCCACTGTTTCAAGACTTCAGCAGGATCTCGGCCATTGCCTGCAATCTCAAATGCCCAACCACTGACATCCGCTGTAGTCAATGCAATATTTGCTAATAAGTCGGCAATCGCTGGCGAACGTTCGCTCAGGGATTTCGAATAAGCAATCTGGATTTGCTTGGTTTTGTCTTCCGTCATTACTTTCGACTTTTCAAACCAATCAGCATCAGCAGCGGGTTGAATCATGATGTATTTTTCAGGATCGAACGCAGGTTCTTCTAATGCCACAATATCGTGCATAAACCAGATTGCATGGGGTGCATAACAATAAAACGCATATCCCTGCCCTTTACTGATCGTGTCGGCCACGGTTGCCACCATAACACTTTGCTCGGCACGAATTGGCTCCATAAAGTCCATCAAGCCATAGTCTCGAACCTTAACTTCATTAGCATTGGCAGAAGCCCAACCCGGAGCACCGATCCAAATCTCGCCTTTGCCATTTCCGTCGCCATCCATCAACGCAGCAACCTCGGGTCTCGCTAGGTCGAAAATTGAAGTTACGTTGTTGGCTTCGGAAAACGCCTTTGATACGCAAAAGTTCTGCTTGCCATCGTAGGGATTCTGACTTAGTGCAACGGTGCCCTTCCCATCGACATATTCTTTAGTGAAATTTTCTTGGTTAGGTAACCAAACATCAGGGTGTACGTCAATGTCACCTTTCCCCTGATCCATGCCTTGAAAAATGGTCGCATTAGTGCCTGGCACCAAATTAGCTTCGCCACCAATTTTGTCGGTAACAACAACTTGGATAAGGTGAGCGATTGCCTGAGCTCCTGTCCAGTTCGGTGCACCGATGTTCACCTTTTCTGCAGCCAGGCTCATGGATGTCGACATCGCTAAACTCGCGGCAACAACAGTTTTAATTATGGTTTGATTCATTATTTTTGTTACTCAATGTTGATAGAAAAGGATTGTCAAAAAGATACTAACACTGCAACGCCGAACGCCAACACCGTTAATAGCTACTTTTCGCCGTGTAATCTTCTTAATTTTGCAACTTTCGTGACGAAGTAAAAATAAAAACCACCTACCCCCTACTTCCCAGGGGAAGTGCATCACGGTTCATTATTGTCAGCGGAATTGATATATTAATTGGCAATCAAAATCGCCGTGTTTATCGCTGACTCAATTCGCCGGAAAAATTATTATGGAAGCGTTATCATAAGTCAAGCAAATACTTTTATGTGCAAAAGCTCAATGTAAGAAGCCCACACAGCTTTTATTCATAAATCAGCTACCGATTAGCTCCGAACTAGTGATTTAGCTTAGAATTCGGAGTTTTAGCATCACCAAATAAAACGATTGAAAGGAAAAACCAGATGACTGACTATAAACTTACCTATTTCGACATGAACGCTGGGCGAGGAGAGCCGCTTCGTATTGCGATGCACATCGCCAATATTCAATTCGAAGACGTGAGATGGACATTTTCAGAATTTAGTGCCAACAGAAATTCACTCAGATTTAATGCGGTTCCCACCCTAGAGATCGATGGAGCCGCTTTCACACAATCGAATGCACTCTCTCGCTATATCGGAAAAATGGCCGACCTCTACCCGAGCGACCCAGTGCAAGCTTTATACTGTGACGAAGTATTGGAGGCATTGGAAGATCTCTCGCACCACTTAGTTCAAACCTTTGGCTTGGAGGGTGATGAATTTAAGGCAGCAAGAGAGAAATTTACAGACACCCGACTAACCACATTCACAAAAGGGTTTGAAGAGCTACTTAGTAGAGGTGGCGGAAACTATTTTTCCGATAACCGACTAACCATTGCTGATCTAAAAATGATGGTTACGATAAGAAGCTTTCGATCAGGAAACCTTGACCATGTTCCCGTTGACTTTATTGATAATTTCACCCCTTCTCTGGTTGACTTTCAAAACCGTATAGAGCAACTCCCTCAAGTCGTCGCGTACTACGCTTCCATCAAGCAACCTTAATCGTCTTCCGTGCTTGTTTCCCCAAGGCTTGTTCTGAAACCTCTTTTTGCACAAGCAAGCTTTGAGATAGCCAATGTTGATAGGTATCGCTGGATCAGTCAGTTCCATCTACATCGTTCAACATTGGCACTTTGCACTCCCCAATTCAGTTCACGTTAAGCAGTTTCTCATAGAGCTCGAGCGCCTTTCCATCACACACTGTCTCACCGTATTTCTGGTAACCGAGCTTTTGATATAAATGCCTCCCTCTGGCATTGTGAGGAAAGAAATCTAACCATATACGGGTTCTTCCCAAGGTCTCTTGACAGTACGTTTCCATTGCAAGCATCGCCAAACGACCAATTCCCTTTCCGGATTTCGTCACCAAGATTCGACGGCATTCAACGCTGATACCATCTGGATCCAAAATGAGCGATAAATATCCCACCATTTCATCTTCCCAATAAATGGATAAATAGGTCCCATGCGCCGACTGCATATCAGTAAGATGATCTTCCCGACTCTTCGGGGTCAGAAACTCAACCGCATCCGACATCCGTTCCATCAACATCAACGACTCTAGTTCAGTTAAGGCGGTGGAACGCAAAGTTAGCTTCGACATGTTTATCTGAGTCTCCTATTAGAAAACAAACCCTTTGAGTTAGGACTGCATACTGGAATTAGTCGCAGTCAATAACCGGTTATCTTACTTTTAGATCAATAATCCCAACTGTGTTCTATGATAAACACGAGAGATGCCCAAAAAGGCCACTGATCAGTTCAAAGCGCCGTGTGCACCACCGCCCGGTGTCTCAATCACAAACACATCACCAACTTGGAGCGTGATTTGATCTGTTCCACCGAGCTTAGTCACCGAGCCATCCTTATGCTCTACGCGATTGTTACCCACAACACCAGCTCCCCCCCCATTAAGGCCATAAGGAGGAACCACTCGGTGGCCTGAAATGATATTCGCTACCATTTCTTCACGGAACTCCATTTTTCGGACAACGCCATTGCCACCTTCATTCACACCTTTTCCACCCGAGTTTTGTCGGATCTCGAATGAATTCAGAATCACAGGGAATCGCCACTCTAGGACTTCCGGGTCAGTGAGGCGAGAGTTTGTCATATGACTGTGTACCGCATCAGTACCCGCATGATCTTTGGTCGCGCCCGTACCGCCACATATGGTTTCGTAGTACTGATGTACATCATTGCCCCAGATAAAGTTATTCATTGTTCCCTGTGACGCCGCCACCGCATTAATGGCTCCAAACAACGTATCTACAAGGTACTGAGATGTCTCCACGTTACCCGCAATCACCGCTGCGGGATATTGTGGATTGATCATGGAGTTATCCGGTATGATGATGTCCATCGGTTTGAGACAGCCTTCATTCAAAGGGATATTGTCATCGACCATGCAGCGAAAAACATACAGCACCGCAGCACGGACAACGGCTGTGGGAGCATTGAAGTTTCCGGGGTGCTGATCACTGGTTCCTGTGAAATCAACCACCGCACGTCGGTTTTCTTTATCAACCTTGATCGCGACGGAAATTTGGCATCCATCATCCATCTTATAGGTGTATTCACCGTCTTCTAGCACACCCAAGACCTGCCGAACGGACTCTTCTGCGTTATCTTGAACGTGGGACATATAAGCATGGACCGTTTCAACGCCATAATGGTCCGCCATGTTCACGAGTTCTCTCGCGCCTTTTTCACAAGCAGCAAGTTGTGCTTTAAAATCAGCAATATTCATGGTCGGGTTTCTCGCTGGCCACTGCCCCGAAGACAGTAATGCACGAATTTCTGCCTCCCTAAAGTGGTCATCTTCCACCAGTTTAAAGTTATCGATGACCACTCCCTCCTCCTCGATACTGCGAGAGTCAGCAGGAGCCGACCCCGGCGTCTTACCCCCAATGTCTGCATGGTGTCCCCTTGATGCGACATAAAAAAGCAATTCACCGCCAGTGGTGAAAACCGGCTTAATGATCGTCACATCAGGTAAGTGTGTTCCGCCATTGTAAGGCGCATTGAGAATGTAGGCATCCCCGGGAGAAACATCTCCGGCCCGTTCTCGGATCACTGTTTTGATGCTCTCCCCCATGGAACCAAGGTGTACCGGCATGTGAGGCGCATTGGCCACCAACGCACCCTTTGGATCAAAGATGGCGCACGAAAAATCAAGTCGCTCCTTAATATTCACTGAGGCTGCGGTGTTCTCCAATACCGAACCCATTTGTTCAGCAATGGACATAAAGAGATTATTAAAAATTTCCAACATCACTGGATCCACATCCGTTCCAATCGCTCGGGATTCTTTGCGTTCCAGATAACGTTCTAGGACTAGATTGTTGTCGCCAGTCAATACACCACGCCAGCCGGGCTCGACCACTACCGTCCCGGTTGAATCCAACATCACCGCCGGTCCATTAATGGGCTGATCCACCACCAATGACTCACGACGGTAAAACGGTGTGGACAACCATTCACCGTCCATATAGCAGAGTTTCACTGTTTCAGCTTGATTAGCTGCTTCCAATGATGAATTCGCTTGATTCAGCACTTTGGAAGACTTTGCTGTAGAAATCACTTCAACTTCCACAGATTCAACAATCAGGTTCTTTTCAGGGGAAATAAATCCAAACCGCATTTGGTGGATGGATTCGAAATGAGCTTTCACAGATACTAAGTCGGCTTCTGGCACAACCAATGCTGTATCCGACCCCTGATATCGAATATGAAGCAAATGTTTATAAGATAAATCGTCACAAACCTCTCCCTGAAGTCGCAATTCTTGGATACCGTCCAGCTGTAATTTGTTAAATTGATCCGCTAATTCTGCTAACAGCACATCATTTAGTACCTGCTCAATCGCGAGTTGGCGATCCACCACCGTGTCCGCCAAGCCCATTCCATAAGCCGATAAGACCCCCGCATAGGGATGAATCAGAATGGTTTTCATCGCCAACGCGTCAGCCACCAAACAGGCATGCTGCCCACCGGCCCCACCAAAACAACACAGCGTGTACTCGGACACATCATAACCACGCTGAACTGAAATCTTTTTTATCGCATTCGCCATATTTTCCACAGCAATCGACAGGAACCCTGCCGCCACCGCTTCAGGTGGTCGATGTCCCCCGGTGTCGGCTTCAATTTGCTGAGCCAAGTTCGTGAACTTTTCCGTTACAACATCGTGATCCAAAGGTTCACTCCCGCCGCTACCAAAGACCTTTGGAAACAGATCCGGCTGCAATTTTCCTAACATCACATTGCAATCAGTGATCGCCAAAGGGCCGCCGTTTCGATAACACGCGGGGCCGGGATAAGCCCCCGCAGAATCTGGCCCGACTCGATACCTTGCACCGTCAAAATGCAAAATAGATCCCCCGCCGGCGGCCACCGTGTGAATTAACATCATCGGCGCTCTAAGCCTCACACCTGCGACATGAGTCTCAAACGCCTTTTCGAATTCACCATTGTAATGGCTCACGTCAGTGGACGTCCCACCCATGTCGAATCCGATGATATTTTTAAAGCCTGCGGTTTCCGAAACCCGCGCCATACCAACGACGCCCCCCGCTGGACCAGAAAGAATCGCGTCTTTACCCTGAAAAAAATTGGCATCCGTCAATCCACCGCTGGAGCGCATGAACATGAGCTTACCGCCGTGGCCCGATAGGCCATCCAATTCACTGGCAACCTGATCCACGTATCGACGCAAAATCGGAGACAAATAGGCATCCACAACTGTGGTGTCTCCCCTTGAGACCATTTTCATTAATGGACTCACTTCATGGCTAACCGAAACTTGAGTAAAACCCACTTCCTTCGCCCAGAGCGCAACCTTTGACTCATGTTCTTGGTATCGATATCCATGCATGAAAACGATGGCGATACACCGAATTCCTTTATCGAAGTAAGCTTGCAAACCCTCTCGAGTCGAAGATTCATCAAGCTCCAGAAGGACAACGCCATGGGGATCAACTCGCTCTTCAACCTCGAGTACGTCGCAATACAACATTTCCGGTAAATCGATGTTAAGCGCGAAAAGGTCCGGCCTTGTCTGATAACCGATTCGTAACTGGTCCTTAAATCCTTTGGTTGTTGCTAGCAGCGTATTTTCCCCTTGTCGCTCCAATAATGCATTAGTCGCGACAGTGGTACCCATCTTTACGGCGGCAATTTTTTCACTGGGCAGTGCTTGGTCACTTTCAATACCCAAAATGTCACGAATTCCCTGTATTGCAGCATCTTTGTACTGCTCTGGGTTTTCTGATAACAACTTATGGGTCCGTACCTCGCCATTGGGCTGACGGGCAACGATATCGGTGAACGTGCCACCTCTGTCTATCCAGAACTCCCACTGTTCTTTCTTAGAGACTAGGCTTATCGCGTCTGCATTGTTCATAAACTACCCCAGAAAATATCATTCAAAAATGTGATCAAATAGAAGGTATCGCAATACCTAGATGAAGTACCAGACAGGAAAAATTTTTCGGAGTCTAACCTGAAAGATGAGAATATAACCAGATCAATATGGTGAATTTCCTAAGTGGTCCTGGATTGATCCAAAGGATCCATTGATTGGGGCTCTTTAAGGAACAAGGGTAGCCAGTTGACCCTGTAGCTACTACAGGGCTTAAAATTCAAGTATTTGTCTTTCCAGCACTCGAGGCCCATAGTCTAAATTCATGCGAAAACTTTCAGCACTGCTTCTTCTAACAATCTCCCTAACTGTAACGCAATACGCCAGCGCATCCGATTACAGTGGCCAACAAACCAGAGAGATAAAATCGCTCTCCGCAGATGATATCGATGATCTGCTAAATGGCCGTGGATGGGGATTGGCAAAATCGGCGGAACTAAACGGTTTACCAGGCCCAGCTCACCTACTAGAGTACAAAGAGGATCTGCGTCTTTCTGCCTCTCAGGTTCAAAACATCAGCGACCTATACCTAAAGATGCATCTGCGTGCAAAGAAGTTAGGAAAAGAATACATTGAGCAGGAGCAGTTCCTCGAACATTTGATTCAAAGCCCCGATATTACTCAAGAACAGCTGGATTCAGAATTAAAGAAGTCTGCGCTAATTCTTGCCGACCTTCGTTTTACTCACCTAAGCGCACATCTAAAAACACCTGACGTATTAACCAAAGAGCAAATTGAAAGATATAACTCGCTAAGAGGTTATGGCGCCAGCGACCTCTGTGAAAACCCACCGGAGGGACACGATCCAGACATGTGGAAGAAACACAACAACTGTTCTTAAAAACCGATCTTGAAGCCTCCAATATTTTTAACCCACGAACGGTGAGTATTATGAAGAATCAAATAAATTTGTCGTTTTGGCAATGTGTTTCCACATGGAAACGCAGCGCGAAAAATACAGTATGGTGTCTGGTTGGCTGTTCCATTGGCGACTTTGGTACCATCGCCTTTTTTCAGCTCACCGCAATACCTTGGCCGACGATAGCGATTATGTCACTCGCAATTATCAATGGGCTACTCACCAGCATTGCACTCGAAACAGTGATTCTAGCTAAAGACGGAATGAACTTATCTCGGGCATTCAAAACCGCTATTGGTATGAGCATGATCTCTATGATTGCGATGGAAGTCGCGATGAATATGACAGATTGGTATTTAACTGGCGGCGCAATTTTGGTTTGGTGGGTCATCCCCATTATGTTGCTGTCCGGGTTTCTCGTGCCATGGCCGTACAACTACTGGAGGTTAAAAAAATGGGGAAAAGCATGTCATTAAAGATGATTGTAATCAGTTTCGCTCTGATGACTATGAGTGGCATAACGATGGCTGATCAACACCGAAACTACGACTCCTCTATGTTGGATGCTGGTAAGCAACTGTTTCAGGCTCATTGCGCGGTTTGCCACGGCGTACTAGCGGAAGGCACAGTAGAAAACTGGCATCTGCGAGATGAAAATGGCAAGTTTCCGCCTCCTCCTCTCAATGGTACAGCGCATACCTGGCATCATTCCGTTGGCAGTTTGTTTAATACCATCAAAAACGGCACTATTTCCATTGGCGGCAACATGCCTTCGTGGAAAGACAGGTTATCTGATGACGAGGTTTTCTCGGTTATCATTTGGTTATCGTCTCTGTGGCCGGAGGCAATCTACCAAGCGTGGATGGAGAGGAATAACAGTTGATGCTAACCCGAGGGAAATTGGCAAAAAAGGTCGGATGCAACATCGAAACCATAAGGTATTACGAAAAAATTGGCTTGTTACCCATACCCAACCGTGGAGTAAATGGTTATCGCCAATACGACGAGGAACACCTAAAGCGACTGCGATTCATTCTGAGGGCAAAAGAACTAGGGTTTTCTGGAGATGCCATTAAGAATTTGATGAAAATTACCAATAACATTGACGACTTCACCAAAGCGGAAGTCAAAAACCTAACCGAAGCCCACATTTCCGATATCTCGCGGAGAATAGACGACCTCCGAAAGCTAAAAAAAACGCTGATTTCATTTTCCAACCATTGCGATGGTTCCAATGAAAGCGCTGAACACTGCCCCATCATCAACTCAATCTATAACAGCAGTGAAACCCAAGTGAAACCCAGATGTAAATAAATTAACAAGAACCTAAGGACATGTAACAATCTAAGCCTGATCTGGAAATTTACCAGTCCAGTTTAGATATAGGCTGGCAGTGCATGAGACCGGATTCTGCACTGAACAGCCAGTCAATACCGCCTTGGATGTTGGGAAATTAGGAGCGCAGCAAGTAATTTTTCCGAGTGTAACAATTTGTTAGATTACGCCTGCTCGATTCTTGTAATTTTGAATCCAAAACAATAAGTCTCCATAATCTCGTAGCTGCAATTGGTATTCGTGTCGTTGTCGAAAATTCATAGCATCCTGTGAAAAAGACGACGTAGTGATAAGCATTGCACTATTTACTTGATAATCACATAACGTACCATAAAGGTTTCGAACAAGATCAACTCCAACAGTCCTATCTTTTCTGTACCTTTTCGCCTCGACCAAACACAGTATTTTACCTAGTTCCGTACCTAATACGCCAACATATCTTTTCCACCATCTCTAGTGGCTTTTGATTGTGCAACCCTACGTCTGTAACTTTGATTTAGGTTGAGTCATTATCGTCGTTCCACACGATATATCGCTTGTCGGCATTGCTCCATTCATCGTCAATCTCGACGAGGATGGCACTGACAAG
>WLWV01000311.1 GCA_012103395.1 Gammaproteobacteria bacterium
ACCTCGTTGTGTTTTGATATTGTTTGGTAACTACATCAAAACGGGTAACTCTCATTAAATCAACCCTCGCTTCGCTCGGATTGATTTAATACGGTGTCAGATTTGGTCTAAACTTCTACAACTAAAGAGACTCTTAACAGACCGATTCATGGATAAGTTTCTTCTGCGAACGAGTAACAAAGAATAAGGAATCCATTTTACTCCTAATTTCTCCAACCTAGATTGTCGTCTCAAAGGCGGCAGTATTAGCCGTCTTCACAATCAATCGCTCTTGACATCAACCATGTCGAAGCGCTTCAATTCGCTCGGCCAGTGGAGGATGAGACATAAATAATTTCCTTATACCCGCTCCTCTCCCCCCGGAAATACCAAACGCGGCTAATTGATCCGGCAACACAGAGGGCTCATGCTGGGCTTGTAAGCGTTCCAGTGCTGCAATCATTTTCTCCTTTCCCGCTAGTTTTGCACCACCTTGGTCCGCTCGAAACTCCCTTTGCCGACTAAAGTACATGACAATGGTGGAGGCAAGTATGCCAAGCACCAGCTCAGCGATAATGGTAGTCACCCAAAAACCGATTCCATGACCTCGCTCATTTTTGAAAATCGCCTTATCCACAAATTGGCCGATAATTCTCGACAGGAATATAACGAATGTATTAATCACTCCCTGAATCAACGCTAAAGTGATCATGTCTCCGTTTGCGACATGGCTGATCTCGTGGGCCATAACCGCTTCGGCTTCATCCTGAGTCATTTGCGCGAGAAGGCCGCTACTCACTGCAACCAACGCACTATTGCGACGCATTCCTGTGGCAAACGCATTCACCTGTGGGGTATCAAAAATTGCCACTTCAGGCATTCCAATACCCGCCATTTCGGCTTGCTTCTTCACTATTGCAACTAACCAAGCTTCCTGTGACGTCTGGGGTGTTTCAATCACCTTGGCACCGGAGAACCGCTTCGCCATAGATTTTGACATCGCTAAGGAAAGAAACGAACCAGTCATTCCGATGATTGCCGCATAGACCAGCAATCCGATTGGGTCCTGACCCGTGCTAGCTAAGTAGAGATCAAACCCCAACAGCCGCATTGTGATATTCAATACGAAAATAATCGCAAGGTTGGTGAGTATAAAATAGAGAATTCGTTTAAACACTTTCAGCCTCCGAAGCCGTTATCAGGATCATGACGAACTAATTTAAGGTCACTGCAATGATTCGAAAACGAGTTTCTCGGCATATATGTACCACAGCGATTTTTCATACTACTCATCATCAACGAACAGACCTCGGAAAAAACCTAGTCTGTTCGTTCAATCACAACAAAACGATTACCACGCACCGAGTTCAACGGACGGCCAGTATCATACCGCTCACTGCTGCCCAAAACCCGGTGCTCTAAAGACGCCCCAAAAGGAACGCCAAGCAGAACAAACTACAACAACCCTAAAATGGTTTCGGCGTTGCTAACTTCGAACGCACCACCTTCTTCCACGTTCAAATGGCTAACAACGCCATCATCCACCACCATGGCGTATCGTTGTGAACGAAGGCCAAAATTGTTAGCCGTGAGATCAAGCTCTAAACCAACGGCTTGGGTAAAAGTCGCACTACCGTCCGCCAACATCATGATGTTCTGTTCAACGTTCTGTGCCTCGCCCCAAGCACCCATCACAAAGGCATCATTCACCGATAAACAAGCGATGGTATCAACTCCCTTAGCTTTGATCGCGTCATGGTTGACTACATAACCCGGAACATGGGCAGCGGAACAAGTTGGCGTAAATGCGCCAGGTAGAGCAAATAGGACAACCTTCTTTCCACCAAAAATCTCGTCGGATGAAACGTCCTTAGGGCCGCCGGGAGTCATGGTTGAAAGCGTTACATTTGGAATTCGATCACCAACTTGGATAGACATAATTTGATTACTCTTGAGTTTTAAAGGTTATAAAAATCTTTTCACAGTGTTCATTTGATGTTCCACTTTCGATGTCGCTATTTTAACACTATGGGGCTTCAGTATTACCAATCAACATTGGAAGCACTGATCAGCGTCACAAAGAAGGAAAAGGCCGCTTAAAGACGCCACCAAAGGACGACGGTCAGCGTAAACACCGACAGCGCATTGCCAATCAGTACCATGGAAGCTACCAGTTCTGGTCTTTGGTTATATCGCTCCGATAACAAAAAATTCAATACCGCCGGAGGCAAAGCTGAAAATAGGATAAGAATTCCTAACTGGTATTCATCCAATGGCAAGACATAACCTGCTAGCAACGCAGGAATAATACCCGATAATGGACAGACAATTGCCCCTATGAGGCCAATTTTCCAATGTGCCATTTCAACACTGAGCATTCGAACACCTAAGGACAAAAGCATCAATGGAATCACAATTTGCCCCATCAATGAAATCGGTAGAAGCACAACATCAGGTACAGGAACACCGCTAAAGTTCACGACCAAGCCCAAGAAAGTCGCAATGTTAACCGGAGAAGTTACCAGCCCTTGCCAGATTGTGCAACCCTACGTCTGTAACTTCGGTTTAGTTTGAGTCATTATTGTCGTTCCACACGATATATCGCTTGTCGGCATTGCTCCATTCATCGTCAATCTCAACGAGAATGGCACTGACAA
>WLWV01000096.1 GCA_012103395.1 Gammaproteobacteria bacterium
GGCTTGTCAGTGCCATTCTCGTTGAGATTGACGATGAATGGAGCAATGCCGACAAGCGATATATCGTGTGGAACGACGATAATGACTCAACCTAAATCAAAGTTACAGACGTAGGGTTGCACAATCTTTGATGCATCAGGGAGCACGGCTTTTTGAGATTTGAAGAACATAGACTAGGTGGCATCCTATTATTGCGTTAAACAGCGATTATAGGGTTCATTGACATCGAAGGGAAAGGACGACTTCAATCAGCTTCTCGAGCCTTTACGCATTTAAGTGTCCGTCTGCCAATTAAGAGGGAAGGGACCTATTTTTTACATCCGTTGAGTGCTCGTTTCATTCCATGTTCGATTCGTTAGCTTGAGCGCACTGAATACAGAATAGGGCGGTTGGTTCTATTTCTAAACGCTCGGGATTTATCTCTTCGTCACATTCCAGACATAAGCCAAAATCTCCCTGCTCGATTCGACGAAGTGCTGCTTCCAAGTTAATCATCTCCTGTTGTCTTCTGCGAGCAGAGGCCTCGTCCATTTGATGCATTTGCATGGCGTCCATTCGGGAGAGTCTCCCGATGCGGGTCTGATCAAGCTCTACGGAAGCGTTAGTCGTTTGTGCTGAGCTCTGCTGGGAGCTGAGTGACTGCTGTCGTTGCTGAATGAGGCGCTTGAAAAAAAGAATGTTCATCCGAGCCCAGACGGCTTTGGTTCGTGATATTCAAAGCAGGGGAAAGCAAAAGAACCAATGAACATGGACATGTTCATTGGTTCCAAAGCGAAATGTTTATCAGCGTCAAGAAATCCTGTATTGTTAGGCTGCTTGTAAAGCTGAAATAGGTTTTCTATCTGCGATTTCTTAGTAAAGACCTGTTCTTAGAAAGGCAGAGGGTGCCCAAAACTAACCATGCAAAGTACCATCGGGATAGAAAGCATGGTGTTGGTTCGAGATGCCATGAAAGCAATACTTTTAGCTTTGGCTTTCTCGGCATCGGTGGCGGAAACAATACCCAGCAGTTTCTTTTGGTTAGGCCAGATCAACACCCATACATTAAATAGCATGATGGTTCCAAGCCATGCACCGATTCCAATGGTTTTAACTGCAACAGCACCGTTTAGCGTAAACGCATTTACAATGCCAACCCCAGAAGATTCGAGTGCTGCAGCACCGGTGAGCCAAGTTGCGAGTGCGCCCCAACGAAACCACCAAAGTGCCCGTGGTGCCACGTACTTTGAGATTGCGGCTGGTCCTGGGCCGTCAGAATCGGCGGCAGCCTCGGCAGCGGCAGGTACTTGAACGAAGTTGAAGTAGTACAAAAGACCAATCCAGGTAATGCCCGCAAGAACGTGCAACCAGACAAGTAATGACCAGATATTCATGTGTTTAATCCTCTTAACGTAAATTTGTTAACGAATAATATGAGGAGAATCGGTAGAAATAACCCCAATTCTCGCTACTTTATTGGAGTGATGAGATGTCAGTTATAGAATCAGCATAATAACGATAGAGATAACAAAACCAGCTACGATGGTGCCGGGGATGCTTTTTAATGGATTCATTGTGTGCTCTCCTGAAGTGAATAAGTTGATGCAGATTTCCACACTAGCCAATGGGTATTTTGACTAGGGGATACCCGTAAAGCGATTGATTAAAGGGTTAAGACCTTAGGGCATATATGGTCCACGGACGGAGAATAATGGGGGTAGTCCTAGAATGCAAGTTATTCAATCGATTCGCAGATCCCGTGTAGGCATTGAAATGAAGAGTTAATAGCCTCTTTTCATGTCTGCTAGATGTGTTAGTGGGTCTCCCCGGCGAAACCGTTCGATGTTGCCATAGACATGTTTTGCGCTGGAAAAAGGCGTTGTCATACTGGCTACATGGGGTGTAATAGTTACGTGAGGGTGTGTCCATAATGCGCTGTCTTTGGGCAGCGGTTCGGTTTCGAAAACGTCCAGTGCTACGCCTGACAATTGGCCGTTTTCTAAAGCGGCCAAAATGTCGGACTCGATCTGATGCCCGCCTCTTCCAGCGTTGATAAGTCTGGCACCCTTAGGTAACTTTGACAAAGTTTCTCGATTAATGATGCCGTGAGTTTGTTCGGTGAGTGGCAGCAGGCATACCAAAATTTCACTTTGCGCCAGAAATGCATCAAGCTGATCGTTACCAAATAGAGAGATGACGTTTTCAACGTGTTTTTCCGTTCTACTCCAGCCGACAACGTTAAATCCCAAATCTGTCATCACTTTGGCGCAGGCTTGCCCTAATACGCCCAAGCCAAGTATGCCGACCGTTCGCTGTTCCGCTGGAATTTGTAGAATGGCTTCCCAATTTTTTTGTCGATGACTTTTTTCGTATTCCGGCATAAATCGATGAAATCGCAGGGTGTTATAAAGCACGTATTCGACCATGCCAGCGGTGAGGGTGTCTTCGACCATGCGAATGATCGGAATATTAGGTGGTAACAGGTCTGGGCCAACAAGGTGATCGAGCCCGGCGCCTATAGAGAAAACTATTTTCAGGTTGCCGAGCCGGTGTAAAGCGCCTGCTTCTGGCTTCCAAACCAAAGCATAGTCAATCGCATCGGGATCTTCAATTTCGTCCCAAAGGCAAATATCGATATCCATCTCCTGGAAAGCTTCAGCCCATTCTCCTAAGCGATTGAAGTCAGATTTAATAGCAAGCAGCTCTGTCATGAATGAATAGGTTAAGTTAAACCGGTTTGAAGTTTCCGTTGAAAAAGTGAATATCCTAGTGGGGTTATTCTGTCGAAATGCCCCTGTCTATGCAATAACAATATCGTGCCGAATAATTTCGTTTTACGAAATATTGGTCGGCCACGTGATTCCTATTTGATGATCTGCTCTATAATAGATCGTGGCGTGTAAATAGTGAAAAAGGATGCCCTATTAACACTGATAATTTGATATTATTCGTGTATGTATTTTTGCGAAGATACTCGCTTCTTTTTCCTCTAATTTTATCCCTGCTTTATGGCTAAACCCTATTGCGAATATGTGATTGAACCCGGTGATGCTTTTCATGAACGTAGGATGATGAGTTCAATGTTGAACGTAAACGTATTGAGAACGAAAAGATGCAAAGCTGGCGTTTTCTTCTACGCTAGGCGCAAGCAAAGCTGAGGTCTACTATGGATCGTTGGTATTCAGAAAGTTTGGTACTGGATTGGAAGCGAGAGTAGATAGGAATGAGCGAATGCTTGACTGATGGTGATAGGAATGAGCGAATGCTTGACTGATGGTGAAAGGATACTCTTGGCTAGAGTGTTTCACAGAGAATTAAATCGATTACAACAACCGGACTTTCGAAATCATGCTTGAGGTTATGCAAAACCGATATCACTGGAGGGAGTACTTCGAATTATGTAAGCCCAAAGTAGTTGCGTTGATTCTGTTTACCGCGCTTGTGGGAATGTTTCTTTCCACAGAGGGCTTGATCCCATTCAATGCTTGGTTTTGGGGCATCACTGGAATCGGGTTGGCGGCGTCTGCCGGAGCAGCATTAAACCACTGGGTTGACGAAGAAATTGACGCCAGAATGGAGAGGACGAATAAAAGACCACTTCCTCAAGGTAGCATTTCCAGTCGACAGGCGGTGTCATTTGCATTATTACTTGCCAGCCTCTCAATGATTATCTTGGTTGCGTTTGTCAATGTCCTAACAGCAGTGCTCACTTTTGCATCGATGGTAGGATATGCAGTGATCTACACTATGTTCCTTAAGCGAACCACTCCTCAAAACATTGTCCTAGGCGGTGCTGCCGGTGCGGCGCCCCCTGTTTTGGGTTGGACCGCAGTGACGGGCGAGTTGCATAGTGAAGCGCTGTTGCTGTTTTTGATTATTTTCATTTGGACTCCTCCGCATTTTTGGGCATTAGCTATCAAGCGGCGAGATGATTATGCTAAGGCAGAAATTCCGATGTTGCCGGTGACGCATGGCATTGCCTTTACGAAGCTTCATATTCTTCTTTATACGTTACTATTAGTAGTAATTACGATTATGCCGTTTCTTATTATGATGAGCGGTGTTTTTTACTTGGCAGGTGCGCTGGCGCTGGGTATGGGGTTTGTCTACTACTCAATAAAGCTATATCGTTGTGAGGGCGATGAGTTCGCGATGAAGACCTTTGGCTATTCAATTTTCTATTTAAGCGCATTGTTTGGTTTTCTTTTAGTCGATCACTATGCGCGAATTGCCATACGCGCTTTTTTCTAAAAACGGTTCCGCAACAATTGAGGTGAAATAGGCGCATTGAATTCTTCTGAACCAGAGTCTGATCAAAAATCAGGCGAGAATGAAGAGCGAAATCAAGAAGTCAGTTTTCTGACTATATTACAAAGTGTCTTCGCTTCGTTTATTGGAATACAGAATAATAAGAATCGTAAACGGGACTTTGAGAGCGGAAAGTTTTGGCACTTTTTTTTCGCTGGAATCATTTTTGTGATCGCCTTTTTGTTGCTGGTTTGGCTTGCGGTTCAATACCTGATCTCCACCTCCTGATAGTAGCTGTGATTTTTGCTAATTCGAGTGGAGCTGCGTAAAAAGAAATGATCACACAGAATCAATCTGAACAGGAAATATCCTTACAGAAAGAATTAAAAGCCACAATCAATGCTATGAAAAAGATTCAGAAAGAGTCCGCGAGCTCTGGGCAGCCAATGTCCGGTTCTGAATTGGAGAGATTAACCCAGCTTGGGCTTCGCTATAGTGAAATCATTGGTTGTTTGAAGCGTAGTTGATATCATTGATATTGGCGAGTTAAGCAAGAGCGCTATGTTAGTGCGTTGTGGTTCATGATGAATTTAGCTTAACACGTTAAAGATGCAGTCTAAGTGCTTGTGTTTGTATAATAGTTTAGCTAATATCCCGCGTTTTTATTGGGGGATATTCCCATTGATATGGGAGGTCGGGTGGGTCGACTAAAGTTGACCGGTTCCCCCGTGTATCTTGGTGTTGAGTGAGAAAAACAAAAATTCCCACGATGATTGGTGTGCCAGCTCTAGTGGGAGGTATCGCAGGTGGGGTTGTTCTGGATAGCACGGGCTTATTGATTCAATTGATGTGTTCGATGCCATGTTTTTATCCATAGTGCAATATTGCAACAGCGTCTTGCTGCTTGTAGGATTTGATGCGAATCGGTTCAGTTCAGTGGTCTTTGGCGTTAGGGTGTGGACAATGGATGTGACCGGTGGCGAAATAGTTTCGATTTTTAATTTAAATGTTGGTGAGGTTTCATAGTTCAATGAAAAATATTCAACGGGTTTCCGGCACGCTGTTAGGTGCGGTATTGCTGGTTTTTTCCGGTTCAGCTCTAGCGGATTGGCAGCTCAATCTAACGGAAGGTGTGACAGAAATAAGCCGTGAGGTTTATGGAATGCACATGATGGTCCTTTGGATCTGTGTTGCTATCGGCGTCGTTGTGTTCGGCGCAATGTTCTACAGTATCCTGAAACATCGAAAATCCCAGGGCGCTACGCCGGCTACCTTTCATGAGAGTGTGGTTGCGGAAGTGAGTTGGACCGTGGTCCCGTTTGTTGTTTTGATTGCGATGGCACTTCCTGCTGCAAAAGCCTTGATCAAAATGGAAGATACCAGTAACTCTGATCTAACAGTTAAGGTGACCGGTCACCAATGGAAATGGGAATACGAGTATGTTGATTCAGGTGTTCGCTTTTTTAGTAGTTTGGATACTGCAAGCCGTGAAGCCTCAGCGAGAGACTCTGGAATTGATGTTCACAGTGTAGATAACTATCTTCTTGATGTTGATAATCGCCTAGTACTACCTGTTGGTAAAAAAATACGTTTCCTTCTAACGTCAAACGACGTGCTCCATGCTTGGTGGGTCCCAGCCTTTGCTATCAAGAAAGATGCAATCCCAGGCTATATCAATGGAATGTGGACTAACATTGATGAGGAAGGGGTTTATCGTGGTCAATGTGCTGAGCTATGCGGCAAAGATCATGGTTATATGCCCATCGTTGTTGAGGCGGTTTCCCAAGACAGATATGACGAATGGGTTGGGGAACAACTTGCTGCCGCAGAAGCAGAAGCGAATTCAGCGGATAAAGAATGGACCATGGATGATTTAATGGCTAAGGGTGAAGCCGTCTATGGGACTTCATGTGCTGCCTGCCACCAGGGTAATGGTCAGGGTATCCCTGGCGTCTTCCCAGCGTTGGCTGGAAGCCCCATGGCTCTTGGTGATATTAAGACTCACATTGATATCGTCATCAATGGTAAAGCGGGATCTGCGATGCAGGCATTTGGTGCACAGTTGAGCGATGTTGATATTGCCGCTATTGTGACTTATGAGCGTAACGCTTGGGGCAATGATACTGGTGACGTGGTTCAACCATCGGCGATCAAGGCCCAGCGCTAATTCACAGCCCAAATACACATTGAAGAAAATTGATTTTTCAGATATTTACTCGACAGTTTCTAGATTAAAGAGGAAAACAAGATGAATGCAGCAGCAACTGAAGCAGACCATCACCACGGGCCCGCGCCAGGCTTAATGCGTTGGGTAACCACAACCAACCATAAAGACATCGGTACACTTTATCTATGGTTTTCGCTGATAATGTTTTTTATCGGTGGTCTAATGGCTTTGATTATTCGCTCTGAGCTATTCCAGCCGGGTTTGCAGATTGTTGATCCGCATTTTTTCAACCAAATGACCACGATGCATGCACTGATTATGATCTTTGGTGTGGTTATGCCAGCGTTTGTTGGATTGGCGAACTGGATGCTACCAATCATGATCGGTGCTCCAGATATGGCGTTACCTCGAATGAATAACTGGAGTTTTTGGATTTTACCATTCGGTTTCGGCATCATGCTTTCCACATTGTTTATGGATGGCGGTGGACCGTCAGCAGGCTGGACACTGTATCCACCACTATCGTTGCAAACTGGCGATGCTTTCCCCTATTTGATTTTCTCGATCCACATGCTAGGTGTTTCGTCCATCATGGGTGCTATCAATATCGTTGCCACTATCATGAATTTACGTGCGCCAGGCATGACATTCATGAAAATGCCTTTGTTTGTTTGGACTTGGTTTATTACTGCCTATCTGCTTATTGCGGTAATGCCTGTACTGGCTGGAGCCGTTACTATGCTGTTAACGGACAAGTTTTTTGGAACGAGCTTTTTCAACGCCGCTGGTGGTGGAGATCCTGTTATGTTCCAGCACATTTTTTGGTTCTTTGGACACCCAGAAGTATATATCTTGATTCTTCCTTCTTTCGGTTTGGTGTCAGAAATCATTCCAACGTTCTCACGTAAAAGATTGTTTGGATACAGTTCAATGGTATATGCGACCGCATCTATTGCTTTCCTTTCATTCATTGTGTGGGCACACCACATGTTTACCGTTGGTATGCCTTTGACGGGTGAACTTTTCTTTATGTTTACCACCATGCTAATAGCGGTGCCGACGGGGGTAAAGGTCTTCAATTGGATTTCCACAATGTGGCGCGGTGCCATGACGTTTGAAACTCCAATGCTGTTTGCCCTTGGTTTCGTCGTAATGTTCACCATCGGTGGTTTCTCAGGTCTGATGTTGGCAATGACCCCCATTGATTTCCAGTACCATGATACTTACTTTGTGGTTGCTCACTTCCATTATGTCTTAGTACCAGGCGCGATATTTGGGATTGTTGCAGGCGTATACTACTGGTTGCCGAAATGGACCGGAAACATGTATAACGAAACACTCGGAAAGGTACATTTCTGGACATCTACGGTTTTTGTGAACATTCTTTTCTTCCCAATGCATTTTGTAGGGTTGGCAGGAATGCCAAGAAGAATTCCAGACTACGCGGTACAGTTTGCAGACTTCAACGCGATTGCAACTGTCGGTGCCTTTGGTTTTGGTTTCTCTCAAATCCTATTGCTCGTTCTTGTGATCAAGTGTATCCGTGGTGGAGAAAAAGCCACTGATCAAGTATGGGAAGGTGCCCAAGGCTTGGAGTGGACATTGAGCTCTCCTCCTCCTTATCACTCTTTCTCCGTTCAGCCAGTTATTAAATAGGCGGTTATTGAATGCTAGACTATCGGTACGTTAAGTGAGCAAGACAAAAAATAGCCGTATGAAGCGAACAGTAGCGATACTGTTCGCTGTTGCCTTTTTGTTCTATTTTGGATTTATTTACATGGCAACCACGGCAACACCTTAACTGTAAGTAACAATATGAGTGGAAGAATCAAAGTTCCCTATTTGTTTGTAATACCGGTTTTGATGTTTGGTTTCGGCTATTTGATGGTGCCTTTGTATGATTTGTTGTGTGACATAACAGGTCTAAATGGTAAAACAGGTAGTATCAGTATTGCCGAAGCGAGTCAGCTAGATGTTGATCAAGATAGATTGGTTAAAGTCGAGTTTCTTGGGACGGTGAATGATGAGGCCCCTTGGGAATTCGGTCCTGAGGTTGGTAGTATGATGGTTCACCCTGGGAAGCAATATCAAACGAGCTTTGTTGCGACAAATACGGTCAATGAAACGGTTGTTGGTCAGGCGATTCCAAGTGTGGCGCCGGGAAAAGCCGCAACCTATTTTAATAAAACGGAGTGTTTTTGTTTTAACCAACAGACATTTGAGCCTTTGGAAAGTAGAGAGATGCCGTTGGTTTTTGTTATCGATCCTGGCTTGCCTGAATCCATCGATACAGTGAGTTTGTCTTATACTTTTTTTGACGCGAACGGATTAGTAAGCAAATAGCACTTTTATTTAACAAATTTTAGTAACACAATTTTTGAGGTAATAGATATGGCACAAGCTGCAGGTAACCACTACTATGTTCCTGAAGTGGCGAAATGGCCGATCCTTGGATCGATTGGTTTAACACTGTTATTGGGTGGTTTTTCTTCTTATTTGAACGAAAACCCCATTGGTATGCCAATTATGCTGTCCGGTTTTGCGGTCGTCATTTTCATGATGTTTGGATGGTTTGGTGAAGTAATTAGGGAAAGTGAACGTGGCGCTTATAGTAAATGGGAAGATAAGTCCTTTCGGCTCGGTATGAGTTGGTTTATTTTTTCTGAAGTGATGTTTTTCGCTGCATTTTTTGGTGCCTTATATTACGCACGGGAGTTCTCTGTTCCTTGGTTACTTGGAGAGGGGGCAGGCGCGGAAACACATCATCAGCTGTGGAGCGGTTATACTGAAATGTGGCCAACTAATGGACCTGCGGACATGGGTGAAAGTGACTTTCACATGGGTTGGTGGCCGCTGCCGTTTATTAATACCGTTATTCTCTTAACCTCTGGTTTAACGCTTACTTGGGCTCATCATGCTATTAAAGTTAACGATAGAAAAAAACTAATTATTGGTTTGGCCTTAACTGTAGCACTTGGCTTTATCTTCGTATATCTGCAGGCAGTGGAGTATCAAGAAGCCTATCATGAGGGCATGAAGCTAACTAGTGGGATTTATGGCTCTACCTTTTTCATGCTGACTGGTTTCCACGGTTTGCATGTATCACTTGGGGCGATTATGCTTTTGGTAATGCTAATACGATCCATAAAAGGTCACTTTACCCCAGAGCGCCATTTTGCATTTGAGGCGGCAGCATGGTACTGGCACTTTGTTGATGTGGTTTGGTTAGGTCTATTTATCTTTGTTTACATTCTGTAATCAATCGCATGAAATGAAAAAGCGCTGCTCTTTAGCAGCGCTTTTTTGCTTTCGGACGTGCTGTTCTCTATTTAGCCAATCACTCTATGGCGGTTTCGAATAAAAATCTGGTGTAGATTAAGGAGTGTGTGTATCAGTCATATACGAATCACAGGCAGCAAGCTGCTAATATATAGAATTAGCACAAACTCAGGTCTCTTCGATACTCCCTGATAGGATTATTGTCCAAACCCGTGAGGCTCTATTAGGCCGAATTGGGAGCCCAGAAATAACAGCAACATGATAAATATACTGAGACCGATACGAACAGTGAGTGTTTTTACGACCCTTGTTGATGAAGATGGATCTTTGACTAAAAAATAAAATGATGTTGCTAGGCTTCCTATGACGAAAAGTAGTAGCAAGACAATGATGAGTTTGAACAGTAACATGTTGATAAATCCGTAATGGGTGATTTGGCGGCAACGCTAAAAAAGTATTCAGCAATGATGCTGTTTTCTACTTGCCTGATGCTATTACTCTATCTTGGGGTTTGGCAGCTTAATCGAGGGTTGGACAAGCAACTGCTTGAAAACGATCTCGTTTCCCAACACAACCAATATACTGAGGTGGTGAATCGACCTGAAAGTTGGAAAGAATTGCAACACCATCTAGTCAGATTGAAAGGAAGATGGTTATCAACAGAGGTCTTTCTAATGGCGAACAGAGTGTACCAAAGCCAAGTTGGTTATGAGGTCTATCATCCTTTCATGTTAGCTGACGGTACGATTATACTGGTGAACCGGGGTTGGGTGGAAACGAATAGGAAGGATCTATCTGTAGCAATGAAAGAGACGGAAAGTGTGTCGATTCAAGGCCACCTTTACCTCCCCGAAGCAGGTTTTACTCTGGGCGAAAGCGTGATCGACACACAGTCTTGGCCAAAAGCTATGCAATACTTCAATAAGCCCCAATTATCCAAAGCCTTAGGTAAGGAAATCTCTGAAGCTGTGTTGGTATTGGACGAAAAGCATAAACTGGCATATGTTCGAACTTGGAAGCCATCAGTGATGAAATCATCGCGACACTTTGGCTATGCGTTTCAGTGGTGGGGACTTGCTCTGACCCTGATTGTTTTTGGGTTCATTTGGAAAAAACAACATTTTTTTACTAGCAAATAATGGAAACAATCAGAAGTAGCAGAATTAAACTTGTCTTAGTATTCGCACTGTTCATTGGTCCGCTATGTATTGCATTTCTGTGGTATTACGGTCTAGGTAGTATATTGGTTCCGAAAAATCAGACCAACAATGCGAATCTGATTAGCCCTGTGGTAACACTATCGTCGTTCTCGGATAGTTTAAGTGACGCCAGCCCATTTACTCTAGATTCTCTCAAGCGGAAATGGACGATCGTTCATATAGTAAAGGAAGACTGTTCAGATTCATGCAAGGAGTCGCTTTACAATACCCGCCAAACCCGGATTGCGGTAGGTAAGGACGCAAATAGGATACAAAGACTCCTGCTTTTAGAAAACCAAAACCTTCTCAATGAGCTGCAGTTCAACCACGCTGATCTAATAATCAGTCAGTACAGCGCGTCAATGTTAGCTGAGCAAATGGAGGAAATTAGGGTAGACCAGAAACTCGGTCCGGATGATGCTATTCTGGTTGATCCGTTAGGTAATGTGATGATGGTGATCCCGGTGGCGTTGAACCCCAGTCTCCTGCTAAAAGATTTCAAAAAACTATTAAAGCTTTCAAGGGTTGGCTAGAGAGAGAATCAAGATTGGGGCGAATGAATTCTCTAGTGAGGCGATGGTAAAGGGTGACCGGGCATCAAATCATAAGGATGGGCCCAGTTTGGCAAGCTACTAATTTCCTTGAGCCACCTTCTAAGTTGTGGATATTCATCGAAGGAAACGCCGATTTCGTCTTCAAAGTAGAGATATCCGCACAAGGAAAAATCAGCGATGGTGGGTTGTTCGCTAACGACAAAACTAGTTGTGGATAAATGTTGGTCCAATGTACGCATTGCACTTTTTGCACGAGCCTCGAAAAATTGGGTTACCTCATTTTCTGGTTGTTGAGTAAAAACTCGTAGGAATCTCAAAGTAGCGCAATAACTGGTTAGTTTATGATTATCAAATAACAACCAGCGTAGTAGCTCTCTCTCTCTTCTTGATCATCCCGTGGGCCAAATTGATTAAGTTCTTTTGAGAGGTAATGCAATATTACACCGCTTTGACTGATCACCTTTTCACCATGAATCAATACCGGCACTTCTCCCATGGGATTTAGCTCGCGAAAACCTTCGGTTCGAGTCTCACCGTTAAAAAAGTCAACAAATCTCGGTGTCCAAGAGGCAGAAGAAAGTGCCAGCATGAGTGCGGTCTTATAGGCGTTTCCAGGATTGTGCAACCCTACGTCTGTAACTTTGATTTAGGTTGAGTCATTATCGTCGTTCCACACGATATATCGCTTGTCGGCATTGCTCCATTCATCGTCAATCTCAACGAGAATGGCACTGACAAGC
>WLWV01000312.1 GCA_012103395.1 Gammaproteobacteria bacterium
TCTGTAATTTAGCTTTCTATTGCAGCTTCGCTATTGGCTTTGGCGGAGTGAACGTAGAGAGCGAAGCCAAAGCCAATAGCGAAGCTGCAATAGAAAGCTAAATTACAGACCTCAGATTACACTACCTAGATGTATATTTTGGTAATATACAAAAATGTTGGATTGGTCGAAGATTGTCGGATTTCAATGGGATGCTGGAAACTCCCGTAAGAGTCATGAAAAACATGATGTAAATCAGCTTGAAGCCGAGCAAATATTTTTCAATCAACCTTTATTGATTGTCGAGGACGTAAAGCATAGCAGTGATGAAGCACGTTTCCATGCATTGGGCAAAACGGACAGTGTCAGATTACTTCATGTGACATTCACACTTCGCGAAATGGGTTCCCTTATTCGGGTTATTTCGGCAAGAGCTATGCATCGAAAAGAGAGAAAAGCTTATGGGCAAATTAAAAGCGATTCCGAAATTTAAAACGGAAGCTGAAGAGCAACGATTTTGGGAGTCTCACGACTCCAGTGACTATATTGATTGGAGTAAAGCCCGTCGTGCTGCATTGCCTAATCTAAAACCCTCAACTAAAACTATTTCTTTGCGTCTTCCGGAAAGTTTGTTGGAACACATAAAAATCGAAGCCAACAAGCGTGATATGCCTTATCAGTCTCTTATTAAGTCTTGGTTGGCAGAAGATGTTCGGCAATCACGAGAACCATAGGTCTGCTTGATCCTCGAAGCGGTCAGTCACTATCTATAATTTCAAGACTAAATACCTAACTGCAATGCTTAAAACATGCTAACAGAAACACTTATTCTATTTCTAATCACCACCTTAATGATCAACATATCACCAGGGCCTTCCGTCCTATTTGTCACCAGTGTTGCGATGTCGGATGGGATTAGAGCTGCTATGCTTGCTATTGTCGGAATGTCGTTAGGAATATTTGTTCATGTTTTAGCAGCTGCGAGTGGTTTGACAGCACTACTGGCAACTTCAGAAACTGCCTTCACTGTTTTAAAATATGTCGGCGGCGCATATCTAGTGTATTTGGGTGTGAAGCTACTCACGTCATCAAGTGATCTAGGTAGTAAAAAGAAAGACTGAATACAATGAGAAGAGTACATACCGATATGTCGTAAAAGGGATTTTGGTCGATTTGTTAAACCCCAAAATTGGATTATTTTTCTTGGCGTTCTTACCGCAGTTTGTAAGCACAAATGCTCAGTCGCCATTTCTAGAAACAATTTATTTTGGTTGCCTATTTGTTGCGGTTGGAGGGGTTGTGAATCTGGTTTATGCTTTAACTGCCGTAAAATCGTCTCAGTATGCCGGGAAGGCTACTAGAAAATGGTTGCAGAAATGGATTCCAGGTGGAGTATTGGTCGGCTTAGGAATTCGCTTGGTTGTATTGGAAGAATAGTTCCGATTAGATTCAAAATAATTCAAAAAAGTGCATTTACCAAATGCCCTATTCGGAAAGCCCAGAGTATATTGTAATTTAGCCGGCTGTCTCAAATGGGCAAAGCTCGGTCATACATTGTCAACCTATGTTTAAACTGGATTGGTAGATTTGTAAGATCAAGTTCAGATTTTACATGTCACTGTGTTACATCTAAAAATATCATTAACGGATGCCCTCAAGGGCATTTTCATTCTCTATCAACCTCTCGATGATATTATCCGATCTGTGTTTTTCACGGCTCCGATCTTTCCATTTGGCGAATACCCAGAAACTTCGTTGCAGTTACCTGCTTCTTTTTGCACTACCCTATCCACTTGTAATTCAGGCAGAAACGCGCCCATGTGTCCGTACTTACCCAGTCCAAATAATTTGCCTTGAAGGGTGACAAAGTAAACTGTATCAGCCGATAGTGTTGATTTCACCTCATCGGTTCTGGCCATCCAGACGGTGCCTTCCTTATGTATTTGTTAAGCAGGTCATCAAAAATGCAGGTTCACTGAATTCTTCCTTGTCAAAGTTGGGTCGTGATATGTTGCTGCCCGGAAATCTTCAAGGCTCGGGCGGAGAACCCTCCCATTCCCATTGCTCTTTAATACACTCTCAGCAAAGGCTTGCCAAATTCGGGAAACACAGCAATATTGACCGGAGAATCAGAGTCCTTAATCCCAATACCACCGTGCTTCTCATTTTATGTTCTCACCGTTTGCACCGCGCGTATGTCCACTAACGAACAAACGGCGTTGGCTCAACGAATGGATACCTTGCCTTCGCTTTAACTCCCACCGCACTTGCGTTTCTCACGTATCTCTCACCGTCATCAACGCGAAACTTAAACGCATAGTTAGGCGATCCATCGGTGGTTTTTTGAATAAAAAGCCGTTCCTTCTGACTTTGGTAGTGTACCCTGAGGTCTGTAATTTATTTCTTTAGCGATGTTCGTTTGGCTTAGGCGAAGTGAGCGTAGCGAACGAAGCCAAAGCTAATAGCGAAGCTGCAATAGAAAGCTAAATTACAGACCTCAGGGTACACTACCCGCATTGATTGTGCAACCCTACGTCTGTAACTTTGATTTAGGTTGAGTCATTATCGTCGTTCCACACGATATATCGCTTGTCGGCATTGCTCCATTCATCGTCAATCTCGACGAGGATGGCACTGACAAGC
>WLWV01000097.1 GCA_012103395.1 Gammaproteobacteria bacterium
GGCTCAACATTCAATACTAAAGCCTGAAAAACCGGCTTTGGCTTCGCTCTCTACGTTCACTCCGCCAAAGCCAATAGCGAAGCTGCAATAGAAAGCTAAATTACAGACCTCAGATTACACTACCGGCGAGTTTCCGTTTTCGCTGCCAAAAATTGTATTGTACCTTTGTTTCTTTATGGTAAAGGTGACTTGCTTGATACCACTTATATTGTGCGTTAATCTGGTTGAGGAAGAAGCTGGATAGCTTTTCTGGTATAGATGTCCGTTTTGGTTCCGGTGATGATGGTTTTTGAGTGCAGGTTTGGGCTCATTGACAGCAAACAATGCTTCACTTGATGACGTAGATTGCCGGTGGTTCCATTGACTAAGTTCAAAGCTGGTTTTACACAAAAATTAGACTATTTAACTAATGCGAGGAAATACATAACATGTCGACTAACTCAAGACTGACACCTCTTGTCGGTTTGCAAATGTTGTTTGTAGCATTCGGTGCCTTGGTGCTGGTTCCCATATTGACGGGCCTTGATCCAAATGTGGCGCTGTTTACTGCAGGACTTGGGACCCTAATATTCCAACTGGTAACGCGCCGGCAGGTGCCGATATTTCTGGCGTCTTCTTTCGCTTTTATTGCGCCCATTATCTATGGCGTTCAAACCTGGGGTATTCCTGCAACAATGTCTGGGCTGTTCGCTGCTGGTGTGGTGTACATGGTGCTAGGTGGCGTGGTGGCGGTTCGAGGGCAGGAGTTTATTCATCGAATTCTACCTGCGGTGGTCGTGGGTCCTGTTATCATGGTTATTGGCCTGAGCTTAGCGCCCGTTGCAGTAAACTTGGCGCTGGGGAAAACAGGGGATGGAGCCGCAATACTCGTTGATCCACAAAAAGCGTTAATCGTATCGTCTATTGCGTTGATTGCTACCATTGTTACCGCGATGTTAGCGAAAGGAATGTTTAAACTGATTCCCATTCTGGTCGGTATCGTGTCTGGTTACATTGTGTCTGTCGTATTTGGATTGGTTAATTTTGCAGCAGTTGCAGAAGCGCCGCTATTTGCACTGCCTAATTTTGTGATGCCACAATTCAGCTTGGAAGCCATTCTTTTTATCGTCCCCATCGCGATTGCTCCGGCCATTGAACACATTGGTGACATGCTCGCAATTAGCAACGTAACCAAAAAAGACTTTCTAAAAGAACCCGGACTGAACAAAACATTGTTAGGTGATGGTATCGCGACGTCCGCCGCCGCGATGTTTGGAGGGCCACCGAATACCACTTATTCAGAAGTAACTGGAGCGGTGACATTAACCAAAGCGTTTAATCCCGTTATCATGACTTGGGCAGCAGGCTTTGCCATTGTTTTGTCATTTTCTGGAACTTTAGGCGCTATTTTGGCGACGATTCCCACGCCCGTAATGGGCGGCATCATGTTGTTATTGTTCGGTGCGATTGCCGTGGTTGGTCTTAACACATTGGTCAGGGCAGGAGATGATCTCGCCCAGCCAAGAAACCTAATTATCGTTTCGTTGATTCTCGTTTTTGGAATTGGTGGGATGTCGATTTCCATGGGCGATTTTTCGTTAAGTGGAATCGGTTTGGCGGCGATTGCCGGGATCATCCTGAATCTGATCTTGCCTCGCCAGGCTCAGGAAGACTGAGCTCACCATTCTTAGTGTTAATAGCTTGAATATGGTTGATCAAAGTGAGTCGATGTCGCAATTCCACGTCGCTGTACGACAGTGGTTTTGCCATCACTTTGATCAACCAACTCCCACGCAATTAGACGCATGGCGGGCAATATCCAGCGATAACCATGCGCTTATCGCTGCTCCAACTGGGTCGGGTAAAACGCTGGCTGCGTTTTTAACAGCCATTGATACGCTGGTCAAACAGGCAGAGTCCGGTGATCTCAACAACGAAGTCCGGGTAGTTTACGTCTCTCCCCTCAAAGCGTTGTCGAATGACATCAATCGAAACCTCCAAAACCCGTTGTCTGGGGTGCATCAGTATTTCCAACACCAGCATGGAGAAGACGCACCGCCGCTGATCAATGCGGCTGTTCGCACTGGCGATACCAGTCAAAGCGAGCGGGCGAAGATGATCAGAACCCCTCCCCATATTTTGGTCACCACGCCAGAATCGCTTTATATTTTATTAACGTCGGAATCTGGGCGTCGTATGTTAGCGTCTACCAGAACCGTTATTGTGGATGAGATTCATGCTTTGGCTTCATCGAAAAGAGGCGCTCATTTAGCGTTGTCGCTAGAGCGACTACAAGGATTGTGTGTTCACCCTTTAACTCGTATTGGTCTGTCCGCGACCCAAGAGCCGGTTTCCACTGTGGCTAAATTTCTCACGGGTTCTGCTTCAAAAAAGGAATGCTTGATTATCAATAGCGGTCATCACCGCGAGCGAGATCTACAAATCAGCTTACCGGGATCTCCGCTATCTGCTGTGATGTCGGCAGACGGCTGGGGTGAAATCTACAACGATCTCGAGGCACTGATTGAAAGTCATACCACAACGCTGATTTTTGTTAATACCCGACGACTGGCTGAACGCTTAGCGAAAGCACTGGCGGAGCGCATTGGTGACGAATACGTGACTTCGCATCACGGGAGTCTGGCAAAAGAACATCGATTTTCCGCAGAACAGCGCCTCAAAGGAGGAAGATTAAAGGCTTTGGTTGCTACTGCGTCACTGGAACTTGGTATCGATATTGGTAATGTGGACTTGGTTTGTCAAATTGGCTCACCAAGAGCGGTCAGCGTGTTCTTGCAGCGGGTAGGTCGTTCTGGTCACGGCATCGGTAAGACGCCTAAGGGGCGGCTTTTCCCACTATCCCGGGATGACCTGACTGAATGTGTTGCGTTAATGGATGCGATAGCCCAAGGTGAATTGGACCAACTTACCATTTATCCCCAGCCTTTGGATGTCTTAGCCCAGCAGATTGTGGCGGAGGTGGCTGGAGGTGAAAAATCGTTAGATGATTTGTTTGCACAGTTTCGCGCAGCAAAGCCCTATGCAGCGTTATCTAGGGACAAATTCGATGAAGTTATCGGTATGTTAGCGGATGGTTTTTCCACCCGAAGGGGAAGACGGTCTGCTTATCTTCACCTCGATGCAGTCAATGGCCGTATTAGGCCGAGGAAGAGTGCTCGGCTGACGGCATTGACCAACGGAGGTACGATTCCTGACCAGTTTGATTACGACGTTATCCTACAACCAGAGGGACTAAAGATTGGGACGCTAAATGAGGACTTCTCATTTGAATCCCTAGCCGGCGATATTTTTCAATTGGGAAATATCTCATACCAAATTTTGCGGGTTGAGTTGGGTAAAGTATTTGTTTGTGATGCCAAAGGTAAGCCTCCGAGCATCCCTTTCTGGTTCGGTGAAGCTCCGGGGAGGACGGATGCTATGAGTCAGGCAGTGTCGCGCTTGCGGGATAATCTACAACAGTGGTTGACGCAGGGGCGTGAAGTCGCCACGAGTCGCGTGAAGGCGTACTATAAAGTCACCGATTGCGCAGCTACCCAGCTAACGGATTATCTTGCAGCTGCCCATAGCGCTTTGGATGCATTGCCAACTTTTGAGACAGTGATTTTCGAACGCTTCTTTGATCAGGCGGGAGATCAACACTTGGTTATCCACTCAGCTTTTGGTTCTCGGGTGAATCGGGCTTGGGGATTAGCGTTAAGAAAGCGCTTCTGTCGAAAATTCAACTTCGAGCTACAGGCCGCCGCACTGGAAGACACGATTGTACTTTCTCTTGGGAGTACCCACAGTTTTCCCTTAGAAGAAGTGATTCAGTATCTTAAATCGACCTCGGTAAGAGACGTCCTTACTCAGGCGCTGTTGGATTCACCCATGTTTCCCACGCATTGGCGATGGAATGCGTCCATTGCTTTAGCTGTGAGGCGTTTTTCTGGCGGTAAAAAATCACCACCTCAGTTTCAACGCAGTGACGCGGAAGATCTAATTGCAGTGGTCTTTCCTGATCAAATTGCTTGTGCTGAAAATATCGCGGGCAAGCGGGAGATCCCAGAGCATCCGCTCATCGATCAGACTATTTACGATTGTCTGAATGACCTAATGGATATTCATCGTTTTGAATCGGTGTTGAGAAAAATCGAAAGCGGCAAGATTAATATCCTTTGTAAGGATCTCGTCGCTCCTTCTCCTTTGGCAGAGGAGGTATTAACCGCAAAGCCCTACGCTTTTTTGGATGATGCACCGGCAGAAGAAAGAAGAACGTCTTTGGTAAGAACAAGGCAGTTTTTGCATCCTGAAGATGCGGCTCAATTAAGTGAGTTGGACGTCGATGTGATTCGTGAAGTGCAAAAGGAAGCCTAGCCTGGAGCGACGAACCTTGATGAATGCCACGATGCGTTAATGATACTGGGTGTGGTCAGTGATGAAGAAACACAAGAGCACGGTTGGACCGACTGGTTACAAACATTATCAAAAGCAAACCGTGCCTGTCGAACCCAGGTTGACGACCGTGGCTTTTGGGTCTGCGCTGAACGCCTTTCTATTTGGATGTTAGTACATCCGACAGCAACCCTCGAACCCGCTATCAGCCCGGTGTCCGTCGTTTCAATAGAAACCCCAGAAGACGCAATCAGAGAAGTGATTCGTATGCGATTGCAAGGCATGGGCCCGGTAAGTGCTCAAGCGCTTTGTGATCTCCTTCTGGTTACTATGCCGGTGGTGATGCTAGCGCTGCTTGAGCTGGAACAGGAAGGCTACGCCATGCAAGGTGCATTCATTGAGGGTGATGGGAGTAGCCAATGGTGTGAAAGAGGGTTGCTTGCCAGAATTCACAGACGAACCATCAAACACTTGAGAAAACAAATTGCCCCGGTTTCTGTTAGTGGGTTTATGAAGTTCCTGTTTCACTGGCAAGGTTTGGATCAGGAAGCCGAATCACAAAACAATGACCCAGAAACATTAGCAGCTGTGCTTGAGCAACTGGAAGGCATCGAGGTGCCAGCCGGTGCTTGGGAGAGCTCGGTGTTACCGGTGAGGCTCAATGGGTATATGAATTACTGGTTGGACATTTTGTGTTCAAGCGGACGAATTTCTTGGGCACGATTGAGTAAGCCCGCCACGATGAACCAATCGTCTTTGGCTCAGGTTAAAAAAGTGATCCAACAATCTCCCATTGCACTGTCATCAAGACAGGGATTGGCGCATTGGTTGAAATTCAGTGCGCAAAAAGTGCTGCCTGAGACGCTCTCTGGTCACGCTCAGCGACTCTACGAGCTGCTGGATAGCAGTGGAGCGCAGTTTTTTGATGATCTTGTTGCGCAGGGAGGGTGGTTGAAGATAGAAGTGGAGCAGGCGCTGTCCGAATTGATTGGAAATGGCTTGGTAACCAGTGACAACTACGTGGGTTTGCGTGAGTTAGTTCAACCCTCCTCAGAAAAAAGAGCTGTCAGGGGGAGGAAACGTGCATCAATGTCACCGATGAGTAATGCAGGACGGTGGTCAGTGATCAATCGAACCATCACTGATGAGGAGCAATGGGCTTCCGTTGAATATGTAGCATCCACGTTATTGAAGAGATACGGTGTTGTCTTCAGGCGATTGATTGATCTGGAAAACAGCATGCCCAGCTGGAGGGAGTTACACTATGTGTTCAGAAGAATGGAAGCGCGAGGAGAAGTAAGGGGAGGGCGGTTTGTTCAGGGATTTGCAGGGGAGCAATTCGCCTTACCAGAGGCGGTTGGAAAATTGAGGCAATTGGATAAAGAAGGTCGTGACTCAATGATCTCGATCAGCGCGGCAGATCCGTTGAATTTAACCGGCGTGGTACTTCCGATGGAACGAGTTCCGGCGATCATCAGCAACCGGATTTTGTTTCGAGACGGTAACGTTATTGCGATCTATGTTGCGGGTGAAGTGAAATGGGTAGCGGATGTTCAAAAGAAAGAGCAATGGCAGGTGGAGCAAAAACTAATCAGTCTCCCTAAGACCAAGCTTGGAAAATACCAACACACGAGATTCAGCGCCTTACATTAATTGGCTCCATTACGGGCTTTTCGAATGAAACCGGTGATAATCATTAATGCGGCTCCTCCGAACAAGCCTGAAACTAGATGTCCACCGAGAATGCTAACACTGCCTAATCCAAAAGCACCAAGGTAGTGAGCCGCTAATCCACCGCCGACAAGGCCGGCCAGAAGGTTTCCTATCAGACTGATACTCCATCTGTTGAAGAAGAGCCCAGCAGCAATGCCGCCGACGACCCCACCGAAAAGACTGACAATGAATGGTGCAAAGGTTTGCATGGGTAACTTTACGGTTATGATTGTATTTAGGTACGCGTTAGATGATGGGACGCCCCTGCTTGAGAAGGGTCGTTGGCAATACCGTTCGGCGACTTATGCGCCGCCTTTACTTTTTGGTCTGTTTATCGATCGATGGCGTCCATGGCGCTCACAAGGTAGTCCCAAAGGTATTCCGTGTAACTCCAGCGAATTTGAATATTGAAGGTGGATTTGTCCAGCTTATGCAGTAAAACACTGGCATGGCCAAATCGGGTTTGGGTGCAATGAGAGGACTTGAAAACCTCTGGATGAAGATCCAAAGGGCAACCTTTCCTCAGCAATGCCGTAACATCAGGCCCTTGAAGCTGTAGTACCGTGTAGTAATCAGACACATCCGTGACAGCGTGATGAATGGAAGACAAGTCTGACTTGATTTTTTCCATTAATTCCGCAACAGCGTCGATTTCGCAGTGAATGAGCCATTCGTCGGGGCCTAGCCAGAAAACGGTGATTGATTTATGTTGCTCTTGGGTATTTGCCTCGACGGGCAAAGCACACCCAACCACCGCGGCTACTTTTTCGATAAACCGTTTGTTTTCAGCGTTTCCGCGGAGATTAATTTTCCCAATCCACGGCAGCTCTATTAGCGTATTATCACCTTCAATCCGTTGACGGTTATAAGCCGGTGACGTGGTCTTAATGGTTACATCTTTCTCGCCGCCGTTGACGACGTCAGACTGTTGATCACCCATGGGTGTGTTCTCCCCGTTTGTATTTTTTCCGTTGACTAAATGGCATGGACTATGTCGATTCGGTCACTTATTTTTCAATGAAAATAGGATCGGTCAGTGTGACCTTTTGGCTGCTTCCATCGATTGCAGGTACGTAGAATGATTGCCCTTTTCGATTGACGCCGTCTTTCACCAGTGCCATGGCGATGGAGCGCCCTACATTCGGGCTCATGTAGCTCGATGTAATGTGCCCAATCATGTTCATGGGTGGTTTATCTTTAAGTGTTTCAACAAGGTGCGCGCCTTCAGGGAGCACAGAGGTCGGATTTTCAGTTAAAACGCCGACTAACTGTTTCCGACCCTTTCGGGAAGTGTCGCTTCGCAGAAAGGATCGACGTCCGAGGAAATCGCCTTTTTTCTTCGACACGATCCAATCCATACCTAGATCCATGGGTGTCACCGTTCCGTCAGTATCCTGACCAACAATGATGAACCCTTTTTCAGCCCGAAGGACGTGCATGGCCTCGGTGCCGTAGGGGCAGATGTCAAATTCTTTTCCCGCTTTCATCACTGCTTCCCATAGCGCCAGCCCGTATCTTGCTGGAACGTTGATCTCGAAAGCGAGTTCTCCTGTAAAGCTGATATGGAACACTCGGGCTGGAATGCCCGCGATCTCCATCTCCCTCATGGACATGAATGGAATCGATTCCAAGTCCAATGGATGGTCTGTTAGCTTCTCCAGTATTTTCCGACTGTTTGGTCCGTTTAATGATGCGACTGCCCATTGCTCCGTGACGCTGGTAGCATAAACTTCCATTTCAGGCCATTCGGTTTGTAACCACTCCTCAATCCAGCTCATTACCCTCGCCGCGCCGCCAGACGTGGTGGTCATGTGGTAGTGATTTTCTCCGAGGCAGGTTGTGACACCGTCATCAAACACCATTCCGTGTTCATTCAACATCAAACCATATCGACACTTCTGGGGTGCAAGCTTACTCCATGCGTTGGTATAGAGAATATTCAGTAGTTTGCTGGCATCACGACCCTGAAGATCGATTTTCCCAAGGGTGGAGGCGTCGAGTAGTCCAGCTGAGTTTCTCACCGCGAGGCATTCTCGTTGCACCGAGTCATGCATGCTTTCATTAGCATTGGGAAAATAAAAAGGCCGTTTCCAATCACCCACGTCCTCATAAACGGCGCCATTTCTGTCATGCCAAGCGTGCATGGCGGTTTTGCGTTTTTGCAGGAAGAGCTCCCGACGCTCCTGACCAACCACGGAACCTAAAGTCAGTGGTGTAAATGGTGGGCGGAACGTCGTGGTTCCAACCGCAGGGATAGAGGTATTACGTAGATTGGACAACACTGCTAAGGCATTAAGATTCGATGTCTTGCCTTGGTCGGTGCCCATGCCTGTGGTGGTGTAGCGTTTTACATGCTCCACAGATTCGAAACCTTCCCTCGCAGCCAGCTCAATATCTGCCACGGTGGAATCATTATGTAGCTCATGGAAGTGTTTTTTCTTACCCTGACCAAGAGGATGGTCGCAAGGAAGAATCCATAGAGCCCTTAAGGGAGCACTTTGCGGCTCGATGCAACTGACATCGGTGGTGATTTCTGAGGCATCGAAGCCGGCGGCTGTCGCGGCAGATTTCCCAGCGTCGAAGCCCTCGGTCAAGCAGTCTATTAGCGCATAACTGGCGTTACAGGCCCCGACACTAAAAGACGGATTATTCTGGTTGAGGGTGTTTTGCGTTTCGGTGTCTGGGACGAAACAGTGTTTGTCATCAAGGAATTTTAGTTTCCCTTTGGCCTGACTATAAAGGTGGACCGTCGGTGTCCAGCCACCAGAAACACCGACTAAATCGCAAGAATGCGTGGTTTTGGGTCCCGTAACATCGTCCCCCGCAGTATTGAGATGCATGATCTCAATGTGGCGTATTTTTCCTTTGGCGTAATCGACCCCGGTGATAGTGCTATTGGAAATAAATTTGATTCCAGCCTGTTGAGCTTTTTCGAAAATTTCTCCACTAAGATTTTGTCTGATGTCGACGATGGTGACCTGGGCGCCGGCTTTGCTGGCATCGATGGCGGTGAAATAGGCGCTGTCATTGTTGGTTAAAACAGTAATTTGCTTTCCGGGCAAGACGCCAAATCGATGGATATAAGTGCGAATCGCGTTCGCTAACATAACGCCGGGACGGTCATTGTCGGCGAAGACCATGGGGCGCTCGATGGCGCCGGTGGCAAGTACCACCTGTTTCGCTCTTATTTTCCACAATCGCTCTTTAGGCGCACTGCCTGCTCGGTTAGGCCCTAGGTGTTCGTTAAGTCGTTGATTGGCGACGAGGAAGTTATAGTCGTAGTAGCCGGTTAACGTGGTGCGCTCGAGTAACGTGATGTTTTCCAGCTTACGTAATTCGTTTAGCTGTTGATCGATCCACTCTCGTGTGGATTTTCCGTTAATTTCAGCGGTATCAGAGAGCAACGACCCGCCGAAGTTGTTTTTTTCATCGACTAGCATGACCCGTGCTCCGGCTTTCCCTGCGGCTAGGGCTGCCTGCAAACCAGCCGGGCCGCCGCCAACGACCAAAACATCGCAGTGGGCAAAGGTTTTGTCATAGCTATCGGGGTCAGACTCCATGGGAGAGACCCCAAGCCCGGCTGCCTTTCGAATGAACTTTTCATAAGTCATCCACAATGACTGCGGCCACATAAATGTTTTGTAGTAGAAACCCGCTGGGAAAAGCCGGGATAAAACAGAGTTGATGGCGCCGATATCGAAATTGACAGAAGGCCAGCAGTTTTGAGAACGGGCGGTCAACCCTTCGTAAAGTTCAACTTCAGTGGCTCTTCGATTGGGCTCGGTGTAAGCGCCTTTTTCAAGCTGTACTAACGCATTCGGTTCTTCTGAGCCGGCGGTAAAAACGCCCCTTGGTCGGTGGTATTTGAAGCTGCGACCCACCAAGTTGACCCCATTTGCCAATAATGCGGACGCCAGTGTATCGCCGGTATAACCTTCATACCCTTTGTCGTCGTACCAGAATCGAATGGGTTTGGTACGGTTGAGCAATCCGCCTTGCTCCAGCCGGTTTTTCTGGCTCATGATTTTGCCTCTGGTGTGTCTGGTGCATCGATGGTCGGTGCTGCTTCGCCAGGTTTATAAGATCCGTAAATGTGGTCAGAATGGGTGTTTCGGGCGACATTAAACCACCGTCGACAGCCGTGGTCATGGACCCAACGCTCGTAATGTACTCCCTTCGTGTTTGATCTGAAGAAAACATAATTTCCCCATTCTTCTTCAGACAGTTCCTCGGTGTTCAAAGGCCGTGCAATGTGTGCCTCACCGTGACAGCTAAATTCTGTTTGGTCGCGTTTACCGCACCATGGACATTCGATTACTAGCATCCTAAACCTCGGTTAGTGTGCGACAGCAGCGGCAGCACCTTCATCAATCAGGGCTCCGGAGTTAAAACGATTAATGGAGAAAGGCTCTGCAATGGGATGCATTTCTCCACGTGCTATAGAATGGGCGAACACGTTACCTGAACCTGGAGTGGCCTTAAAACCACCGGTTCCCCAGCCGCAATTAAAGAACAAATTATCGACGGGTGTTTTAGAAATAAGCGGTGACCGATCCACAGTAACATCCACTATGCCGCCCCATTGGCGTAGCATTTTCATCCGTGAGAAGATGGGATACAGCTCAACTACGGGTCCAACGGTTTCTTCGATAACATTGAAACCGCCCCGTTGAGAGTAGGAGTTGTAAGTGTCCGATCCGGCCCCAATGACCAATTCACCTTTGTCTGATTGACTAATGTAGGCGTGAATACTGCCAGACATGACCACGCAATCCAAAATGGGCTTGATGGGTTCAGAAACCAAGGCTTGTAGAGGGAAAGATTCAATGGGTAGGCGAAATCCAGCCATCTCGGCAAGTACGCTGCAATTTCCTGCCACGACACAACCGACCTTTTTAGCGCCGATGAAACCGCGGCTGGTTTCGACTCCTTTGACCACATTGTTCTCCATGCGAAAGCCGGTGACTTCGCAGTTTTGAATAATGTCCACACCTAAGGCATCAGCGGCGCGAGCATAACCCCATGCAACCGCATCGTGCCTCGCCGTTCCCCCGCGTTTTTGCAGCAATGCTCCCATGACAGGGTATCGACAATTTATATTGATAAACGGGACCATCTCCTTGACTTGTGCCGGAGAGAGAAACTCTGAATCGATGCCATTGAGATGAATGGCATTTCCGCGCCGACCGATTTCCTGCATGTCGTGAACACTGTGAGCCAAATGCAATAGGCCACGCTGGGAGAACATCACGTTATAGTTCAGATCCGTACTGAGGTTCTCCCACAGTTTCATGGCGTGTTCGTAAATGCCCGCTGACTCGTCCCATAAGTAGTTTGAGCGAACAATGGTGGTGTTTCGCCCCGTGTTTCCTCCGCCAATCCAGCCTTTTTCGATAACCGCGACATTGGTGATGCCGCATTCTTTCGCTAAATAGTAAGCCGTGGCTAAACCATGTCCACCGCCGCCAACAATGACAACGTCATATTCTTTTTTCGGTTCGGGACTGCGCCAAGCGCGTTGCCAATCCTGGTGGTAATTGACCGAATTACGGATCAGGCTAAAAATTGAGTAACGATTCATAATTATTTCGCGTGGTGTGTCTTTGCATTCTGCTGGGCATGTTCACTGGGCTGGCAGGTCAATGTGAACCACTTGACGCATCAGGCGCCGAGTCTAATGAGATTATATCAACTGAATTTGCCTGATAGCGACAAGATTGTGACTATGAAAGATCAAGGAGTGAGTATTCGAATCATGAGGCTCGATTAGTGGCGATACCTAGTGAGCGTTTTTTAGTGAGCATTGCCTAGTGGGTATTATCTGTAGAAGTTCAGACTTGAGCTGACAGTTACCCGTTTATCAGTAGCTGTCTGTCAGATAGAGTTTAGTTTACAAACTTTTCTTTCCAGATCGCTTTACCGTCGATGAGTGTTTCCATCGGCG
>WLWV01000313.1 GCA_012103395.1 Gammaproteobacteria bacterium
GCTTGTCAGTGCCATTCTCGTTGAGATTGACGATGAATGGAGCAATGCCGACAAGCGATATATCGTGTGGAACGACGATAATGACTCAACCTAAATCAAAGTTACAGACGTAGGGTTGCACAATCAGCAAGATACCGGCATGCCCAAGGGCAGCCGATATCAACGCATCAGGGTCATTGATAGTCAACGGTCCAGAAACCGTTACACTCTCTTCTCCTTCAGGGCCGATAAACGACCAGGAATTCATTACGAATTTTAAGTTCCGATAAAACAAACAACGATGGTGTAATAGGTCACTGGGCGTTTGTAACGGGGGCGCATTGCTTAAATATTCTGGACTGGCACAAAGTACCCCTGATAGGTCACCGAGCTTCCGAGCGACCAATGTGGAATCTGGTAAATAACCGACTCGAATGGAAACATCCATGTTCTCAGCAACCATATCGACGAGTCGGTCTTCCAATTGCAGATTTACAGTAACTTTAGGATAACGCGCAAGGAACTGAGTGATTAAGGGGATAAGGTGAACCCGCCCCTGTGCACTGGCACATGAAATCTTTAGATCCCCTGCTATTATTGACTGAGAGTCTTCACTAATATTTTCAATGGTTTGAAGCGCTAATTCTACTTTATGCGCCTCTTTGAGAACCCGCCGCCCCACTTCGGTCAGCACAATTTTACGGGTGGTCCGATTAAATAATCTTGAGCCGATTTTTCTTTCTAAAGCCGCTAATTGTTTGCTGACGGATGACCGATTTATACCGAGTAACTGCGCTGCTGCCGATAAACTACCTAGCCTATTTATATGAGAAAAGAGAATCAATCCCTGCATATTCGTATTTTCAAACGTCATTTTTCTTTTATTGTTTCTTTGATCGCAACAATATAGTGAATATTCTATGGCTAATCAAGCCGAGTATTGAGGCGTATTATTCACTCACATTTTCGATCAACACTTTAAAAGACAAATAATGAGCAACTTAATGAAAGCGGTACAAATTAACGATTTTGGTGGCCGAAGCCGGTTGACGTTAAATGACATCGCCATACCCACGCCAACAGAGAATGAAGTATTGATCAAAGTAAAATCGTCGTCCGTCAATCCGGTGGATTGGAAAATTCGGGAAGGCTACTTGCAACCAATGCTTAATCATTCATTGCCGCTAACATTGGGTTGGGATGTATCGGGTGAAGTCGTTGCTATTGGTGAGAAAGTGCATAACCTCAAAGTGGGAGACGCTGTCTATAGCCGACCGGATATTGCCAAAAATGGGAGCTATGCCGAATACCAGAGCGTGTGTGCTGATGAAGTTGCACTTAAACCCAGTTCGCTTAGCTGGCAAGAAGCAGCCGGTGTCCCATTGGCTGCACTGACTGCATGGCAATCCATTTACGAAATCGCTAAATTGGAAGCGGGTGAGCGGGTGCTCATTCATGCAGGTTCAGGCGCGGTGGGACAATTTGCCATCCAACTGGCAAAACTACGTGGTGCATACGTTTATACGACAACATCTTCAAGAAACACCGAACTGGTACTGAGCCTCGGAGCAGATCAATCCATCGATTATCGTCAGGAGGGTTTCTCGGAATTGAAAGACATTGATGTTGTATTTGACACCATTGGCGGGGAAACACAAGCGAACAGTTGGAGCACGCTGAAGCAAGGTGGGCGCTTAGTTGCAATTACTGAAAACCCTGATGAAGCTACTGCGGCTAAACACGGCGTCTCTGCATTTTTCTGTTTTGTCCAGCCAAATCGGAAGCAGTTAAAGAAACTGGCTGAGCTTGCGGATGCAGGTCAGCTAAAAGTTAACATCGACAGTGAATTCAGACTGGATCAGGTAGCCCAAGCACATGAGCGTAGCGAAACAGGTCGCGCGCAAGGAAAGATTATCATTAACGTTTCACCATAAATAACAACTCATTCTGCTTCATTCCTCCCACGACTTTATTCTTACCAGAGGGTTTCCATAAAGAAATCCTTTGGTTTTAACAGATGACCACTTAGAAAATATGAGCATGCTAAAAAAATTGTTAGGAATTGCACCAAAGTTGGAATCGGACGGTTCTTACTCACCCTCCAAGCTGGCGCTGAAATTGGCAACGCATGATGAAACTGACTTTGAACCTATTTCATACACGAAATACAAGGGCAATAGATCGAAGGTTTTGGTAATTTTTACCGAACAAAAAAACATGAAAATGCGCAATGGCAAATTGTTCTCGACTGGTAACCATCCCGTAGAGGCATTAGTACCCATGTTGCATCTTAAGAATGCGGGTTTTGATTTTGAAATCGCCACACCCACAGGCAAGCCTGTTGCTTTTGAAATGTGGGCGTTTCCAGAAAAAGACGTACACGTAACAGCCCTCTACAACGAATACAAATCAAGTTTTGAGCAACCAAACAGCTTGCACGCCTTCACTGGTTCTTCACTGTCAAACCCAGAATCCTATGCGGCGATATGATTGTGCAACCCTACGTCTGTAACTTTGATTTAGGTTGAGTCATTATCGTCGTTCCACACGATATATCGCTTGTCGGCATTGCTCCATTCATCGTCAATCTCGACGAGGATGGCACTGACA
>WLWV01000098.1 GCA_012103395.1 Gammaproteobacteria bacterium
CTTGTCAGTGCCATTCTCGTTGAGATTGACGATGAATGGAGCAATGCCGACAAGCGATATATCGTGTGGAACGACGATAATGACTCAACCTAAATCAAAGTTACAGACGTAGGGTTGCACAATCCTTTAACCCGAACTGGATATGTAGAGTGATCTCTTTTTTTCATATACTTGGCAACAGGGTGAACAGCGAGCCGAAGCTGCCTGAGTAAAATATAATTTTAATTGGGGAACCTCTGAATAAGTCATGGCCGAATAGTTTTATTCGCCCAAATCTATGCAGGGATTCCTAAAAACCTGTCGCTATTTTTATGACTGCGATAGGAGTTTTGGACAGAAGCGATCGCTTCGAAATTTTAACCTACCCCTTTAAAAACAATGAGAATTGGAATACCTAAAGAAATTCATCTGAACGAGAGTCGTGTCTCCTGCACACCAGATGAAGTAAAAAAGCTAGGATTGCTTGGCCACAGTGTTTTAATCGAACACAATGCGGGGCAAGGCGCAGGCTTTCTTGACAGGGATTTCGAGTCGGCAGGAGCGACGATTGTCGATAGCGGACCAGATTTGTGGGACCAAGCTGAGATTATTTGTAAAGTCAGAGCACCTGAATTCAGTGAATTCCATAACAAACACGAAGCAGAGTGGTTAGCCGCTGATAAAACACTAATCAGCTTTATCTGGCCTGCTCAAAATGCAGAGTTGATGCGACAGATGTCCGAGTCCAGAGCAACGGTTTTGGCCATGGATTCAGTGCCGCGTATATCCAGAGCACAAAAAATGGATGCGCTATCATCCATGGCTAACGTTGCTGGATATCGATCAGTCATCGAAGCCGGTCAGCACTTTGGCCGATTTTTCACCGGACAAATCACCGCTGCCGGTAAAGTTCCACCTGCTAAAGTGATGATCATTGGCGCGGGGGTCGCTGGATTAGCTGCCATTGGCGCTGCAGTCAGTTTGGGTGCAATCGTAAGAGCCTTCGACACTCGACCTGAAGTAAAAGAACAAATCGAAAGTATGAGCGCTGAGTTTCTCGAGCTCGACTTCAAAGAAGACGGCAGTGGTACTGGTGGTTATGCAAAGGTGATGAGTGAGGAATTCATTAAAGCTGAAATGGCGCTTTTTGCAGAACAAGCTAAAGAGGTAGATATCATTATCACTACCGCTCTCATACCAGGCAAGCCAGCTCCCAAATTGATTACCCGGGAAATGGTTCAGAGCATGAAACACGGCAGTGTTATTGTGGATCTGGCCGCTGAGCAAGGTGGTAACTGTGAGCTCACCCAGCCAGATCAGGTGGTTAGTGAAAGCGGTGTAAAAATCATTGGTTACACCGACCATCCCAGCAGAATGGCAGCCCAATCGAGCCAACTGTATGCAGCTAACATTCGCCATTTAATGTCTGACCTCAGCCCTGAAAAGGATGGAAGTATCAACGTAAACATGGAAGACGAAGCTATTCGGGGTGCAACCGTTATTAATCGAGGTGACATCACTTGGCCTCCGCCAGCACCAAAACTCTCAGCGAAGCCAGCAACAAAACCTCAATCCACAAACGCAAAGCATACCCCAGAAAAGGAAAGTGTTCTTGCTGATCGTGGGTGGACGACGCTTGCAGGAATCGCAATAGGTGTATTAGCAATACTCGGCGTAGGCAGCGTCGCACCGGTATCATTCATGAATCACTTCATCGTTTTCGTTTTGGCATGCTTCGTCGGATGGCAAGTTATCTGGAGCGTCAGTCCAGCCTTACACACTCCTTTAATGAGTGTTACGAATGCAATTAGCGGCATCATTGTTATTGGAGCGCTTCTACAAATTGGCTCGCCGTCGTCTTTGGGCACCATCTTAGCGTTGCTTGCGGTGATCTTAGCTTCAATTAACATAGCAGGTGGGTTTCTTGTCACCCATCGAATGCTAAAAATGTTTCAGAAATGAAATAGGGAGAACTAATCATGTCAATTGGAATAGTCACTGCGGCATATATCGTCGCTAGCATTTTCTTCATCCTCAGTCTTGGTGGACTTAGTAAACAGGAGACCGCGCGTCGGGGTAATCTTTATGGTATTTCGGGAATGGTGTTGGCTATTTTTGCCACACTCTTAGGCGATCATGTCACCGGTTACAATATGATCGTCATAGGAATGGCAATTGGGGTGGTAGTCGGAGGAATTCTCGCTATAAGAGTACAAATGACCTCTATGCCTGAACTCGTGGCAATCCTCCATAGCTTCGTTGGACTCGCAGCCGTACTGGTCGGATTCTCCACTTACCTAGATACTACGGCAGTATTTACCAGTACCGAGAAAGTTATCCACGATATTGAAATTTACCTTGGAGTCTTAATCGGCGCAGTGACGTTCACCGGATCGGTAATCGCGTTTGGCAAACTGAAAGGACTGCTCGGAAGCAGAGCACTGCTTCTTCCAGCGAGGCACTGGCTAAATCTCACCATATTAGTGGTGTGTATTTATTTGGGCTACGAGTTTGTCCAATCTGGAGAAATATCAGTCGGCATGAAACCATTGCTTATTATGACGGTTCTCGCATTCATTTTCGGAATCCACATGGTGATGGCGATTGGCGGTGCAGATATGCCCGTAGTGATTTCCATGTTGAACAGCTATTCCGGATGGGCAGCGGCAGCCACTGGTTTTATGTTGTCAAACGATCTATTAATAGTAACAGGTGCATTAGTCGGTTCCAGCGGAGCTATTCTCAGCTACATCATGTGTAAAGCGATGAATCGCTCGTTTATTAGTGTGATCATGGGAGGATTTGGAACAAAAACCAGTAGTTCCAGTACCGGCTCTGAGGATATTCAGGGCGAGGTGATTTCTATTACCGCTGCCGATACGACCGAACTCCTAAACAACATTAACTCCATGGTCATTGTTCCTGGATATGGAATGGCGGTTGCCCATGCTCAGCACCCTGTTTCGGAGATGGCGAAAAGACTCCAAGCAAATGGCATCGATGTGAAATTCGCCATCCATCCAGTGGCAGGCAGGATGCCCGGGCACATGAATGTACTACTCGCTGAAGCCAAGGTGCCTTACGATATCGTGTTAGAAATGGACGAGATCAATGATGACTTGCCAGAAGTAGATGTGGTTATGGTAATCGGTGCCAATGATATTGTAAATCCATCAGCCATTGAATCGCCAGACAGCCCGATTGCCGGAATGCCGGTTCTAGAAGTTTGGAAAGCCAAGCAGGTAATCGTACTGAAACGAAGTATGGCCAGTGGTTATGCTGGCGTCGAAAACCCATTATTCTTCAAAGAAAATACCCGTATGTTGTTTGGAGACGCGAAAGCCAGCATCGATCAGGTTGTTGGGAGCCTATAGTGACTAAATATCCCACGCCAAACAGAATATTCCAGTTGTTTAGCGTGGGATGACCGATACTTGTTATCGTATAACCCTACTTAACTCTCATAAATCTTCGCCATAAGCAGTCATACAGCCTCTACATATTGTGAGGTATACTCCTGCTCCTTTTCATCCCACGCGTAATATGCCAAATACCCTAAAGCTGGGCATCCCTAAGGGCAGCCTGCAACAAGCCACAACTGAACTCTTTTCTCAAGCTGGTTGGACGATTAACAGCCAATCTAGGAATTACTTTCCATCGATCGATGACTCAGAGATCAACTGCTCATTGGTACGCTCCCAAGAAATGGGACCGTACATTGCCCAAGGCGTTCTCGATGCCGGGCTTACCGGCCAAGATTGGATCGCAGAAACCGAATCAGATGTAGAAATCATCAGCAACCTAGTTTACTCTAAGGCATCAGATCAACCATGCCGGTGGGTATTAATCGTCGATGGTGACTCGGATATTCAGTGCATAGAAGACCTAGAGGGAAAGCGGATATCCACCGAGCTTGTAGAATATACAAAACGCTATCTCAAAGAGCGCAACATAAGCGCCCAAGTTGATTTTTCTTGGGGTGCGACAGAAGCAAAGGTTGTAGAAGGTTTAGCAGATGCTGCGGTAGAAATAACAGAAACTGGAAGCACTATACGAGCTCATGGATTACGAATCGTTTGCGATATTTTGCATACCCACACTATTTTTGTGGCTAACAAGCTTTCGCTTCAGAATCCTTGGAAGAAACGTAAAATTGAGGAAATCGCTCTACTACTTGAAAGCGCCTTAATCGCAAGGGAAAAAGTTCTGTTGAAAATGAATGTCTCCTCCGAAAATATAGAAAAGCTTATTTCTCAACTGCCAAGCCTTCAAGCTCCTACAATCAATAAGCTATATGGTGAAGACTGGTTAGCCGTAGAAACGGTGGTCGACAAAAACAAAGTAAGAGAGATTATTCCGTCACTAAAAGCAGCTGGTGCGGAAGGTATTTTGGAATTCGAATTAAGAAAAATGGTCAAGTAAAGGGAGTCAATACAAAGTCCCTAGCATAGTAGTGGGTAATAATACAGAAGTCAGTTATGTTCCAATTCAGTATTACCTATTTGGGATAAACTGTAGAAGAATGTTTTACGCCCTTATCGTATCCTGCATCGTAATTGGTTATAAGTCCATCCTTTAGCGATCTATTTGCCCACTGATTCATCTAACCATTACGCCTCTCTTTATAAAATCGGAAAGCACATCTATCCAATCACACTCTAGGTGAAGTTGTTGTACATTAAAGATCATCCCCTTACAAGTTGTCGGATATTGGGGCAGTCTTAAATGGCGCAGAAAAAACATCTCTGCCAAAATACAATACTCAGTTCAACTAGATATTTCGGACGAAAAAAAAGAGCTGAAAAATCAGCTCTCTCTAAATCGATATCTACCTCATAAGAAGTAGTTAGCGACACTAGCCACCAAGGTATGCTGTATCGGTCGCTTCAACTGGGCCTACTGACCATGCACCACGAGTTTTTGCATGATTAATCGCAGAATCAATATCACTTTGTGATGAGTCCCGTGGTATATCCAATACCTGACCAGGGTAAATCAGATCAGCATCTGTGATTTGATCGAGATTTGCTTTATAGATAAGTGGCCACTTCTCAGGAACATTGTATACTTCTTCTTTACAGGCGATTCCCCACAAATTATTGCCTTCGACAACAGTCCAACTCGTTAGTTGTGGTTCAACTACCTCAGTTACAACAGGTGCCTCAGGTTGTTCTACTACGGCGGGTTCTGCGGGCTCTGCGGGTGCAGTAGGTGTGCTTTTAGCGCTTATACAACCTGTAGCAAGCGCTGCAGCGGCCAAAATAGTGGTCAACTTCAGACCATTGTTAATTTTATCAGATGCTTTAGACATACTAGAGTCTCTCCAGTTTCTTTCTCGTGAAATATAGTAAAAGGGAGCCAGATATAAACTCTCCATAAGCTTTAGTTTAACGTCGCACCTAGGCTTTATGCAAGAGTTATATTGACACTAAATTAAAACAATTTTTGTCTTATTTTTCAATCAATAACATATTCAATGTTGAATATGATTCATGGGATGAATAGATGTTTCGTCAACGAAGCATTGTTTCGCCCAGCGGACATTGCGCTACTCAATTCCACCCATACAAAGATACTTCATTTCGAGATATTCTTCGATTCCGTGGGTCGAGCCCTCACGGCCCAAACCAGATTGTTTTACACCACCGAACGGTGCAATTTCCGTCGAAATTAGCCCTGTATTAATACCAACCATTCCGTATTCTAGTTCTTCAGATACTCTCCATACTCGAGCCAAATCTTTGCTATAAAAATAGGCAGCGAGCCCGAACTCCGTATCATTGGCCATCCTAATCACATCCAACTCATCGGTGAATTCGAAAAGAGGGGCAAGTGGCCCAAACGTTTCTTCTGTTGCTACCTTCATATCTGATGAAACATTGGTCATCACAGTGGGTTGGAAATAGGTTCCCCCAAGTTCGTGCCTACTTCCTCCAACAATCACTGTTGCACCTTTTTTCACAGCATCCTCAATATGCTCTTCTACTTTTTCAACTGCGTTCATATCAATTAGAGGCCCCTGTGTAACACCGTCTGCCGTACCATCTCCCACCTTCATACGTGCAACCGCCTGTGCCAGTTTCTGAGAAAACTCCGAATAAACTCCTGCCTGGACGTAAATCCTATTACTACAGACGCAGGTTTGTCCCGCATTTCGATATTTCGAAATAACGGCCCCTTCTACAGCAGCATCAATATCCGCATCATCGAAAACAATAAATGGCGCATTACCACCTAATTCCAACGCCACTTTCATGATGGAATCAGAGCACTGTTTCATCAACAGCCTTCCAATTTCAGTAGACCCAGTGAAACTTAAGTGCCTTACAGTGGGATTAGAAGTCATCTCTCCCCCTATTCCTTGCGCAGAACCCGTGATCACACTGAACACTCCAGCAGGGACACCCGCCCGTTCTGCGAGTTCACACAATGCCAACGCTGAAAATGGTGTTTGAGTAGCAGGTTTGACAACCACTGCGCACCCGGCAGCCAAAGCAGGCCCAGCTTTACGGGTAATCATAGCCGCTGGAAAATTCCAAGGAGTAATCGCAACACACACACCGATGGGTTGCTTAATAACTACGATTCGCTTATCCGACTGGTGCTGGGGAATTGTTTCACCACTAATTCTACGCCCTTCATCTGAAAACCATTCTAGAAACGAAGAAGCATAACCTATTTCGCCACGAGACTCGGCTAATGGTTTACCTTGTTCCAAGGTCATCAACGTTGCCAGGTCTTCCTGGTTTTCCATCATTAACTCGTGCCACCGCCGCAAAATCACAGCCCGCTCTTTTGCCAGCATTCCTCGCCACTTAATTTGAGCAATTCGTGCGCACTCAATCGCTTTACTAGTTTCATCTGCACCCATTTTGGGTATCGACCCAAGCACTGAATTATCAGCTGGGTTGTTTACATTAATGGTTTCTGAGCTATTGGCGTCTAACCACTCACCATTGATGTAGCATTGCTGTCGAAATAGAGATTGATCACTTAACTTCATCATTTTTTTCCGAGATATATATGTGAAAATAGAGCTAACACAAATGCTAGATTGGTCGCTTGAAAGCGATTATCCAATAGGAATACTCTGACGTTTAAATCGGCACTGAGCTAATACTTAAAGTCAATTTCATTGCTCCTGAAATGGATGTTTACAAACAATGGTATCATCACGCTCAGCACCTGTAGACACTATATCAATCGGCAAGTCGGATAGTTCAGAAATCCGATCGAGATATTTTTTTGCGTTTACGGGTAGACTCGTATAATCCCTAATCCCTTCTGTCTTCTCGTTCCATCCCGACATTGTTTCATAGACAGGCACACATTGTTCCAAAGCATCCGCCCCATATGGAGGTAAGCCAATGCTATTGCCCTTATACTCATATGAAGTACAAATCTTGACTGTTTCCAATCCATCCATTACATCGAGTTTCGTCACACACAATGCGCTCAACCCACAAACCTGCCTAGTTCTCTTCAGCGCGACCATATCCAACCACCCGCATCTCCTAGGTCGGCCGGTAGTTGCGCCAAACTCATGGCCTTTTTCTCCAAGCCACTGCCCCACCTCATCAAACAACTCAGTGGGGAATGGTCCCGATCCAACCCGTGTTGTGTACGCTTTGACTATACCGAGAACATAGTCAAGCTCTAGCGGGCCAATACCAGTACCAATAGCTGCGGCAGCCGCAACGGTGTTCGAGGACGTTACATAGGGATAAGTACCATGATCAATATCAAGAAGCATCCCTTGAGCTCCTTCAAACATAACAGACTTACTCTGCTGTCTGAGGCTATATAGCTTCTCTGAAACGTCACCAACCATCGGCACAACTCGCTCCACCAACGGCATAATACTATCCAATGTCTCCTGATAATCCACAGCTTGTTGTTTGAAATACTGCACAAGAGAGTGGTTATGGTAATCCATCACTTCTCTTAATTTTTCAGCAAACAACTTGGCATTCACCAAGTCCCCAATCCGCAACCCTCTTCTCGCAACTTTATCTTCGTAGCAGGGGCCAATTCCCCGACCAGTCGTTCCGATTGCTTTTTTTCCTTTTGCTTTCTCTCGAGCTACATCAAGTGCTATGTGGTGAGGCAGAATAATGGGGCATGCCATGCTTAGCATGAGGCGACTTTCAATGTCGATGTTCATGCTCTTTAAGTTGTCAATTTCTTTCAGGAGCTGCTCAACATTTACAACAACTCCATTACCGATAAGACATTCAACACCCTCTCGCATTGCTCCAGATGGAATTAGGTGCAACACCGTTTTTTGACCATCAATCACTAGAGTGTGGCCAGCATTATGCCCACCCTGAAATCGAGCCACAGCATCGGCCTTCTCGGTTAGAAGGTCAACTATTTTACCTTTGCCCTCATCGCCCCACTGAGCTCCCAGCAAAACTACATTATTAGCCATAGATAGATAATATAAATCAAAAAAACAGATTCAAAAAAATGAGTTTAACAAAGCTAACAAATTATGGTAGCCAACCAAATTTAGCTTTGAGTCCAGCCCAGAATTATTGGGCACAAAACTCAGAAACCGCATAGTTTCAACGAATTAAATATAGCACTACCACACCGCAAACCATAAGAACCAAGCCAGCTTGCCTCAAAGACTGATCAGGCATCTTGGACATTTTTTCCAAGTGCTTTCTGAATTTGTACGGAGATAGAAATGGGAATACGCCCTCAAGAACAAGATAAAGAGAGAACGCAACGAGCAAATCATTCCATGCCATAGAGAATTACGAAAAAAATCGATTGGAATAGATTCTCAACTAGTTCTGCAAACCACCATTAGGTTGTTTAAAATATCGAAAAAAGTCAGAACTTGGATCCAGTATCATCAAATCCTGCTTGCTGCCAAAGCTCTCGCGATACGCATTTAGACTACGATATAGGGCGTAGAATTCCTTATCTTTACCAAATGCATTTGCGTATGTTGAAGTGGCATTTGCATCACCTTCACCTCGAATCTCTTCAGCTTCTTTATTCGCATCAGCTAACAAAATCTGACTTTGCTTATCAGCATTAGCGCGGATTTTCTCTGCTTCTTCTTCCCCTTGAGCTCGTAGTTCCTTCGCAACCCGCTCTCGTTCAGCAGCCATACGCTGATAAACACGCTCACTGATCGTTGGTCCCAAATCAACCCGTTTAAGTCTGACATCAATGACTTCAATTCCAAGGTTGGCGGCCTCTTCATTCATAGACTTTCTAACAATCTCCATTATTTCATTTCTGTCGCCTGAAATAACGTCCTGTACTGTACGTTTACCAAATTCTTGCCGTAAGCTGTCGTTAACTCTTTGTGAGAGCCTTAAACGAGCATTTGACTTTCGTCCATTCAAACGTGTGTAGTAACGATGCACATCCCGTATTTTCCATTTAACAAAAGAGTCCACCGATAAGTTTTTCTTCTCCACAGTTAAATATTCTTCTGGATCAGCATCCATGGTTTGGACCCGAGCATCAAAATATTGAACGTTATTAATAAACGGTGTTTTAAAGTTCAAGCCCGGTTCAACTGTAGAATCAACGATTTCACCAAAACGGAAAACAATCGCGCGCTCTCTTTCATCAACAAAATAGATTGATGACATACCAACAGCTCCTAAAATCGCTGCTAAAACAACAAATATCAGTGCTTTACCATTCATTATTTATTCTCTCCCTTGGCGATCGGTGTTTCGAGTAGTGGATCTAAGTCCGCTCCCAATTGATTGGTTTGATCCTGTAGTTAGAGGACTACTGTATTGAGATTGAGCTCCTGAGGATTCAGAGGCTTGGTTGCGATTTTTAATAAGCTGATCGAGGGGTAGGTACATCACATTGTTCCCACCATCTTTCTGATCGATAAGCATTTTGCTAGAATTACTAAGGACCTGTTCCATGGTTTCAATATATAAGCGTTCCCTCGTAATCTCAGGAGCCTTCTCATATTCTTCTAGTATTTGCGTAAATCTTGATGTTTCTCCAGATGCACGCGCAACCACGGCGGCTTGATAACCTTCAGCCTCTTGGATAGCTCTCGAAGCGAACCCCCTAGCTTTCGGAATAATATCGTTCGCATATGCCTGAGCAAGATTCTTTAGTCTCTCTTCATCTTCTCTTGCACGAACTACATCATCAAACGCATCTTTTACCTGTATGGGTGGCTGAGCATTTTGCATTTCAACTGAACGGACATTGACACCTGTGTTGTATCGGTCGAGTATTTCTTGAACTAGCGCTTTGGTTTCTATGGCAAGCTGCGCTCGACCGTCTGTGATCGCAAAGTCCATGGTATTACGTCCAACGATTTCCCTAACTGCACTTTCTGTGGCTTGACGAACAACCGTGTTAGCAATATCTCTAGTATTATATTCACTGACATTAAATATTAGATCAGTAGGATTCTTTATGTCATACTGGACCGCAAATTGAATATCGATGATGTTCTCATCCTGAGTTAGCATCAATGCTTCTCTAGGTATCGATTGGATATTTCTTCCTGTCTTCCTATACCCAACTTCAACTGTGTTGACGTTTTCAACGTTAACGAACTCTACCGACTCAAATGGAGTTGGAATATGCCAATTCAGACCGGCATCATTCGTTTCTTTGTACTTCCCGAACCTCAGCTCTATTGCTTGTTCACCTTGATCAACAGTATAGACTCCGCTAAACAACCACAATCCAAGACCGACAATTAGAGCCAAACCCATAGCTCCACCCCCAATTGAGGACCCTTCGCCATTAGAACCGTTACTACCACCACCTTTTCGGCCACCAAAAATCGAATCCACCCGATTTTTTGCGTCCCGAAAAATCTGATCTAAGTCAGGGGGACCATCTTGTCGGTCATTTCCACGGCCATTCTTTTGATCCCAAGGATCATTGTCATTTCCATCGGATCCTGGTTGTTTCCACGGCATTGCTCAAATTCTCACAATTTAAAAAGTTTAGAATTACAAATCGGGTATAACGGTAATAACTAAGCGGGCGAAATTATATCATATATCACTGCCCAGTTTCGATTTTACCAACGGCGTTTATCCTTCACTCAAGGTTGAGACAGAAACCACCTAATCGAAAACGATGCCCAAAGACCACCTTAAGCTGATGAGGCCAAAATCATTGAAAAAACCATCATATCTGCTGACAGAAGAACTAGTAGGGACGAGAGCGTGAATTGCAATAGGCTTTCTTAATTAAATCAGAAACTATTATCTTCGGAAAAGATTAAAAGGCTAGAGACCAAGGCCTAATTTCGTACCTAAACAATCCCAACAGGTAAAACAAGCCGGATGTGGTGAGTACAATTGTATTTTCATGCTACTCCTCAGGAAAAGGACGACCCCATGGGCACTTACCCAAATGAGAGCCATAGATTGCGCTGACCGTCGAGAAATCAGGGCCTAGTCGGTATGATCAACAGTACGCTCACACGGCTGCGTGGTTAGTATACTCAAAACCAACCCCTACACGAATACCTACTTTAAACAATGAAGAACTCATTTGGGCAGTATTTAGCAAAGTAATATTACAAAACCGAGTGATGGTAGAAATAGCCCATAATTTTTTAAGGAAATAGCTTCCACCATCATAAAGAATGTCACCAATATCGATTTCATGTCTGATAGCAGAAAACGAGGAAAGCGTACCTATAAACGCGATAACCCTATCGCCTATCGTCTACAGACTTCATGACCCACAAACGTAAATATGAGAAATACAGATGCAACTGCGATCAAATCCAATTGCTAAAATTAGGTAGCATGAAAGCAAACAACAGCCACTATTGATCGGGTGAAACTAACGAAACGAAATAAGGCAAACACCTACATACCCATTTCCAATGTTTACCAAGAACCGTAACGCTAGTCTCAGAGATTGTGCAACCCTACGTCTGTAACTTTGATTTAGGTTGAGTCATTATCGTCGTTCCACACGATATATCGCTTGTCGGCATTGCTCCATTCATCGTCAATCTCGACGAGGATGGCACTGACAAGCC
>WLWV01000099.1 GCA_012103395.1 Gammaproteobacteria bacterium
ATGGCTCAACATTCAATACTAAAGCCTGAAAAACCGGCTTTGGCTTCGCTCTCTACGTTCACTCCGCCAAAGCCAATAGCGAAGCTGCAATAGAAAGCTAAATTACAGACCTCAGGGTACACTACCACCGGATTACTACGATAAAGCACATATAGCCCCGACACCACAATCAATGCACACCCAATCCAAAAATTTACACTTATCTTTTCACCAAAGACAAATACACCCACTACAACGCCAAAGAGTAATCGGGTATAACGAAATGGAGTGACGGCAGACACTTCGCCAATACGCATGGCCACCATTAAGCTCATGTAGGCCATCACACCGGTAGCTACAGATGCCGCCACTATCACTCCGCCACGGAAGCTTACTGAAACAAGGGTACTGCCTGTCCAATTAAGATAGATAAAACCAGCAACTACCACTGCGATAAATCCATAAAAACCGAGCACGGATGTTTTTATCGACATTGAACAGGCACGGGTAGCGAGATCTCGACCAGCGAATCCAAACATGCCCAATACGGCAAATAAAGAAAACAGCGTAAAGCTGTCGGTGCCAGGTTGCAAAATAACCAATACCCCAATCAGTCCTACGCATATCGCTAACCATCTGCGAATACCAACTTTTTCATGGAAAAGTATCGCAGCACCTCCCATGACAACGATTGGTGTGGCTTGGAGAATTGCGGTTGCTGACGACAATGGTGCTAAGGTAATAGCCAGCACATAAAATAGTCGACCTAAGATTTCACACACAGCCCGGACAATCATTGTTGCCGATACTATTTCTGAATCAAACAGATTGCCACCATTAGCTACCGCACTGATCGCGAACACGAATGCCCCTCCAAAGCCAAGCGCAATCAAAACTTGACCTATGGGCATCAACTCTGAAGCCACTTTAACGAGAGAGTCCTCGATTGCGAAAATGGCCATTGATGCAATCATCCACGAACTTCCGATGGCATTGGACCGATGGTCAGTTCTAATATCGAGCTTCATGGTAACATTTCAAAAACTAGGAAGAGCGGCAACGCTAATCATGGCAAGAAAGATGGAAAATAAAAAAGAACACCACATCAAATTTATGAAGTAGCGGTGTGCTTAAAAAGAATCAAGCCGCCCTCTTCTGACACACGAAAAGCAAGACCCACAGCCAAACAACCAACCTTAGTTGAAGAAGTTTAGACCCCTTTCTATCAAGCCTAGCTATCAGCCAACGCCTTATTCGTCGTCATTAACCGCTCTGCAACAATCGCAGAAAGATTTTGGTATATTTTGTATCCAAATCGTGGAAAACGCTTAGCGATCCGTTCCAAGGTGTCCGCGTCAATGCGAAGCACATCCACATCACCCACTGCGGTGACATTTGCACTGCGTTTAATGTCTGCTAACAGCGACAGCTCTCCGACGATGTCGCCCTGACTAAACCCAGCAACCCTCGTTTCAGTGTGATTCTCAGAAAGGATTTTCACGTCAGCTTTTCCCGACAAAATGACATACATAAATCGACCAGTTTCACCTTGCGTGAGCATCGTTTCCCCATCTTTGAAACCGTCAACGACGCCCATCAGGACCGCCCGTTTGATTTGACCCGGGTTTAGGCCGTTAAAAAACGGGCTGGTCTTAAGTATCTCGGTTTTCACTTTCGACCCCAACAGATCCCAAGAAGTAATAATCGGTGTGCTGAGCAACAATGCAGGAGTCAGAACAAGGTCTCCAATGAACGCTGTGAGCATAGTAACCGCTGATAGAGCGCCGAACTGAGCGATGGAACCGAACTCAGCGCTTGTCAATGCTATATAACCTAAACAGAGTGCGACACTGGTGGAAAACACGGGTCGAAGCTCATGGCTGATGGTTCTAGCTATCGCTTCTTCGTTGCTGGACGTTTTCTTTGTCTCTTTAGAAAATCGAACCATGAAATGTATCGTATCGTCCACGGCAATACCCAGCGCAATAATCGCAATCGGAAAGGTACTGGCACTTATCGGTATTCCCATAAATCCCATAATTCCAAAATTGACAAGTATTGGAAGAACATTGGGAATCATTGATCTTAAACCAGCGCGAACCGAGAAGAACAATAAAGAAATAAGAACAAAAATAGTCACGAGCATGTAGAGAATGCTAAGCAAAATCTCTTGACTGATTGTATCTGAGGCTTGAGCAACGAGAATAATCTCCCCAGTTATCTCAATATCTAGGTTTCGGGAAAGGTTATCATTGATAAAATTTCGGATGCTTGGAATTTCGGTATTGATTTCCCTACTTCCACCGGCACTTGACCTCACAACGAGACAGGTACGTTGGTAATCAAAGTCGATGAACCTCTCCATGGCTTCGGGATTCATCAAAATGGAATATTGTGCAATTAACTCTTCAGATTCAGGGACTGAATAAAAGCTCTCATCACCTTCGTTCATTTCTTGGTGTGATTTTCTGATCAAAGTATCAAAACTCAATACACCATCGTACTTTTTACTCAGAAAATCTGTTAGTTTTGCAACGTCGCTCAAGATCTCGGGGTCTTGCATTCCGTTCTCGACCTTGCTGTCTACCACCACATAAAACACAGACGCGCCCGAGAGGTTTTCACTGAGATCACGAAACGCAACGCGAACAGGGGCATCTTTTCGGAAAAAAAGCAAATAATTAGTGTCCACATAAAGCAGGCTGGTGCCGATGACAGATAGTGCTATTAGACCGCTAAACACCCAGAAAACTAGTCTTCGTCGTGTTGTGGCCCAAGAAATAAGTGTCTCCCTAAGCCCCTCCATGAAAGCGGGTTCGGGCCGTCTGTATGATGCGGGTATATCTAGCACCCTCAGAACCGCCGGCGCGAGTAAAACAGTGATGATGAAATTGGCGGTAATACCGAAAGATGCACCAATAGCAAACTCCCTCAGCATCGGTATTTGATTAGGCACAATGGTTAGAAAACCGGCCACAGTGGTCAAAGACGTGAGGAGAATAACAAATCCACAGCGTCGAGCCATGCGTTCGATAGCCTGTCTTTTTTCCATACCGCTACGAATTCCCGATGCGTATTCCGACAGGATATGTATATCCTCTGTGGACCCGATGACCAAAAGTAAAGCAGGAATAATTAGCGTAATGGGGTTCAGCGCAAAGCCCATAAAAGCCATAAACCCCAAGGTCAACACAACACTCACAGCACCGGTTACTGCAGGCAGTACAATCGCACCGGGACTGCGGAAAAAGAATAATAGAGTGATTGCAGCAGCGAACAACGCCAAGGGAGTGATTAGTTTCATATCCCTAGACATGTAGTCAAGAATTGTTGCCTTGACCATGGGAGAACCAGCTTGATAAATAGTGACATCAGAACCTAACACATTCCTTTGTTCCACTAGCAAAGCCTCAACTTCGTTAACAAGTTCGGTATCGAAGTCAACATCATCTGGTCGACTCTCTATGGACAGCTGTATCGCCGCGAGGGTTCCACTGGCATTAACAACCTCGCCAATATTAAGTTGATTTCCCAGAGCATCTTCCTTAATTTGCTGAATGTCTTCAGGCTCGCTTGGCACATAAGGCATCAGTAGTTCTGTGTTCAGATACCCATCGCTACCTTTGAGATTGCTTGCGGTAGATAAGCTAATTACTCTGGAAACACCGTCAATCTGCTCCGCCGCCAGTGTTAGATCCTCAATGCTCTGTAGCACAGGTTCGATAAAAATATCCGGCGCCTTGTAAACCACAACCAACATGGTGTCATCGCCAAATGTGCGTTTTACCTCTTCATAAACCCCGGCCGCAGGAGAATCCTTGATGATCAGGCCGTTTGCTGAGGTATCAACTTTTAAATCAGGCAGATATTGAGCCCAAAATGCTGTGGCAAGAGCGACTGTCAGAACACAGGCTATTGGGCGAAGGGCAAGCCATTTAAATAGACTATCCAAAATCTAGTTCTTCAAAGGAGGTCTTTTTAGCGCTTGAGTACCAAAAACAGCATCACTAAGGGGCGTGACCAAATCTCTTTGATTCGTTATCAAAGAGGTCCGAGTTTTACGTTTGATATTTTCCATCGAGACCACATTACTGCGCCAGACGCCATCCGCCACTTCTTCAAGATCGGTGTATAGTCCAATCTTACTTAATCGTTTCTTACGATCATAAAATTCTACTTTAACGGTAAAGTAAATATCTTGCCGAACCCAAAATATCCGTTTACTGTAACCACTGGCCTTTTTTTCTTTTCTTGTGGTTGGTAATGCTTGGACCAACCAGTATTTAAGACCGTCGATATCTTCTTCACCAAGGATCTCGTATTCATGGGTTTGGAGGTTTTCCGGGCGCATGTCCTCAAAAGAGAAATCCGTTCCCATAAACGAATTCGATTTACCACCACCGCTGATACGTTTTATTTTCTTCGAAGCCGGTAAGTAGAGCCATTGATCATCTTCTTTGGGGTCAGCCTGTTCCCAAGTTAGTAATCCCACATTATGGATCGTTGTGGGTTCTAAGAATTTGAGCAACGTTTTATTGCCCTGATTTTCTAGACTACGTGTGTAATTAATCATTCGCCTATGCTTTACCTTTCCTTTGGCACTTTCTAGCGTCATTTTCTTCTGTGAAAACTCTTGGGGAACGTCGTGTCTCTGCTTTTGTTCTTGCATGATAGAAAGCCCCGTTATCTCGGCAGAAGCAACAGGCGAAAAGGCGAAAATAGACAGCGCCAAAATTATTTTTGTAAGCATGGGATCAATTTCTCTGATTGTATGATTTACACGAAACAGTCAAACTTTATCCTCGTTATCAGAAATAGTTTGTTACCAAAAAAGCAAATCGATCATTATTCGACCACTCGCCAAAAAAGGAATCTGATGGCCCGCCAAAGAATTCAACGCTCGCGGCGAATTCTAGTGAATCACTCGGCCGATGAGTTGCTTTTAGCTGAGCGGAATAATCTGAACGATTCAGATTGTAAAATGTGCCGAACTCAAAAGACATTTCCTCGGAAAACTTGATGTCTACTCGTCCAAGTAACGAATTAGATAGCGCTCTCCCAAATCCAGTACTCAGAAATGGGCTGTCCTCTGTTCGGTGTCGGTTGACATTCTCAGATGCATACTCAAGGGTAATCGCAATTTCTTCAACAGGCTGCCACAATTCTACACCGTAAAACGAATACCGACTGCCAATGAGAGAAGTCGCATAATCTTCGTCGAAATCATGATTCTTCGTCAGATGTAACGCCACCTCACCATGAATTTCAAACTCGCCTGCCGTGGTAGAAAACCCGATTCCGAATTCGTCATAGCGTGGGTAAACGGTTGTCAGGGCTAAAGTACCTAAATCCAATTGTTGTTCCAGTACCCCCTGCGCACTAAAACCTTGAAAATAGGATAGCTCAAAATCCCATCCGCCTCTTAACGAGCTGCTGGTAAGCCTGAAACCGTATTGGCTATCGTCCGTCGCCTCATTGGGCAGACGCCGTGGTTCAAAGCGGATATCAGGAACGAAGCCTAGTCTCGCGCTCACCGCTCTAGTGAGCCTATCCGTTCTTCTCGTCCAGCGGTTATCAGAATTGGGTATTCTATTGGGAATAAAATCGGGAATAACAATTAGTTGAGAACTAAAATAGTCACCGATGTACTGCGATGATACTGAGACTACGGATAGTTTTTTCGAGTTTGGTAGATCTATTAAATCCACGGCATTAATCTTGTCCACAGGAGAATACAAATCTCCCTTACCCCAACTAAAACTCTGCTTGCCAACCGAAAACTCTGTACGTTCGCCGAAATAACTTAACACGACCTGATCCAATGTAGCCCCAGATCGAGTTAAACCTTGTTCATCGAAGCTCCAATCCTTTCCAGAACTACCTTCATTGTCAAGGTAAAATACAGGGGTTAGTTCCAATAGTACATTATCGCTAAGTGATTTAGACCAATCGATGCTTAACGTTGATTCGAGCACATGCTGGGTTGACTCATGGATAGATCGATTCTCATAACCGACATAACGAGTTTCAAGGCTCCCGCTGAAAGTCTCTTTTAACTGACTCCAACCAGAATTTGAACTCGAGGCTTGAGCAAAAACCGAGAAAGAAAATGCAGCAGAAAGAGCTAGTCCCAAGGATACTTGGTAAAGTCGTTTCACCATGAACAAGCGCTTATGATTTTTCATACAGTCGATTATCAATTCAAACGCAACGAACGTTAATTAGTGATATCACTTTTCCGTTGGCGGTTCGTTTTTTTCTCTGAGCTCTTCTGACAACAAGAATATTTTGAGTGATGTTTATCGTTTGCATATATAGGTAGATCAAAATATGAGTGGTAAGGTCGTTCAAGGCCCAGACTAGCTAAACTACGCCAAATTGTAGACTGCTACGGTTCAGTTTTCCAGCATTCAATAATAGCTTATGACCCGTAGGTTAGTTGCTGATCTAAAGGAGATGCCAAAGGCTTAGAGGAAAACACTAAAAATAGGCATCATTCATGTGGAAGCTGTTATAGACAAGGAAATGAAAGACACCGAAATACAAATAGGATGACGATTTCGAATACGGAAGTAGGCGTTGTCAAGCTAAGGACGACAGCGTGGAATGCCGAAAACCCCGCCATAATTAGATGTAGAAGTTCAGACCAAATCTGACACCGTATTAAATCAACCCTCGCTTCGCTCGGATTGATTTAATACGGTGTCAGATTTGGTCTGAACTTCTACACATAATGCCCCACCCATGGGAGTCCGAACGTGCACTGGTAACGGACTCTCCACATTACTTGCTCCCCCAGTCATTCCGTTTTCAGAATCCACCATAAATTGAGTCTCCCCACCTTCGAAGTCTTCAGTAAGAAATAGCAGAACCGTCATTTGACTCCATCGATCCGGGTATGCGCAGGCCACCAGTTTCCCATTAATCACCCTACTTCCAGGCCAAGAGCCATCAGTATGAGGCCTGAAAAAATCGCCTTTTTCATATCGATAGAATCGAAAGCGTGCATTAAGCCCAACCGCCTGTTTACCACCAAACCAATCGCTGATCGGATTCCCTCGATGACCATCGGCTCCATGTATATTAGTTACATGTTGATTAGCAAAATTTGCGATTCGGGACCAAATCACCCCATCCGTTTTTTCATCGGTAACCCAGGTTGTGCTATGGTTGTGGCGAACACTACGAGGCAGTGAAACGGCGGCATCTTCAAGATATCCCAAGGTTTCGGTGATCGAAACGAATCGCTGGCATTCTTCCTGTGAAAGCACATTCAATAGCTGATAAGCGCCTGGTACCCCTTCTACCTGAACGCGAATGATTCGCCCGCTATCAGGGTCGATATCGAGTCCCGCTGGATTATCCGAACGGCTAGCCCAAGTGGGTATCCCCGAATGTTCCGCACCAGCTTCCCGGGCAACGACATAGAAGTTATCGAGGTCTTCTTGTGGACTATTTATCTCGTTCATCTGCGATAATGTTGATAAGGTAATGCAACAGCGTTCACGGAATGACCAATCTAAATCCGTGATATCCAACATAGGGGGCTGTGAATAAACTATAACTGACCAAAGTTCTGTTATTCAACAACTTCCCGGACAACGATTTAGCCTATCCCTCGACAATTGTAGCGACTATTCACTCACTTTGAACAGCGACACCCTTCTCAGGTTAGCGAGTATAATATCTCATTATGCTTCTCATCTTCGGCGTGAGGCAAAACTGACTTTTTTAAGCTTCGCCTCTTTTGATGAGTTGTCCTTATCCGTTAAATTTAAACATGTGACAACAATGGCTTTTGAGCAAATTCGAAAAGTGATCAGCGGGGATGGGCCCGGCAGAGAAACCACACTTAACTATTATCGAGTGGGCCCAAATAATGCCGAGAAAAAAGTCTATCTTCAGGCTGCCATGCATGCTGATGAGCAACCTGGCATACTGGTGCTTCACCATCTAATAAAGGCACTAAGACAGGCAGATCGGGACGGTACTCTGCAAGCTCAGTTTGTTATCTTTCCCATGGCCAATCCCCTAGGAATGGCCAACATTAACCATCGCCAGCATCAAGGGCGCTATGATCCTGTTAGTGGTATAAACCACAACCGTGGTTGGCCAGACCTCTTTCCCATTGTACAAAGCGAAATTGGTGATACCCTCACCCAGGACATCGAACAAAATAAACGAAGGATTCGTGATCTGGTAAGAAATTGGCTCACTGAACAACCTGCGATTAGTGCATTACAACAACAACGTCATTTCATCATGAGAGAAGTGTTTGACGCTGATTATGTTTTCGATTTGCATTGCGACAATGATTCGCTTCTGCATATTTTTGCTTTACCCCAACACATGCCAGAACTTCAATCATTGGCGGACTGGACAGGAGCCGCGGCAACCTTGGTGGCCGAAGATAGCGGTGGTGGCTCTTTTGATGAAGTTTGGTCAACTTTGTGGACACGAATGCGTAAGGCCCACCCGGGCGTACCACTACCGGATTGCTATTCCGTCACTATGGAGTACAGGGGTCAATTCGAAACTTTCGATGAGATAAATGAAGACGATGCGGAACGACTATTCTGCTATTTTCAGAGCCGTGGACTTATCCAAGGCTTGCCGTCGAGAAAACGGGCTGTTTCTCCACCGCCGAGTGACCTTACTGCAACCCAGGTGGTCCGAGCTAAACAGCCAGGCCTATTAGCTTATAAAGTGGCGCTGGGCGATATTGTCAAGAAAGGACAGACAATCGCCGACTTGATTACCATTGAAGGCGATGATGCCTTCCAAATCCGCACCCCAATCATTGCGAACACCGATGGATTGGTATTATCTCGCAGCATTAACAAATACGTTTGGCCAACTAAATCCATCGCCAAAATAGTCGGCACAGAGACCCTTGAGGATAGAGATAAATATCTATTAGAGGATTAGCAGGCCTTGCTTACTCAAAGTGCCGACACTTAATCCATGGATGGTAAGGCACTAATAACTAAAACGCAGTAAAAATGAAAAAAGCAGTATATCCAGTAGTGCGAATATGATGGCAAGCAACGGGAAAATAGAAATCTAAGCTCAGTAGCTAAAGATCACTGCGAAACAGAAGCAAAGTTAAGAAGTAGGTAATGAAGGAGATAGAACACGCAAGGCCTAAGGTAGGCATATTGGCGGAGAGAGAGGGATTCGAACCCTCGATACGCTATTAACGTATACACACTTTCCAGGCGTGCTCTTTCAACCACTCAGACACCTCTCCCGCAGGCCGGGAATGTATCCGATCTCACTCATTATGACAAGTTCGAAATGTTAAATGTTTGATCCCGCATTGCGGTTAACTCCAATTTTTTCTTGAAGCTTTACTGCAAATCATCTGTTTCATGGGAGCGCGAGTCCTGCGAAACAACGTCAGGATATGGTATCTTACGCCGCCTGTTACGCATCTCATTATAAGCCTTAAAAACTCTCTAGAAAATGGCAGCGAACCCTTTCACTAACTTTAAGTGGTCAGCCGACTTTGTTGGAAATCCCGTCGTATGGTTAGCTACCACGGTTGTGGTAGTCGTTTTAGCATCCATATTGATCCCCGGCCCCAATGACTCCCCATCTACTGAAGTTGTTAAACGAATTGTTCCTACGGAATTCGAGAGCAATATAAAGAACATTGACGATATCGTTAAAGAAGAGAACATGTTGATCACTAGGGAGGATGACACAGAAAGGTTTGAAGAGTTTCTGCAGGTAGAAAAAACTGACAATTTGATTCGGCCTTTATTCGAAAAAGTTAGAGCGTATATCGATGAAGATCGGCTGATTGGCACGGATGATAACAACGCATGGACAGTGTATGGGGAAATTCTGGCCCTTGATCCTGAAAATGCTGAAGCCAAGTCCGGGCTATCTAAGCTCCTCAATTACTTCATCGACAATGCAGAAATGGCCATCGAGTCAAGTCAATATGAGGAGGCACAAAAATGGTTAGTTAAGCTCGACATTGCCCAACCAGGAAACGATCTTCAGGTATCTCTTCGTGAGGAGATCAATGCTGAAATCCTAAGGCGAGCAGAGGAGCAAAAGAGAAAACAGGAAGCATTGGAACGCAAGCAACAAATCGCAGCTCTCCTTACAAGAGCAAGAGAGGAAGCTCAGATATTCACCTTTGACTTCGACATGGTGAGGGATATTTATTTAGACATTCTAGAAATTGATGCGGACAATGAAGAAGGTAAGCAAGGCCTTATTTCCCTAGCGAATAGGCAATTGGATAATGCTGAAATACTGATTCGGGCGAATGTCTTGGATAGAGCAGAACAGCTGATCATCGGCGCCCAAGAGAATGACCCGGAGAATCAACGACTAAGTGGGATCAGTTTGGCGCTAGAAGTAAGGGTCAAACAATACGAACAGGAAAAAGCCCAAGAGCAACTAGCTCAGCAGCAAGGGGACAATACAGGTAACACACAAACATCCATCGTGCTAACACAACAACCACTCCCCGAGACACAACCCGCTCCAAACGAAGCGAATAGCCAAGCGAGTAATGCTGTTAATGACGAACCTGAAGAATCAAAAACGACCAAGGACAATCGTCTCGTTCTGAGCGGAGTCAACGCCTATTACCAAGCTGATTATCCACGTGCTTTTGAATTACTATTTCCCGTGGCGGAACGAGGACGACCGAGGGCACAATTCAGAATCGGTATGATGTACGAGTCCGGAAGAAGTGTGTCCGTCGACAAAGAAGCAGCGGATAAATGGTTTTCACTTGCCCTCCCCTCGGTGATCAGTGCCGCACAAAACGGGGTAGCTTGGGCTCAGGCTGATTTGGGCACAGCCTATGAATTCGGTATATCTTTGCAGCAGGATTATGAGCGTGCTGCCCACTGGTATAACTTATCGGCGAAACAGGGGTACGCTGGAGCGCAAACCAATCTTGGTGTTCTATACGCCAACGGTGAAGGCGTTCCGTTGGATAATGACAAAGCAATTTACTGGCTAACTCTAGCCGCTGACCAAGGCGACACCATCGCCGCTGAAAATCTGTCTATTATCAAGTCTCGATCCCCCTCAACGGCAAACCCGGTGGCCAACTTTTTTAAGGGGACAACCTCTCAGTCTGCCAGACCAGCTCAGACGCCAGCCACTGATAAATAATACGGTCATGAATTCGATGGTTTCTGCCCTGCCAAAACTCGAATCTTTTCGGCACAATGCGATAACCACCCCAAAACTCTGGTAACGGAATCGATTGCCCTTCGAAGCGAGCCTCGACTTCTTTTATTTGCTCTTCAAGCACCGCTCGCGACGCCAGTCGGTGACTCTGTTTGGATGCCCAGGCACCGATTTGACTGCCTCTTGGCCTAGAGTGAAAATATGCTAATGACGTCTCATCGTCGACTCTAGACACTTCTCCTTCGATGATAATCTGGCGATGCAATGCCAACCAAGGAAACAATGCGGAAACCGAAGTGTTATTTCTTATCTGATTGCCCTTTCGGCTGTCGTGATTCGTATAAAAAACAAACCCTTTCTCATCGTAGCCTTTCATTAACACTGTTCGTTGAGATGGTTTTCCGTCAGCAGAGACTGTAGAAAGACACATTCCATTCGCTTCCGCAGTATCCGAAGCACAAGCTTGATCGAACCAGATGTTGAATTGAGCGAAGGGATTCGCCTCAACCCCGGATTGGCTCAGACCTTGTTCCGAATAAAGCTGTCTTAGTTCTTTTAAATCGCTCATTTTCAAATTTACAGCAAGTAATAGATAAGACAATGGTAATTCAAGGAAATTCAAAAAAGCAACCCAGTCGTTTTTTCAAAAAGCGAGATTATACGATAAACAGAATCCGGTAAATCGTTACAATATTGGATTGTGCAACCCTACGTCTGTAACTTCGGTTTAGTTTGAGTCATTATTGTCGTTCCACACGATATATCGCTTGTCGGCATTGCTCCATTCATCGTCAATCTCAACGAGAATGGCACTGACAAGC
>WLWV01000314.1 GCA_012103395.1 Gammaproteobacteria bacterium
TTACCTCGTTGTGTTTTGATATTGTTTGGTAACTACATCAAAACGGGTAACTCTCATTAAATCAACCCTCGCTTCGCTCGGATTGATTTAATACGGTGTCAGATTTGGTCTAAACTTCTACACATTATCCGATTTGAAAACAAACACAACTTCGATGAAATCACCATTAACTCAGTGTGGGTAGGAGAAAATGGATTTAAAAAAGGCGGCGGCTCTCCCGTCAGAATAGACAGTTTAAGCGACCTAAAAGAATTTGAAAAAGCACTGCGGGATTTCAAGTTTATGCATTCCTTGGAAGGCTACAACATTAAAAAGGCCATCATCGATTTCGCGGTGAAATTAGTGGCGAATTTAAATTATGAAGGGAGATGAGTAACGGTTAGCTCGTGTTTATGGTGAACTCTGGGGTGGTATCGGATCGGAGTGATTAATAAATAGGCACTCCGACCCGAATAGTCTTATTGATTAGTCCACATCAAAAACACGGAGCGTCAAAAGGACGTGTACAATCGCCACCCCGTTGCGCAGTGGTCTATCTGATTGACTGTAGCGCGTCTTTAAACCAAGGGAACATAACTATCAATCGAGTCTGCCCCTGATGATTCGTTTGTACGGATCAGGCTCCATTGATGTGAACACTTTGAGACAAACATGCCATTACGCGTAGGATTTCTAATCCAAGGAACACACTGCTCTCGGTGGCAGTACGATATTGTTCAAAGGGTCGAGCAGGAAGCGAACATAACAATCTGCTTCATCGGCCTGAACGGAGAGAAAGCCAAACAGGACAGCACACCAAAGCCCACTGAACCAAATAAACACCTATTTTATAAACTCGCTCGGCCTGTACGTATGTTGCTATCGCTGCTGAATCCCCGGGGATACGGGATAGCAACCTTGTACAACAAATTTGACGAGAAACATAATGGCAGCGGCGGTCGTGATAGCTTGTGGGATAGTTGTGCTATCGGCAATTATTCAAAGGCGACGACAATGACATTGCAGCCCATTCGCAAGGGGTATTGTCATTACTTTTCACCATCAGATATTGAGGCCATCCGCCAGCATGAGTTAGACGTATTGGTTCGTTTCGGTTTTAGTATTATCCGTGGAGAGATTCATTCTTGCTCTACCTATGGCGTATGGTCATTTCATCATGGAGATAATCGTTTCTATCGCGGTGGTCCACCGGGAATATGGGAGTTGATAAAGGGAAGACCAGATATTGCGGTCACTTTGCAGCTTCTTAGCGATGTGCTGGACTGCGGAAAAACGATTGCGCGCTCATCTCACCGTTGTTCCTTGTACTCTGTGCTGAGCAACAAGGAAGTCATTTACGCTGCATGTGGTGACTTGTTACTCCAGAAACTTCGCCAAGCCCAGAAACAGGGGTTTGATAGTATTAAAAGAACGGCCCTTTTTAATGAGGAAGTACTTGAAACGAAAATACTAAAGTCACCTCGGAATCTCGAAATATTACCCATGTTTTGGGTGTTCCTGAAAAAGTATGTGGGTTTGAGATGGCCGAGAAAAGTGAAAATTCAATGGTATTTAGCGACAAGAAAATCAGGAGGTAAACTGGGTACTTTTTCAGAGGAAAATCTGATACTGCCCCCGAATGATCGATTCTATGCGGACCCTTTCCTAGTTAGTCGTAATAATCAACAATATCTGTTCTGCGAAGAATTGATCTATCGCAAAGGCCATGCTCATTTAAGCGTCGGAAGACTTGAGAACGGGAAGCTAATAGACATGAAGCCCATTATTGAAGAAGACTTCCACTTGTCCTACCCTTTCGTCTTTCAGGATGAAAACGAGTGGTACCTGATTCCCGAAAGTCGAACCGATAAGTCGGTGCGCTTGTATCGCTGTGTTGAATTTCCTTACAAATGGGAATTGGCTAAAAAGATCATGGATAACGTAGAGCTGCTTGACCCCACTATCTACAAACAAGAATCGACATTCTTTCTCTTTGCCAACAAACTGAATTCCCAACGCACTAGCAGCAATGAGTTATTGTGCGTCTTTTTTTCTGAATCTATATACGGGCCATGGACACCACACCCCCATAATCCAGTAGCCAGCGATATTACGAATAGTCGGCCTGCGGGAAATGTATTCAAACATGAGGGGAAATTAATTCTACCCACTCAGAATTGCGCCCCGAGATACGGCTACGCCGTTAATTTCAACGAAATAGATATCAGCAAAGACCACTTTTCTATGAAAAGGGTTGCCGGGTTAGCTCCTGATTGGAAAAAAGGTAATCTGGGGTCACATACTTGGAATGAAGATAATGGCGTGATAGTCACGGACGGTCACCGGTATATTCCTGCTTAGGATTAGCGCTAACCCTCGATTGTTTTGGCGGTGTATCTTTAACACGTGTGTGTTTCTTTGGTTCTGTTTCTTTGCACAAGCAAAGAAATGAAGGTAGTGTACCCTGAGGTCTGTAATTTATTTCTTTAGCGATGTTCGTTTGGCTTAGGCGAAGTGAGCGTAGCGAACGAAGCCAAAGCCGGTTTTTCTGGATTAGGTGTTGAATGTTGAGCCATCA
>WLWV01000315.1 GCA_012103395.1 Gammaproteobacteria bacterium
GCTTGTCAGTGCCATTCTCGTTGAGATTGACGATGAATGGAGCAATGCCGACAAGCGATATATCGTGTGGAACGACAATAATGACTCAAACTAAACCGAAGTTACAGACGTAGGGTTGCACAATCCCTCCACACTGCGTCACACCCCCAAGTGACTCTATCCAATTCCCCACGGATACTGATCATTCTATTATTCCGAAAGTGTCTTTCGAGACAGCCACTTCATTAGAACCCCTGCCAGCGGTTATCCTCTGCCCAAGATGTGAAAGTGAGAATACCTCTCTACTTTCTGAATTCGGTTCAACGGCTTGCAAGGCGCTCTATCAATGTAAGAACTGCTTGGAACCTTTTGACTACTTCAAACCCATTTGAGTCAGCTTTTGCTAAAAATGAAATTATCTTTGAAGCACATCATCTGCAAATGACCACCACGAAATTTTACCCACTAAAGTTAGCTGACGTGCGGCCAGAAACTGACAGCGCCATTTGCGTCACTTTTGATGTTCCTGCAGATCTTCGAGACATGTTTCATTTTATCCAAGGGCAATTCATCACACTACGCCACGACATTGATGGTGAACAGGTGCGACGCTCGTATTCCATTTGTTCCGGGGCGCATGAAGGAGTCTTACAGGTAGGTATTAAGCGCGTACCAGGGGGGAAGTTTTCGAATTATGCCAACGATAATTTCAAGCCGGGGGATCGCGTCGAGGTGATGCCGCCTCAGGGTAATTTTTTTGCAACGTTAAATGAAAAACATCAAAAGCACTACATGTGTATTGCCGCCGGGAGCGGCATTACTCCAATGCTCTCCATCGTCAAGACCACTTTGGAAGTAGAGCCAATGAGCTGCATCACGTTGATTTACGGCAACAAACAAACTAAGTCAGTCATGTTTAAGGAAGCATTAGGTTTTATCAAAAACCGCTACATGACTCGATTAAACTGGATCAATATCATGGACCATGAAGACCAGGGGTCACCTTTACTCAATGGGATTATCGATAACGCCAAGGGAACAGCTCTACATAAGGCCAAGCTCATTAACATCTTCCATACCGATGAAGTATTCATCTGCGGCCCAGAAGCAATGATGTCCGAGGTCTCTAGGGGGTTTCGCGGTGCCGGCTTTGATGAGTCTCGAATCCACTATGAACTGTTTACTAATTCCGCTGAAGACTCTGAAAAAGCCATGGAAAAATCTCAGCTTCGCATTGCCACCTATGGCGAACAAAAAACGAGCAGTGTCACGGTGAAGTCTGACAGTCGGTCAATTCAATTTGAACTCACCGCTGTTGGAGAAAACATCCTCGATGCTGGAATACATCATGGGCTCGACTTACCCTTTGCTTGTAAAGCCGGTGTCTGTTCAACTTGCAAGGCAAAGCTAATTAAAGGGAAAGTAGACATGGATTTGACTCATGGTTTAGAACAACACGAAATCGATGCGAACTACATTCTGACGTGTCAGGCGCATCCTATTTCCGACGAAGTAGAAATCGATTTCGATCTACGTTAGCATTTATGTTTTCACCCTCTTGCAGTGAGAGAAGAACCGCAATTCCACATAATCGACGTTAACTTCACCCGGCGAATTTTCCGTGAAGCTCAATACAGCACAGCTTAAACCAATACGTGCCCAAGCAATGACGACCCCCTCCATTCTCAAGTTAATCGATGTTATTCACGGTCACTTCGAATCAAACCACGCAAAACATGATTCCTTGCACGAAGCAATAGACGAAGTGTTGGAGAAGCTCCACGCAATAAGTCAACAACCGAGGCGATTGGTTGATGATCAACCAGCACTACCGGGCCTCGATGATGTGTTGGAGGCTGCTATTCAATCTATTCCCAGACCCAAACTAGGACACATCGCCGATGCATTGGTAGAAGCTAGGGATGAAATTACTTGGCGTTTCGATGAAGGGCATTTTTATCCATCCGGCACTGACCTAGGCGATGGCTATATTAATGGGAACCTCAATTGTGAGCTAATTGGCCCCAACAGCTGCGGCATTCACGCTGATGACTTTATTCTGGGGTTTTTCTTACTCACGCCTCACACGTTGTACCGAGATCATAATCATCTCGCTCCTGAACTGTATTTAAACCTGACCGAGCCGACAGGCTGGCGCTTTGACAAAGGCCCTTGGGAAGATCGATATTCGAACTCAATTGTATGGAATCCGTCAGGATTAACTCATGCCATGCGAACTTATGATGTCCCATTTTTCTCCATATATTGCTGGACTCGATCCGTTAACACTCCGTGCAGTATCGTTCCAGCGCATGACTGGGATGAACTTGAGAGAGCATTGACGCGATAATGTGATGTGTGTAATCGCTTCCCCTCAACAACAAACGAATGTTACAAGTGATTAGGGACTAACCAAAACAATCCATGTAATCCAGACCGTCACAACCCGTAGATTGTGCAACCCTACGTCTGTAACTTTGATTTAGGTTGAGTCATTATCGTCGTTCCACACGATATATCGCTTGTCGGCATTGCTCCATTCATCGTCAATCTCGACGAGGATGGCACTGACAAG
>WLWV01000316.1 GCA_012103395.1 Gammaproteobacteria bacterium
CTTGTCAGTGCCATCCTCGTCGAGATTGACGATGAATGGAGCAATGCCGACAAGCGATATATCGTGTGGAACGACGATAATGACTCAACCTAAATCAAAGTTACAGACGTAGGGTTGCACAATCTCCGGCATCCGGCTGACGAGGTCGAGATAAAAAGCTTCTGCTTCGCCGAAGCGTTTCAAATTGATCAAAACGAATCCTTTCTGTAGCAGTAGTTTGTTATTCGACGGGTCGTCTGCCAGACCTTCTTCAGCGATTACCAATGCCTTATCAAAATTCCCGTTCTTGATAAGTTCTTCGATGTCTCGACTGACGTCGGAAAAACTCGGTATCGGCAAGAAAACTAGAACGGTGATCAATAGAAATATTTGCTTTTTCATTGTCAAAGTGGTGGTCGAGATTAATATGCCAAAGAGAAGTGAGATGGTTCCATGGTTAGGAGAGATCGATAACAGTCAAAGGGCTAATTCAATGTTAACCGATATTAGTAATTAGATGTTTTTTGCAATTTGCTTTTTTATACGAATTGTTTGATTCAAAAGTCTACGAGAATCCAGATGTTTATTAGGTTGGGGTGTGTTCGAGTCACACGGCAATGGTTATTGTTTCATCAATGCCTTTGTGCAACGCTGCAATGCATCAAGACTATGAGCGGGAAGTAAAAGATCAACATTCTTCTTTATATTCAAAACCGACTCTTTGTTGGCATTGAATCCGGGGCGCTCCAGCATGGGATTTAACCAGAAAACCCGCCGACAACGTCGCTTAAGAAATGTTAGTTCGTCGTTCAACTGTATTGATTCATTTGTGTCGATGCCATCGCTAACGATGATGACCACGGAATCCGATTTGATGATCTTTTTTGCATGTTTCTCTCGAAATTCGCCTAAGGAATCAGCGATGCAGGTTCCTCCAAACCACATTCGGTTATTCTGTTCCAGCCTTTCTTGCATTCTGCCGACGGATGACTCGCGAAGTATTGGCGTTACACGATACAAGCGCATGTGAAAAACAAAAGCCTCTGCGTCGTTAAAGTGGCGCACTAACCCCCTAGTAAACCGAAACAATAATGGATTATTAAACGTCATCGAATGGGAGACATCGTGCAATATAATCAAGTGAGGTGGATCAAGCTTACGGCTGGAGAACTTCGGTGACATGGGTGAGCCGCCGGTTCGAATACTGGCTTTGAGCGTTGGACCGATTGAAATACGTCCCGCTTTCTTGGAAACTTTCCGCCTCCGACTGACTCGAGGTCGAATACGTTTGGCCAGGCGTTCAGCCAGTACCTCAATTCTTCTCATCGCTTCGGCATTTTTCAAAAAGCGAAAATCTGCTTTCCCTACGGTGGTTTGTCGACCTGCACCGGTTGGAGAGTGGTCGGTGTTGGGTTGATAAGAGTCCGGTGAGTTGGTTCCGGTGCTAAGTCCCGTTAGCGCTTGTTGTCCTTTACTCGTTGGAATTTCTGTTTCCGAATCGGCTTCGTTAGTTGAGTAGGTTGACGATTCAGCCGATGATGAAAGAGGTTTAAACCAGAAATTATCGAACAAGCTATCGAACTGGTCCCAGTGTGATTTCGTTTGGCAGCAAATTGAACGACAGACTGCTTTAGATAAGATCGGATCAGGAAACGATAGTCGTTCAAGGGTTTTGCCGATCAATATCGTATTCTCTAAACTTACCTGAAAATCAGACTTTCTAAGATACGCTATAAACTCAATTATCCTCGTTTTGATGACAAGCTTAGGTGCGGATACCATGATCAATTCAGGATAGGGTGAGATGGGGACATGAAGAGAGAGGGCTATGATTGGGTGTGTGCGTCGGAAGGTGAGTCTGGCTTGAGCGTTGATTCCCCAAGCTGTGACAATAACGCATTGAGCTCGTTATCACTAAGATTGTGTTGGTCTTCTCGGGTTTTGATCAAACAGGAAAGTGTGGCTCTCATCAGCGCGGGGTGCCGCCGAATGTCAGTGATGTTAAATCCAGATAAAGCTTTGGTCCAATCGAGAGTTTCCGCTACTCCTGGACGTTTCACCATGTCCCATGTTCTCAGCGATTGGACAAACTGAGTCACTTGTTCGAGTAGGCGGTTCTCGATATTGGGAAGGTGAGCATGAAGGATAGCCAGTTCCTTTTCGTGGTCAGGGTAATTGGCATAATGGTAGAGGCAACGCCGTCGTAACGCGTCACTCAGTTCACGTGTGCCGTTAGAAGTGAGGATTACTTGGGGAACGGTGGTTGCGGTTAGTGTTCCAAGCTCCGGGATAGAGATGGTGAATTCAGACAGGATCTCCAATAAAAATGCTTCAAAGGCTTCATCAGCTCTGTCTATTTCATCAATGAGTAACACCGGAGAAACCGGTTGGCGAATAGACTGTAAAAGTGGCCTCTCAAGTAGGTATTGTTCGCCGTATAAATCGGTAGTGTACCCTGAGGTCTGTAATTTATTTCTTTAGCGATGTTCGTTTGGCTTAGGCGAAGTGAGCGTAGCGAACGAAGCCAAAGCCGGTTTTTCTGGATTAGGTGTTGAATGTTGAGCCAT
>WLWV01000100.1 GCA_012103395.1 Gammaproteobacteria bacterium
GTTACCTCGTTGTGTTTTGATATTGTTTGGTAACTACATCAAAACGGGTAACTCTCATTAAATCAACCCTCGCTTCGCTCGGATTGATTTAATACGGTGTCAGATTTGGTCTAAACTTCTACACTTTATCATTACTAACCTTAAAATCATTGCCATAGTTAATCCATTGTTGCTGAACAAACTCGAACTGGCGTGAAATACTCGCATTTACCGCCATAAATATGATGCCATGGTCGCCATCATTACTGGTTCGATCTGGGCTTTCCCCGTAAGGCAGTCCGCGGCGTAAAAATCGACGCCGATCAACCAGCGCACCCGGAGTACCATATGCATCTTTCTCACCATACTCCAATGCACCTCGAGGGTTCACCCGACGTGCATGGGCAGTCATCGGGCATTTAGAGCCTTCTATGTCATCATCATATTTGAAAGCGACTCGTATTTTCTTCAACTCTTCATAGGTGACTCGAGCCTCTTTACGTTCTTCTTCACTGTATGAATCTGGGTTGAGAAAAAGCTTCACTGTACAATCTGTCCAGCTCTTGCCAAATTCCTGGGCATCTTTCCAAGTAGGATGGGTGGTCAGGGGCGCGCCATTTCTCCATCTACCAGAAAACTGCGCCGCCAAAGTCTCAAATGCTTGGTGCTCATCGTCGACATCTGGTATCTGCTTGCTGGTATCTTTTAGATACTCATTAAAAGCGCCCACATTTTCATGAAGCTTGCGGTAAACCATAAAACTACCGTTAAACGAAAGCAGACGTGGAGCAGGTGCCACAGGATATTCATACATTTCGTCCCGATATCCCAGTAAAAACTCCCCAGGTTCCAGTGGTTGCCACCCTTCCGCAGTCGTTGGGTCACCACGGGTAGGTTTCCCTGCCCCAATAGCAGCATCGGGGTTATCACTCATACCTTTGAAAAAGGGATCACTGATACCATCGGTATAGTGGAAGTGTTCCATACTAGTGGGAACGTTAACAGTTTTGCCATCAACCTCTACATCCGCATATACCGCACTTACTGGTTGATAAGGAAGGTTATCTTGGCCATTAGGACCACGATGACCGATTAGGACTTCTATACCTGCTTCCTCTGCATCACCGTTAATTTCATCAAGAATACGTATAATTCGCTGGTAGCGGATTTCAACATTAGCCTCAGTATTTCCATTGATAGACATCCACATGTGAATATCCCAATTGTTGTCACGCCAGATCGGATCCCAATGCTCTGGCGCACTCACACCATTGTCGCCGAGAATTGCGAGACGAGATTTCATTCCCATACGAAAGTCTTCGGGAAAAGTCCTTAGTGAAGCATCTGGTGTCCCCAATTCACGCAGACCAGCATAGGTAAATGCGATATTAGTAGTCACCAGTGGTTTTTCAAGGATTTTTTGTTGCTTATCTAACGGAGCTGATGTGGTTACCAGTGGTACTAACTTCCCGACAAACTCACGGCTCTTAACATCGTCGTTAAATTTGAAAAATATGTAGCGGCCCTTTGGGTATCCAAAATGTCCGTAACCGAAAACAATATTGCCTTGAATATCGTGTAAATCAAGTGAATAACTCATTGAATTTCCTCCATTGCGCTATCTACAATGGCCTTTATTTCGCTCTCCAGATTTTCCGGAATACGTGTTGCAGCGATTGGCCATGTAGGGCCGCCCAGATTATTTGGCTGGCAGTGTTCATTAAATTTCTGATACGCATTTTGCAGCCGACGCGCCCCAAGGTCGCCTTGTGACTGAAATGGTTGCGTCAAATAGCAGAAGTAAGAAAAAGCCTGCTTTAAATACAGCCCTTTAAGCTGCTCCTCCAGCGGTTTATCTGTGGAGCCATTAAAAAAGAAACTGACATCAACCTGACATCGTTTTATGTAGTCGGCAAAGGTTGATGGGGAGCTCACTTCATCGAAACAGAGGCAATGTTGCATCAGCTCTTTCAACTCTTCCTGAGTGTTGTCCCACATCCCGTGTAAATAGCTATCCAGTTCGCCGTAAAAATTGCTGCTAAACACGAGATATCTATTTTCTAAATGTTCCTCTATTGCAGGTGCCCCAACGTAAAAGCAATCATTCAACAAAAACATTCTACAGATATATGTATTCGGCACCTTAGACATGGGACTTGCGTCGTCAAGTGGCCACATTTCAAGCTGATCTCGTATCAGCTTGTCGTAAGATTCATTATTCTTGCTGCCCTGTTTTACAGGAATCAGCGCTGTTAGCCCGTAGGCACTGCCACTTTTATTACCCATAATCTTCTTCTGGTTGCGGTATTCGGCGGTATTTGCCTGTTATCCTTGTTCTTCTAGTAGTCGCTTTCTAACTGTCGCTGCCGAAAGGCTGACAATCGGAGTAGGTGCCATTTGGCCAAGGTCATGCTCGATGTCCATCATCGTTTGGTTGAAGCGCTTTTTGAAAGCCTGTGGATCATCATCAGTACCATCATTGCTTAACTGTTGAACTGCAGCCAGCACCCTATCAGCAGACTTAACATCGTTGGATGCAGCCAGCGGATAAGCATTATAGTAATGGTTGGTCCATATTTGGTTTTCAGTGATGTATTTATGGAAAGGTTGTAGAGGGATCGAGTTTGGGTACTTGACGTTTTTATTCCACAGTAAGTCCAAGCCATCTGGAATCGCCATGCTAAAAGAGTCGACGTATTGCGCCCAGCTACCATTGAAGTTAGAGAAAAACAACATGTAGTTGTAGTCCTGCTTCTCCTTAGGCTGATCGTGGGTAAGTCTCGGAAAATCCTTTGTGCGTATGATGACCCAACGAGCGTAATGGATCAGCGAAAGCGTTCTTAAGCCAAGAAAGTTCTTTTGAATAAAATTCCACTGAATATTTTGTACAATCCAAAACAACAGTCTATTACGGAATGTAACCCATCCTTTCGGAACTGGGGTGATCACATTCATCGCATAGGATTTACCAGCGATATTTGACATCTTGAAATCTCCTCGTTTTTTTGGTCTACCACTACGTGACACCCAAGTCTAGTGCCGCTCGGCAATCTATCACTCTCATAAACACCGGCGTCAAAATATAAATGCAAGACATAGATATAGTTACGATTATCTATCATAAATTATCACTTATCTGCAATTTTTAATAGAGTACTCAACACACAATCGAAAAGAACCTCATCCTTAGACGCCAACAAACGAATGCATCAGTGGGGTGGCGATTGTTTCGAAGACAGTGTTATGGTACTTCAGTCATTCTTTTTGTCTTGAGCTAGAAGAGCAATGGCGAAATAGATCGATACAAATGCTGTGTTATTTCTTACACTATTGATGGATGATCTCTAGCACTCATTAGTTCAAAATAAATCCACAGCACGCCACAATGGTTTTTACGTCTTTCAGCAGACCCCATCAAGCAACAGAATTTAATAAGCACGCACAGATCGAGGCACAATGAAATTCACACTAAGCACATTCCCTCCCATCGGTCTTGTGCTGCTCGCAGTCACTTCGATTCAACTAGGGGCAGGAATCGCTACCCAGCTTTTTCCAGTACTCGGCGCAGAAGGTACGGTGGCGATTCGCATTATTATTTCCGCCTTGCTTCTCAGTTTAGCTGCGCGCGGAAGGATTGACACTTTCGGCAAAATCTTGAGAAAAAACATGGGTTTACTTCTCGGATTCGGCCTATGCATTGCCGCTATGAATCTTTTTTTCTACCAGTCCATTGCCCGCATCCCACTGGGAGCAGCAGTGGCATTCGAATTTATAGGCCCTTTGGGTGTTGCTGCTTTTTCCTCGAGACGAAAAAGCCATTTCGCCTGGATAGCACTGGCCGCCCTTGGCATCTTACTTCTCTCGCCTATATCTGGAGCGGATTTAGACATCCTTGGCATTTTCTTTGCATTATTGGCAGGCGCGGGATGGGCCTGTTTTATCATTCTCGCGGGCCGAGTAGGAAAAGCGACATCCGGGAATGATGGACTGATAATTGGCATGATCATAGCAGCAGCATTCATGATTCCTTTTGCAGTTCCGGTGACCCTAGACCTCATCTCCAATCCGTTAATTCTTTTGGCCAGTTTTGGCGTTGCCCTGCTCTCAACAACCCTCCCATTCAGGCTAGAGTTCGAAGCATTAAAACGCATCCCCACTCGGACCTATGGAATTCTAGTAAGTGTCGAGCCCGCCGTTGCTGCGCTAGTAGGTGCTTTATTGCTAGGAAAACGTATTGGGGTTCAAGGAGTCGTTGCGGTTACTTGTGTCGTCGTTGCTGCCGTTGGCATCACTGTATCAGACCAACAGAATTAGGCCACTTCGACTTACATATTAGACAAGAACTGCCTTTCTCTTATGGAGTCAAGGCGCGGTGTTCTACCAGCTATCACTCCGTGAACTTTAATAGGCCTTGAATTACCCTTCCGAATTCCCTCATGGGTTTCCAGCTTGAATCTGACGCTAAAACCTCCTATCTGCTGCTATAAAGAGCTTGCTGTCTTCTAGATTTTCTCTTCCTAGAAAATGATAAAGAAAGCCCTGAGCTAGTAGGTATTCTGCCCCCGGATTTTCCCAAGCAACTGTTCAAGTTTTACCTGATCTTTGGCGAAGTTACGAATACCTTCCGCTAGTTTTTCAGAAGCCATCGCGTCTTCATTCATCGCCCAGCGAAATACTTTTTCATTGATTGGGTTATTGACCTCAGTCATATCTGCATGATCGGTGAAAAGACGCTGTTCAAGTTTAGCTTTCTGAGTTGAGAGCTCTTCGAGCAATCCAGGGCTGATTGTTAGTCGATCACAGCCGGCGAGAGCCTGAATTTCCCCGATATTGCGGAAGCTCGCGCCCATGACAATGGTCTGATAATTATTCGCTTTATAGTAGTGATAAATACGGCTTACCGACTGAACACCTGGGTCGTTGTCACCACTGAAATCAGCCTCGGGAAACTGTTTCTTGTGCCAGTCAAGAATACGACCAACAAATGGAGAAATAAGATAAGCACCGGCATCAGCACAGGCCTGAGCTTGAGCAAAACCAAATAGCAAGGTTAGGTTACATCGAACTCCTTCTTTCTCCAATTCTCTGGCGGCTTCAATACCTTCCCAGGTTGATGCGATTTTGATCAGCACCCGAGTTTTATTGACACCCTGCTGTTCGTACAAATCGATAAGGCGTCGTGCTTTCACTAGCATCGCACTCGTATCAAACGATACGCGCGCATCAACCTCAGTTGAAACATAACCCGGTACAATACGAGTAATATCAGCACCGACCAGCACAGCGAAATAGTCGGTCATATTTGCGAGCATCTCGCTATCACTTCCCCCTTGCGCGGAAGCCCAGACCCGTGACTGATCAAGGAAGTGAATGTATTTCGGATCCTCACTCGCCTTCAGCAGAAGCGACGGATTCGTGGTTGCATCTTGGGGAGCAAACTGACGGATGGCATCAATATCGCCAGTATCGGCGACAACGGTAGTCATCTGTTTTAGCTGAGCAAGCTGATTCATTTACTTTTCTTCCGATCAAGTCTTTTTGGGGTCAGTGTCGTAATGTTTTATCAATCCGACTATCTTTCGCCGTAATCCCTTTTCCTCATGAGAAGGAAGGTGATATAAACATTTCCGATTTCACCGTAGTATTTAACCACATTCATTCATCCAGGACCCCCTCAATTGACTGATACTGCCAGTTTCATCCCTCTGAATTTTCATAGGTTGGAAGAAGAAAGCATGCTAAAAGAGTCGAGAAATTTCTTTGAGCTCATGAACCGTCGAAGAACAGTGCGTGATTTTTCGGATCAGACCATTCCTCAAGAAATCATTGAAAATGCGATCAAGTCAGCGGGAACGGCACCCAGTGGCGCACACATGCAGCCCTGGCACTTTGCAGTGATTCAGGACGCAACCGTTAAAAAGCAAATACGTGAAGCGGCAGAAATTGAAGAAAGGAAGCTGTATGAACACCGTGCTGGCGATGAGTGGCTTGATGCGCTAGCTCCTTTAGGCACTGATGCAAACAAACCTTTTCTGGAAACTGCGCCAGCATTGATTGTTGTGTTCTCAAAAAAGTTCACGATCGACGACAATGGAAAACAACGAAAGAATTACTACACCACTGAATCAGTTGGAATTGCCTGTGGAATGCTCATCACCGCCTTACATACTTCTGGATTGGCAACATTGACGCATACTCCAAGTCCGATGAAGTTCCTAACCAATATCCTGCAACGCCCCACCCATGAGCGGCCATTCCTGTTACTGGTTTGTGGCTATCCAGCCAATGACACTAAGGTTCCTAACATACAACGGCACACCCTCAACCAAATTTCATCCTTTATTTAGGGTCAGTGTCGAATGGCACATAGTTAAGGCGAGAGGCTTTTGCTATCAACGATTCCAAGCCCCTCATTTCTCTCTAGTGGGATGGCCATGTAACCGTATCTGCGCTTGTAGTGTGGCCCGCGGTTTCATCATTAATGGCATCGGCTTGGGCCTTCGTTTTACCGCCCTCGGTTCGACTCGACCCGGACGCTGTCCCACCCGTTGCTGAGCCATGAGGTGCCAGAGCATTTTTAACTGATGCTTATCCAGTATCAACTTCGCCGATAACACACAAAGCCAAAGCTGAAGACAGTGTTTAAAACTTAAGTGTCGAGGCTGTATTCCTGCGAACAATGCCGACTGAACCATCACGAGTCGGACCAGATTATAAGCCAATAAGTACACCCATATTTCTTTCACTGCCATTTGGGGTGTCTTACAGCTCAGGGTGTTCATCTCCATCGTGGTTTTGATGCTTCGTATGTCCAGCTCAACATGCCATCGTTGCTGATAAAGGCGTTGTAACGATTGTTTGGAGTAAGTCTTCGAGCAGGTGAGTGTACTGACCAATACTTTACCCTTGGAATAGATTTCTCTGATGGTCAGTGTCTCAGGGGCGGCAAGAAAGGCGTCTTTAGACATCCAGTCTGGACGCACCTTGGGTTTATTGATGGTAATCAAGTGATCCTTGCTTCCCAGTCGCTGACCACGACGGAAATCGGTCACCCTCGCTCGGGCGCCGTTTTGTTGCATCAGCATATCAACACCTTTGTCTTGCATCTTGGCCATGAAAAAATAGTTCGCAAAGAACGCATCCCCAAGGACGACGTCGCCTGATTCAAAGGTCTCTTCCAATAAACGAAGTAGACAGCGCTCGTTACCTCCTTTACCGTTAAAAGGGCCAATGCTGGCATCTAAGAGCAAACCGGTTGAGAGGCACGTAATCCCGACAACACGGCAAATCGGAAAACCAAGCCCTGGTTTCTGATTACGTGGTTGCGGGTAAACCGCCTGACTTTCCGGCGTATCAGGCATCGTGATCGACGTCCCATCCACCAGCTTGACACGACGACCGTACCAGTTCCACTTCGAAGGTGTGTGGCTACTGACTGCTTGTGCGACATCACGCGTCAGCGCCGACACCATCTCGGTAGGCAGTCGTTTTCTCGCTTGGCAATACCCGCCCGTGTGGGTACGGATCATTCCCAATCCGCCTTCCAATCAATGCATCGCCGCTTGATTGACGGCATTTTGGCAGGAACGATCGGTGTTCATCACCGCAGACAAGAACATCGACAAAGTTTGCGTGGGTGGAAATTGGCGCTCCCGGTGTTCGGGTAGTTGTTCTTCAACCTTATCAAGCAGAAGATCGCTCGTTAATAGGTCGAAGACCCGGTTGCTATTGCAGTGAGACGCGAGTCGCTTGATGTGAGACTGTTGCTGACGAGAGGCTCTGTGGTTATGATTCATGAGAGATCAGTTTTAGTGGAAAGTGGAGTGGGTGATAAATGAAGCCTACCACTTTAACTGATCTCTTTTTCTGTATTAATTCAATCGCTTAACGCTTAACTATGTGCCATTCGACTCTGACCCCACAACTCGTTCGAAATCTACTAACTCGACGACTGGAAACACACATTTGGTACACCTTCAATCATTTCCAGGGCCAGTTGGGCCGAGGTAAAAGACGCTCCTATAGGTATCTGGGAGCCTGCTTGAATCGTGATTGCCAACTTTTCGATATCTAGGACCTTGTAGTCCTGATTTTTCCAAACAATGGGTTTGGATTCAATCTGGTTTTCTGATACGCCGATAACCTCAAGTTTGTGTTCATCGGTGGCATCCTTCGAAAAATGAAACCGTATTTGTTTAGAGTATCTCGACTCGCCACTCTCTGAATAGTCAACATCGAATCCAAAGTGAAGCGCTTCTGGTTTAAGATGAATGTCAACTTCATCCAGCTCCCCTTCGCACAAAAACAGCAGAAGGCTGGGGTTCAAGAACTGTTTTGAGAAATGTTTGAGCGTGCTTCCTGCGTTGTCAGAGGCGTGAATCTCAAGATGAGGCCACCCTGAGACCGCTTCGGAGCGCAATAGAAAGCCGCTATAGGCGGTATCGTTGCTAGTGATGCTGAGGTCTGTCAAAAACGACTTTTCATGCTGTGGATCAAATTGACTCACTCTTCCAATACTAAGCGCACCATCGACCAACGCTCGCAACCACAAATTATCAAGCGTAAAAAAACGAATTGATTCCGTCGGCAGCAAACGTTCGTCTGATACTAGATAGTGGAACGGAATATTTTTAAGTTGAACCAGACTCTTGCACCAATCAGCAATGGCTTGCTCTTCCTTGGCGACCGTAGCGGAGAGAAGGCCGGGGTTCATGGTTTTGTGGGCTTGAGAAGTCGATTGATGTTGTTTTTGAACCTGATGGCGCTTCCATAGATACAAATCCATGGCCAGCGGCTTTTTGTTAAGAGTCAGCATACGCCCAAGCTGCCAGGCGGTTGCCTCGGCGGTATTGAGCATGTTGGAAGCGGGATCAAAACGTAGAAGCTGATCAGAGGATAAAATACTCTTCGGTAAGTCTTCGGTACTTTGCGTTGTGCTCGATCTGAATGGGCCATGGTACCAACCCAAGGTTTGTTTGCCTGTGCTCAACGTATAAGGCACTGCCACCGCTCCTCTGTCAAGATATTCGAGCGTGGGACTATCTACCCCACTCGTCACTGAGCTTGGCCACCGAAAGCTATCACTCGACGCTTTGGTCAGGAGACCGTGGAAGCTCCTCGCTGTGGTTTGAAAATAGGTTAGGAATTGGGGTTTGATGGTGGCTTCTTCACCCGAAGCGAATGTTAATTGCGCAAGGAAATCCCGGGTGCAAGTATATGTCGAGGGTTTGGGGATTTGCTGGATGCTGTGTAGCAAGTCCGTAGAAATATCAGGAATTTTAGCGTTTAGTTCTTGGACGTTATCTGTAGTGACCTCGTAAAAGTGATCATCCAAGCTTGCAAAACTCCAGTGAGCGAGGTTGATAAAGGTAGTATATCCATTGTCAACGCCCTGGACCTTATAGGCTGGGGTGATTGGCGATGTGTCTCCCGTTGGGCTAAGACGACCCTCCAGGGAAAGTAGACAAGCATACGAACGGACTCCCGCCTTGGGCAAACGATTAGCGATACAGATTGCATGTTTGGTGTCGACACCATCGACATTATTTTGGCGCACGCAGGTAAGAAGCTTGAGTTCATCATTAGACGGAAAAACCCGATTCGCTTCTAACCAATCCAGCTTTATTTTTACTGTTTCTATAACCGTGCCCTTCAACACACCCGCCCTTTTTTCTTCACCGGGCTCAACATCAAGGAGCATTTTGGTTATGCTGGGTTTCTTCTTGTTTAGGTAAAACACGCTACCTAACTTTTGCGACTGTGTTTTGACATAACCTGATTCAAGGTCGTTATCATCATACACAAATAGCCACATCCAAGGCAGATCGTCTTGATTGTCGATGGCAAAACGTTCCCAGGGCAACGTGCTGTTTTTAAGGGTAATACTCGGCAGTACACTGTGATAATCCCCCGTGGTTTTAGGTAAAGGGAACTGACGAAATATGTGGTGGGAGTCGATGGAGAACCGCGTTCCTGCCACATAGATTGTTTTCTCGGTTATCGTCGTAAGATCACTTCCCGAAGATCCCAACAGAGGTGTTACTTGGGATACGTTCACAGTGTATTCGCCACTTTTTACGGTGGGTTGATGCTGTGCAAAAAAGGAAACTTTTTCCATACTCATCGGGGCATTTATCGGTGGACAGTGAAAAGCTCGGTAGTACCGATGGCTTTGAGACGACTAGGAAGTCCGTTGTAATCAGCTTCTGTTTGGTCAGGATAAGGAAAGATTTTCTGTAGTGTCTGAAAAACCTCTTGGTTAATACCTCCAGACTTCACGGATTTTGCCGACTTCCGATCGGTTATCAAGGGCATTGGGGTCGTCCATTGGTAAGGATGACCAATGAAGTCTTCATTGGCCAACTCGTTGAGATTTACCGTCGAGGTTGAACTTGCGGGTATGGATTTCGCCGGGGTAATCTTAATACCGAAGTCCAACGGATTTACCGACGATTGATCGTCCGAGTCCGACGTTCTCCAAATGGATTTGGGCGCATTTTTGTGAAGAACCTTGCATGCGAACTGATCTGTACGTTGGCCGTCTTCATCGGTAATGCACACCGACAAGGTGGAGACCCGATGGGCTTGATCGTATTGTTTACCCATCGGAACGATTTGAAACTTTGGGTTCGATGAGGAAACAGATTTACCTTGGTATTTAAATTGATTCGTCGGAACAACCGATTCGGCACGTATCACCAGTGCCTTGGGATTGACAAAAAAGATTTCCTTTCCTTCAACGTTCTTTTCTTTTTTCAGTAAGCCTTGTTCTATACTCAGGCTTATCAAGGAATCACTGGATGTCGGCTCCGGCAGAAATGACTGAGCAAACTCTGGACCACTAAGTAATGGCTTGGGGGCAGGTGAAGCGCCAAAATCAATATGTACCGTGCACACCCCAAGATCCATACTAACCGAACCGCCAAACGGTGGCCCATGGACTTCAAATCCGCGACTGATCTCAAACCCCAACCACTTAGAACAAAACAGTAAATCGACTTTGACCTCAATCGAAAAAGATTCGGAAAAGTACCCTTCATAATGCAGCGGACACCAATCAAACTCAAATGCTGCTGCCAAACAAAAGCTGGCGTGTATCCAACTAGTTCGATAGGCCGCTTGCAAGGAACCGCCCGCCATCAAACCGCGGGGAGTGATGACCCAATATCCTAAACCTTTAATGCTGATGTCATCGGTAATCTGCCACAAAAAACCCAACCGAGGGATATGTTGTGGATAATGAGCGGGCGCTTTGTAATGAGCGGGGTATCCCCCAAAACAGAAGACAAAATCTCCGCTATGAATTCCTCTAAACCAGGTCGCAACCGCGAAACCGCCCTGCAAATGACACTGCCGCGAGAGTACAAAGGAATCTGAAGATAACTGCCCCCGAATCAGTAATGCGCCTTCGGCGGCCTTGTAGCTCCCGATGATATCCAATTGAACCATCGCATCGGGCTCTGGATCGCTTGGATTGGGAGCGACATAAGTGGACTGCCCAAGCACATCGAACTCTAACTCGTCTCCAAATTGAATCACCAACAACACAAAGGAATTGAGCACTTTGTAGGTCGTAAATTTGACGCCAATACCACCAAAGTACTCTCCAGCCTCGGCGGGCAGATATGTATTTAGTTCTTGTAAAGCGCCAGCAACACTGATTTGGGGATGCAGATCAGGATTAGTCACCGCCGTGATGAGGGGAAAGGTGTTTAACTCAGTGATGGGTGGCGTAATCAGTTTACGGTTATAGCCAAAGGTGACGGCGACGCCGATTGTGCAACCCTACGTCTGTAACTTTGATTTAGGTTGAGTCATTATCGTCGTTCCACACGATATATCGCTTGTCGGCATTGCTCCATTCATCGTCAATCTCAACGAGAATGGCACTGACAAGC
>WLWV01000317.1 GCA_012103395.1 Gammaproteobacteria bacterium
CGGGTCTTCCCGAATGAGGCATCTTTACTCAGGCTTGTCAGTGCCATCCTCGTCGAGATTGACGATGAATGGAGCAATGCCGACAAGCGATATATCGTGTGGAACGACGATAATGACTCAAACTAAATCAAAGTTACAGACGTAGGGTTGCACAATCTCCGGTGGTTTAGTCGCAGCACTGGGTTTAGCAGTTGGTAGCTTATTTTATGCTGTTGCAACAGCGTTGGGCTTGTCCTTCGTGTTCCAACACTCACCCAAAATTTATCTGATTACAAAATTGGTCGGCGCGGCTTACCTTATCTATCTTGGCTACAGATATTTCAAACCATTCGCTGCGAATTCACCAAGTTATGCAGGTGATACAACGCATAAAACTTTGACATCAGTATTTTATGAAAGCGTATTAGTAGAACTCACAAATCCAAAAACGGCATTGTTCTTTATCGCATTTCTACCGCAATTTGTTAATGAGTCAGATGGAATTGTGCTGCAACTTTTGATCCTAGGGGCTATTGTTACACTCACTGCTCTGCCATGTGATCTGCTGGTCGCTGCTAGCGCTAGCAAAGCTGCGGATTGGTTATCAAAAAACAGGAGGGCCCAACGTGTGCAAGAATGGGTGTCCGGGTCAATTTTAGCGGGACTAGGAGGTTACATCGCTATCAATGAAATCCGTGATGTTCTTAAAATTTAAATGGCGACTGAGGATTTTCGGATCGATTGTGAAGAGTCCAATTTATGGATCGCTTAATACGAGAATAAACCGTTCAAACAACCATTGGGATGAGATGTTCCAGCGCGCAGACGATGATTAAGCTAGATGCAGGTGACTTTCATAGATAATGCAGCTATCTATTCATCAATGAGCGTAATGGGCGCCGTTTCACGTATAGTGGTTCGGTGCATAAGTCGGCGAGTATTTTCAACATCATAGGGTGTTCCAGCATGGAGCACTCTTCGATTATCCCAAAGCACAGCGTCTTGCGCTGACCATTGATGACGATATTGAAATGCTTCCTGACAGGCGTGTTTAGTTAAGTGGCGTATAAATTCTCCTGCTTCGGCGTCATCCCAACCGACGATACCAATCGTGACTTGGTTTCCAAAATACAGTCCACGGCGACCCGTTTCGGGGTGTTCTCGAACCAAGGGCCTGACCACTTCTTTATGCTTTCGATTTCCCGATAAGCTATTGGAATCACCCAACTTCTGCTTTTCCAGATAATGATCCAACCCGGAGGCAGAATGAATCATTTCCAGTTTTCGGCAGGTCTGCTGTTCAGCCACGGTCAAACCGTCGTAGGCGTAGTACATACAAGCAAACAATGTATCACCGCCCACATCCGGCACCTCCTTCGCATACAGTAAAGACGCTCTAGCAGCAATCTCGTGGTGAATATGATCTGAATGCCACTCTAGTTCCTGTTCTTCATTAGCCGGAGAAAAAGAGACCAGTCCTTTGCCCACATTTCCCACAACGAAGATTTCTTTGAAATCAGGTAGCCTTGCTGCCTCCAACTCGGTCAACTCTAGATCACCCAGCGCCGAGCTAAAATTAATCATTTGCCTCGGAGTAATATCCTGTTCTGGGAAAATCAACACGCCATACCGCTCAAGCGCGATGTCAATTTCTTTGACAGTATCCAAATCGGGTATTTGCCCCAAGGAAACATTGCGCACTCTGGCGCCAATCACTGATTCGGTCGTTTCGATCTCAATCATTTCTTTCCACCTTTTTGAGGACAAACGTTACAAGATAACCGGCCCACAATCCATTAAGACAAGTCTACCAAGGCAAAGTTGACAGCCGAAATACCGCAGCTTTTACTGCTCATGTCATCTTCAATCAACTCAGTCCTGAGCGAACAGCCATGGCAATACTCTCTAACTGGTTTTTAATATTCTCAATCAATTGATCGTGCCCATCAATGTCATGTCGATTCGATAGGTAGCAGGGATCATTATAAGCAATCCAGGTCTTACCTTCTGCATCTTCCCAAATCAACATCTTTTGTGGGAGATCGATACCAACCGTTTGATTAGTCTGCATTAGCGGTGTGCCTGCCTGGGGTTTTCCAAATAACACAAGCTCCGTTGGACCCAGCACTTCTCCAATTTTGGCGGCGGCCGCTGCGTGGTTCACTCTGGCCAGAATGGCGAACCCTTGATCATTTAGGACATCGACCAGATGATTCACTGTGGTCTCAACATCCGCATCACACGGGATTCGGCAAAGGCCGCTTTGATCAGTGTCGCTTGATTTTTTCATTGCATTTTTCCTATCTGTTCAGGGTAAGGAGATTTTAGGTCTTTGCAGCGAAATAGCAGGTCTCCAACAACATCAAACAGGTTCTCAACCCACTCATTCCACATCCATAAATGCATATCCAACACCCTCGATAGATTGTGCAACCCTACGTCTGTAACTTCGGTTTAGTTTGAGTCATTATTGTCGTTCCACACGATATATCGCTTGTCGGCATTGCTCCATTCATCGTCAATCTCAACGAGAATGGCACTGACAAG
>WLWV01000101.1 GCA_012103395.1 Gammaproteobacteria bacterium
AACGCCGATGGAAACACTCATCGACGGTAAAGCGATCTGGAAAGAAAAGTTTGTAAACTAAACTCTATCTGACAGACAGCTACTGATAAACGGGTAACTGTCAGCTCAAGTCTGAACTTCTACACTTTAGGTCAATCCGTCGGCGGGAGAATAGACCAGATCCCCACTAACTACAACCCGCATTGAAACAACCCTAAACTACCCCTAGATTTTCAGTTATCTGAATTCAACGCATAACAAAACGTACTACGTCACAAGTTCTCTGCTCGAAAATCGATAGTCAGTGTGCAGTGACCGAAGTCACTGGACTTTCATCACTATTCACCTGACTATCCTCATTCGTCTGTCGCGAAGTCTCCTTCTTTTCAGGAACAACCTCTAGCGCAAGTGCGATGACTTCATCAATCCATTTTACGGGTTTAATCTGTATTTGTTGGCGTATGTTTTCTGGGATTTCTTCGAGATCTCTAACGTTCTCTTCTGGAATAATAGCGAGCTTTACACCCGCTCGATGAGCCGCCAACAGTTTTTCTTTTAAGCCGCCAATTGCTAACACCTCCCCACGTAGAGTAATCTCTCCCGTCATCGCGACATTTGAAATAACGGGAATGCCTGTTAAAGAAGACACAATTGCACTACACATTCCAATCCCTGCACTGGGACCATCTTTAGGTGTCGCACCCTCTGGAACGTGGATGTGGATGTCTTGCTTTTGATAAAAGTCTGAATCAATTCCCCATTGCTCACTCCTGCTGCGGACCACGCTAATTGCTGCAGTGATGGACTCTTTCATGACATCCCCTAACTTACCTGTATAAACATGCTTTCCTTTTCCAGGAACCACCACAGACTCAATCGTCAGTAGCTCGCCGCCGACTTCAGTCCAAGCAAGTCCAGTAACCTGTCCTACCTTATTCTCTTCCTCTATTTCATTGCGTCTGAAACGTTTTACACCGAGAAACTTCTCCAAATTGTCTTGATCAACGTCTAGTTTCTTGAGATTTTTCCCCAGTAGTAATTCCTTCACTATTTTTCGATATATCTTAGATATTTCTCTTTCCAAGTTTCGAACCCCAGCCTCTCTAGTGTAAGAAGCGATAATCTCCCTTACAGCCTGATCACTAATGCTCGCTTCATTTTCCTTTAAGCCGTTGTTCTTTAATTGCTTAGGCAGCAGATAGCGATCAGCGATCTCGCATTTCTCCTCTTCCGTATAACCGGAAATCCGAATTACTTCCATCCGATCTAGCAATGGTCCCGGGATATTCAAGGTATTGGCAGTGGCAACGAACATAACATCAGAAAGATCGTAATCAACCTCAAGATAATGGTCAGAGAAAGTATTGTTTTGCTCTGGATCCAATACCTCCAACAGCGCTGATGACGGGTCTCCACGAAAATCCATGGACATCTTATCAACTTCATCCAACATGAAAAGTGGGTTCTTGGTTTTCGCTTTCGCCAAGCTTTGAATTATTTTTCCTGGCATTGAACCGATATAGGTGCGTCTATGCCCCCGAATTTCCGATTCATCTCGAACTCCGCCCAGCGACATACGGATGAATTTTCTGTTAGTTGCCCGTGCGATTGATTCACCCAAGGAGGTTTTTCCGACTCCAGGGGGACCTACCAAACATAGTATCGCCGCCTTGGGTTTCTTTACTCGCTTTTGTACCGCCAGATATTCCAAGATACGATCCTTTACCTTCTCAAGGCCATAGTGGTCGTCATCCAATACTTTTTGCGCCTTACCAAGATCTTTGGATATACGAGACTGCTCTCGCCATGGCACCGCTAATAGCCAGTCAATGTAATTTCTGACTACCGTTGCCTCAGCGGACATTGGCGACATCATTTTCAGCTTCTTGAGTTCTCCCTCTGCTTTTTCCAACGCCTCTTTGGGCATTCCTGCTGCTTCGATTTTCTGCGCTAAGTCATCGGTTTCATTGGGGACATCATCCATATCACCCAATTCCTTTTGTATCGCTTTCATCTGTTCATTCAGATAGTATTCCCTTTGGCTTTTCTCCATTTGCTTCTTTACTCGGGTTCTGATTCTTTTTTCTACCTGTAATAGGTCAATTTCTGAATCCATCACACCAAGAATGTGTTCCAACCGCTCATTGACACTGGGTAATTCCAATATCACCTGCTTTTCTTCGTTCTTGAGATTAAGATGAGCCGCAATGGTATCTGCGACCCGGCAAGGAGATTCGATACCTCCCAACGAGGTAAGGATTTCCTGTGGGATTTTTGGGTTTAACTTTACGTATTTCTCAAACTCTTCCGTCACCGCCCTAACCAATATGGCGGTCTCTTTTGTGTCAGCTTCATCGACAGCGTCTTCTGCAATGCCCGCTTCGCACATGAAACATCCATTGCCGTCTTCCTGATCGTCAATATAGTTTAGGACTCTTGCCCTTTGTTCCCCCTCAACTAAAACCTTTACCGTTCCATCCGGCATCTTCAACATCTGTAATATCGTGGCAATCGTGCCAATTTCATGGAGCTGATCGATGGAAGGGTCATCCTCCGAAGCTTCTTTTTGTGCAACAAGCAAGACAGTTTTATTCGCCTCCATGGCAAGCTCCAACGCCCTTATTGATTTTGCCCTGCCAACGAACAATGGAATCACCATGTGAGGAAACACAACCACATCCCGCAACGGTAGTACCGGCAGTTCAGTGGTTTCAAAATTTGACGAACTCGTCATTCAAGACTCCATAAAGATAATAGGTAGTTACCACCTCTACTAAATAAGGGCGGTATAACCGCTTTCAAGTCGATCTGTAAACAGTTAAAGGAAGAATAACATTGATGAGGCCCAGAAACGAGTCTAGACCAGTTTCAGACACGGCCCAAGCTTCAACGAAAAAAAACAGGCGTTGGGAGGTAAGAAGCTGGATTTGATACTAGGGAGTCTCTGCAAAAGTCTGGGCGCGTTGAATTGAGATGAAAAAATGACCAGATTTGAGGCGCTAATCCCGCGTAATAGTCGTTCTATTGCGAAGATTTGCAACGAAAAAGCCGTTCATTTCTCGCTCAAGACGGCTGCCCATGACTTTTGCAGAGGTCCCTAGGGAGCTGGACTTGAGTTTACAGCCTTTTTGGGAGCGTCCTCTTCATAAATGTACAATGGTCGAGATCCTTCGGTAATCACCGCACCATCGACAATCACCTTCTTGACATTATCAATTGAGGGCAATTCGTACATCGTTTCTATAAGTGCGTTTTCCATAATGGAACGTAGTCCTCGAGCCCCAGATTTCCTATCCATCGCTTTTTTCGCAATCTGATGAAGTGCATCATCACGAAATTCCAGGTCCACGTTTTCATAACAAAACAGTTTTTGATACTGCTTGGTCAATGCATTTTTAGGTTCTATAAGAATTCTAACCAATGAATCCTCATCTAACTGCTCAAGCATTGCCACCACAGGGAGTCGACCAATAAATTCGGGTATCAACCCATATTTGATCAAATCTTCGGGCTCAAGCTGGTCAAGTAGCTCGCTGGAGCGGTCCTCTGTAGATTGAGTTTTAATATCTGCACCAAAACCAATGCCTGATTTCTCAGTCCGCTCCTGAACGACTTTCTCCATACCCGCAAACGCGCCGCCACAAATAAAAAGAATGTTGCGAGTATTTACCTGCAAAAATTCCTGCTGAGGGTGCTTTCGACCACCCTGGGGTGGAATCGAAGCGACGGTGCCCTCTATGAGCTTCAGCAGCGCTTGCTGAACCCCTTCCCCGGACACATCTCGGGTGATTGAGGGGTTGTCAGATTTTCTGGAAATCTTATCTATTTCATCAATATAGACAATCCCTATTTCCGCTTTCTCTGTGTCGTAGTCGCAAGTTTGGAGCAGCTTTTGAATAATGTTTTCAACATCTTCGCCAACATATCCAGCTTCGGTTAGCGTGGTCGCGTCAGCGATGGTAAAGGGGACATTGAGTTGCTTTGCTAGAGTTTCTGCCAACAGAGTTTTCCCGGAACCTGTGGGACCCATCAGCAAAATATTACTTTTTGAAATATCAACTTCTGAATCACTTTCTTCGTTTTCAATTCGCTTGTAGTGATTGTAAACGGCAACAGAAAGTGTTTTTTTCGCCTTTTTTTGGCCGATCACATAATCATCAAGAATACGGTGTATTTCCTGAGGTGTCGGAAAGCCTTCTCGACGCTCATCTAAGCTGACTTCATCTGTGTTTTCTTCACGAATAATTTCATTGCAAAGATCCACACATTCGTCGCAAACAAATACGGAGGGCCCAGCGATTAACTTTCTAACCTCATGCTGGCTCTTGCCACAAAACGAGCAATATAGAAGTTTGTCACCCTTTCCTGAATTTTCTTTTTCTGCCATTATCAGCCGCGCAACGTAAAATACCGGACATTAGAGTGCCGACTTTAGTTCTGTTTTTCAAGCTTTTTTTGTAGGTATCTATATCAAAAAACCTAGCAAAGGTTATTAGCTTCTTTTAGTCAGAACGGAGTCAATAAGACCGTATTCTTGAGCGACGTTAGCGCTCATAAAATTGTCACGATCTGTGTCTGCTTTGATTTTTTCCATCGATTGACCCGTGTGGTCGGCAAGAATCTGATTCAACCGATCTCTTATCCCTAAGATTTCGCGAGTGTGTATCTCAATATCCGTTGCCTGTCCTTGTGATCCACCTAAGGGCTGGTGAATCATCATCCTAGAATTTGGCAAGGCGTGGCGTTTCCCTTTTGCACCGCCAGCTAGAATTAGCGCTCCCATGCTTGCGGCCTGACCAATGCAAACCGTGCTCACGTCTGGCTTAATAAACTGCATGGTGTCATAAATAGCCATACCTGCGGTCACAGCGCCACCGGGGCTGTTTACATAGAGAGAGATATCTTTCTCCGGGTTTTCAGACTCAAGAAAGAGCAACTGGGCAACAATCAGGTTTGCCATATGATCTTCCACTTGTCCCACTAGAAAGATAACTCGCTCTTTCAGTAAACGTGAGTAGATATCATAAGCTCGTTCGCCCCGTCCGGTGGACTCAACCACCATTGGGACTAAGCCAATATTCGAAACCTCTTGATGATTGTTGCTATGCATTCGCCTACTACATGTCTCTTTTCAGAGGGACCTTAATCCAGATTTAATATCAAGCTGCTGTTGGAGGAGCCATGAACTCTTTGAAGCTTTTTTGCACATCAGTGACATCTGCCGTTTCCAACATGGCTTCAACCACCTGTTCTTCCAACACCATGGCTTCAACTTGCTGCAAACGTTCTTGGTCAGAATAATACCAATTTACAAAACCTTCTGAGTCGTCATAGCCACTAGCCATTTCTTCAATTCGACTTCGCACTTTGGCACCGTCAACCTTCATTTCAGCCTGCTCGATAATCTCTCTCGCTACCAGGCCCAAGGTCACTCTTCTCTTGGCTTCATCGGTATATTTGGATCGATCAACCTCTTGGTCCTGCATGCCCTGAGCAGCCAATTGATCTTTAACCGTTTTGACAGCTCGATCAATCTCGTCTTCCAATAACGCTTGAGGGATCTCAATGGGGTTTTGTTCATACAAGGCATCCATTACCTGATCTCGTAAAGATGAACGTAAACGCGATGACAATTCACGATTAAGGCTAGTTTCAATCTCAGTCTTCATGGCTTCGATTCCGTTGCCCTTTATACCCATCTTTTCTGCAAAGGCATCATCTAACTCTGGTAGCACGGGACGCTCAGTTTTCTTGACTACCACGGTGAAAACCACTGCTTTTCCTGCTACATCACTACCCGGGTAATCTTCTGGAAACGTAAATTCGATCTCCTTCTGGTCATCTTTACTGACGCCGCGCAGCCCGCTATCGAACTCTTTGAGCATCTGCCCGTCACCGAGTACAAATGGAAAACTCTCGGCACTACCTCCCTCGAAAACTTCACCACCTATTTTTCCTTCAAAATCGATTGTAATGCGATCACCTTCCTCGGCACCGCCTTCCTTTTCTTCAAAATCTGAGTTGCGCTTACGAATATCTTCAAGCGTCGTATCGATATCCTCTGAAGAGACTTCGGAGACCGTTCTTTCGATTGACTTCCCCGCCAGCGTCGCCGACGGAATCTGAGGAAATAGCTCAATCGTCGCCACGTACTCGAGATCTTTTCCAGGTTCATAAGGAGTTGGATCAATTGAGACCAAACCAGCCGGCATAATCTGTTCTTGCCCTAGTGCATCTCGATAGCTTGAGTTGATTTGGTCTGAAATAACTTCGTGGGTGATTTGAGGCTCATAGCGGTGCTTAATCACATTCTTGGGGGCTTTCCCTGGGCGAAACCCGGGGATACGTGCCTTCCTGGCGACATCACTCAAGCGACTTTTAATTTCCCTATCTATGTCCGCATAAGGAACAGAGATCGACAATTTACGCTCGATGATACCTGATTCTTCAATTGAAACTTGCATTAATGAATTACCTCAGAATTCAAAAATTCAGACTACCCGGCATTATTTAGTTGGGCTCAATAGATGGTACGAAAGGAGAGACTCGAACTCTCACGGGTTACCCCACTGGAACCTAAATCCAGCGCGTCTACCAATTCCGCCACTCTCGCAAAACATCACAACGTCCACTAACTACATGGATATGGTCAAATAACTACATTACATTCACAACTAAGCTCTAACGATTAGAGAAACCTTAGAGCTAGAACTCATACAAAATATTAACAGCTTAAAACCCATCAGGGCAAAACTTAATACTTAGCAACACCAAAGCCTTAAAAGCGAATGGGGTGAACGATGGGACTCGAACCCACGACGACCGGAATCACAATCCGGGGCTCTACCAACTGAGCTACGCTCACCAAAATTCTACTTCTTCGCCAATGGCACGCCCGACAGGACTCGAACCTGTAACCTACGGCTTAGCTTACCTACTACGACTTTCGTCGCCCTTTAGTCGTTTAACCATCAAACAAACCAAAAGTTTGGGGTCTGGACTATATCTTCACCATTTCAGGTGGGGCACGTATAGTCTCTACGGATCCCCTTGCTAAATCGTTATAAAAATCACGCTTTCAGCATGGGTTTCCTCGGTATTGCCATCGCCGTGATGCGTTAAGGTTTCACCGATACAGTGCCCTCCACTTCGCTGGTTACTATTCCCACCGAAGGCTCCTCATTCTACTAACTCATCATAAACAATAGAGATTCCTATTGTCCAAAACTATTGGTAGAGCTCAAAGGCCGTTGCTCTATCCAGTTGAGCTACGGGCGCAACGGATAAACATGAAAATTGGTCGGGGTAGAGAGATTCGAACTCCCGACATCCTGCTCCCAAAGCAGGCGCGCTACCAGACTGCGCTATACCCCGAATACTTCACCTAGAAAAACTTGAACAGACAGTTCGATCTAGCAATTTTCTTATCAATGGCTGATTGTATACGCTTTGAAACATAATGACACCAGCCAATGGGGGGCGGAATATACGAAGATTATTCGCCGAGGTCAACAGCTTATCCCATAAACAGCATATTCATAGGTAAATTTCAGTCACGCCCACATGCTTCTCTCGCTTGCAGCGAATAATCGATGGCATTGAGGAGGGCCTTGAAAATTATGAGCACGCCCCCAGATATGCGCGATTATTAGCAATCATCAGTCAAAAATAATGAAACCAGACTCTAAAGTTCAAACACATAGCTTTCAAACCGAAGTTCAGCAATTGCTACAATTGATGATTCATTCGCTTTACAGCAATAAGGAAATCTTTCTGAGAGAATTGATTTCTAATGCATCTGACGCCTGCGACAAACTCCGCTTCGTCTCACTTACTGATAACACGTTATTAGAGGATGATGAGGCTCTTGGTATATGGATAGACTTCAACCCTACCAGTAAAACTATCACAATCCGTGACAACGGTATTGGTATGAACGAACAGGAAGTAATCGAGAACATCGGCACCATCGCACGCTCTGGAACCAAACGCTTCATGGAGCAAATGAATCAATCCGAAGACGCCGATAACAATTTCATTGGGCAATTTGGGGTTGGATTTTACTCCAGTTTTCTCGTATCGAAAAATGTCACGTTGACCACTCGAAAAGCTGGCGCACCCGTATCGGAAGGCATTAAATGGACCTCTGATGGCAGTGGAGAATACACGATCGAGACCGTTGATCGACCCCAGCGTGGAACCGAGATTACGCTGAAAATTAACAAAGAAGATAAAGAGTACCTGGAGAAGTTTCGGGTTAGAAACATTATTTCCAAGTATTCAGACCATATCTCTTTACCTATACAAATGCTAAAAGAACCTGAACTGGACGAAGACGGAAAACCAAAACCTGACCAGGAACCAGAGTGGGAAGCTATTAACAAAGGATCAGCGCTGTGGACCCGAGGGAAAAAGGAAATTTCTGATGAGGAACACAATACCTTTTATACGTCACTGACCTACGACCCAGAACCGCCAATGTCAGTTCTTCATAATCGCGTGGAGGGCAAGATGGAATATATTTCACTATTTTATATTCCTTCCAAAGCACCCTATGATCTTTGGGATCGGGAACAACGACATGGAATCAAACTGTATGTTCGACGTATTTTTATCTCTGATGATGCTAAGCAATTGATGCCCAACTATCTTCGCTTTGTTCGAGGACTCGTGGATTCAGCGGATTTACCTTTGAACGTCTCCCGGGAGTTTTTACAGCAAAATAAGGAAATCGACAAAATTCGTACGGCATCGGTAAAGAAAATTCTTAGCGAAATAAGCAAGATCGCCAAAAAGGACAATGAGCGATACCTTTCACTCTGGAAAGAATACGGCCGTGTTCTGAAGGAGGGGCTGATTGAAGACATGGACAACAAGGAAACCCTTTCCAAACTGATCCGCTTTTCTTCAACGAATAATGGTGACGAAGCCCAAACTACTTCGCTTGATGATTATATCGCTCGTATGCCGGAGAAACAGAGCGACATTTACTACGTCACCGCAGACAGTCACGCGGCTGCCAGCTCTTCGCCCCACTTGGAAGTGTTTCGCAAAAACGATATTGAGGTACTACTGTTATCTGACCCTGTAGACGAGTGGGTTGTGTCTCATCTCACCGATTATGAAGGCAAGGCCCTGAAATCCATCTCAAAGGGCGACTTAGATCTCGACACACTAAAGGGCCAAGAGACGAAAGAGGAAGAAGAGAAACGCAAAGAGACCATGAAGCCAATGGTTGAGAAATTCCAATCCATATTGGCCGATCAAGCGAAGGAGGTCCGCATTTCCAATCGTTTGGTTGACTCCCCATCGTGTCTGGTGGCTGACCAAAATGATCTGGGTGGCAACATGGAACGCATTCTCCAAGCAATCGGCCAGGAAGCACCGGTGGCGAAACCTATCCTTGAGATCAACCCCGACCATGAGATAGTCCAAAAAATCGACCTCGACGGAGAGTTAGTTGAAGACTGGGCTCAATTGCTATTTGATCAAGCCGCATTAGCAGAAGGTGTTTCCCTGAAGAACCCCGGCGAATTTGTTAAGCGAATGAATAAGTTACTAACTAACTAAAATCATATCGAATAGGTGGATGGAAACGAACCTATTCGTGGTTTTCATTTTGGTGATCGAATCATAAACACGATTCGATCACCCCTTAGAAACGCCGAATGCACGGAGATAGTTCCCAACACAGCGCTCTTGGAGAACGATTATTGTTTAGATAGTGCTTCGTAGCGAAAGCAATCTACCAAATGATCATTAATCATCCCGGTTGCCTGCATAAATGCGTAGCAAATCGTACTGCCCACAAAAGTAAACCCTCGTTTCTTTAAATCCTTACTAATAGCATCAGATAATGGGGTATTAGCGGGAACCTGATCACGATTACTCCAACTATTCTGTATCACTTCACCATCAACAAAATCCCAGAAATACTGATCCAACGTCAGTCCCTGATCCAGCATCTCTAGATAGGCCTTGGCATTTTTGACGAAGCCATTAACCTTCAATTTATTCCTCACAATCCCCGAATTTTGTAGCAACTCATCGATTTTCTGCTTTTGATAGCCAGCAATCTTCTGTGCATCAAAGTGATCAAAGGCCAATTGATAGTTCTGTCTTTTCTTCAGAATGGTTATCCAACTCAACCCAGCCTGAGCACCTTCTAGACACAAAAACTCAAACAATGCACGTTCATCGTGCAACGGCGTACCCCATTCATTATCATGGTAAGCCATATACAATTCATTGTCACCGCACCACCAGCACCGTTTTTGCTCCGACATCTGATCTTCTCTCTATTGGGTAATGAATGAGATTCTACGACACTCCCAGAATTAACTCTTCCAATATCTTTATCCTCGGAACGCGCTTTGATTCCCAATTGCGCGTCGTGGGCGTTTGGGGCAATATCAATATCGATTTTGATGCTTTACAAAGAGCAGGTGGAAATGCGGTAAAAAGTAGGAGTGACAGCCCCTGGGGTCTGCTTCACTCTCGGATGGATCTCTTTTCGGAAACTGACGCTAACAATGCAGCATCAACACCCAATATTTGAATATTCAGCGAAATCACTGGCTTTTCAGGCGGAGTTAAAGGCTTTTATGGAAAAGCATATCTATCCGAATGAAAAACACTACGCTGAACAGCTTGCTGGGGCACAAAACCGGTTTGCTACTTTACCCCTCATGGATGATCTCAAAGATAAAGCAAAGCAGGCCGGACTATGGAATCTGTTTATTCCAGAAATTCATGGAGAGTATAGTGACCATGGCGGTTTATCCAACGTTGACTATTTACCAATCGCCGAAACCATGGGACGGGTTCTGTGGTCTCCTGAGGTGTTTAACTGCAATGCGCCCGACACAGGAAATATGGAGGTGTTAATGAAATACGCCACGAGAACCCAGCAAGCCCAATGGCTAAAGCCCCTGTTAAACGGAGAAATTCGTTCTTCTTATGCAATGACTGAGCCTCAAGTAGCATCAAGTGATGCAACAAACGTTGAACTGAGTATTAGGAGGGAGGGTAATGAGTGGGTATTAAATGGACGTAAGTGGTACATCACAGGGGCCATGTATGAGCGAACCAAAATCATTATCGTCATGGGAAAAACAGACCCCGATAACCGAGATCGGCACAAACAACAAACCCAAATTCTTGTGCCAAAAGATACGCCAGGCGTCCATATTGTTCGCAAACTGACTACGTTGGGGTACGATGATGCGCCCATTGGTCACGCCGAGTTGATCTTCGATAACGTTCGAGTCCCACTTGAGAATGTGCTATTGGGCGAGGGAAGAGGTTTCGAAATTGCCCAAGGGCGGCTGGGCCCAGGACGCATGCATCATTGCATGCGTCTGATTGGTGCTGCACAACGCTCTTTGGAACTCGCTTGCCAACGAGCATCCACTCGAAAGACGTTTGGGCGATTCATTAGTCAGCACCAATCCATTCGGGAAGATATTGCGAAAAGTTTCTCGGAAATTGAAATGGCTCGATTGCTCGTGTTAAAAACCTGTCATCGGATTGACGAAGTCGGAGCCCAGACAGCAAGGGACATGATCGCAGCGAGCAAAATTAGTGTCCCGTCGATGGTTCAAACCATTATAGATCGATGTATGCAAATACATGGTGCAGGGGGGCTGAGTGAAGATTATTTCATGGCTGAAGCATTTAACTATGCAAGACTCTGTCGTCAAGCGGACGGCCCCGATCAAGTTCACCTGTAGAAGTTCAGACTTGAGCTGACAGTTACCCGTTTATCAGTAGCTGTCTGTCAGATAGAGTTTAGTTTACAAACTTTTCTTTCCAGATCGCTTTACCGTCGATGAGTGTTTCCATCGGCGTTCT
>WLWV01000102.1 GCA_012103395.1 Gammaproteobacteria bacterium
TACCTCGTTGTGTTTTGATATTGTTTGGTAACTACATCAAAACGGGTAACTCTCATTAAATCAACCCTCGCTTCGCTCGGATTGATTTAATACGGTGTCAGATTTGGTCTAAACTTCTACACCTAATGCTCTATTGCTTAATGCTTGGAGAAACCTCCATTCCCTTCTTTTGCTCCAAGTATCGTCCCACAATATTGATTGCCGCTCCAAGACTCATATCAATCCGCACTCTTTAGCAAGAAAAATTCACCTATCAATTACCACCGCCACCGCCACCGCCATCGCCATCGCCGCCACTACCACTATCTTGGCCTGACTTTCCCCCGCGCGTCGCATTGCCTTTATTCCCTTTTTGGCCTTTTGACTTCGCGGCTTTACCACGATCACCTGCGTCTCCATTCGCATCAAAATCATTTGTCAAAAATCGAGGTAGCTTTTTCAGCTTGCTAAGCACCGAAAGCCCGAGGTATCCAGATTGGTTTAAAGCAATATCAATTGACTCACAATCTTCCAAGGTATCTACACACCGTGTCATGGAAATTACGCCTTGCGTAACTAGGGTATACACTCCATCGGGAAAGAGCTTCTCCACATTAGCCTCTGACAGTTCTAGGCCACCCTCCTCCTGAATTTCATACTGTAGCTCCTCCTCACGACAGTCGCTTCCACAGACTCTGGAAATAAATTCAGTGCCTCGGATACCAATGCTACCAGTGGGTGTTTTAAGCGAGAAAGATTTCGGGGCCTTCTTGGCGATTTGGCCCGTGATAGCTTTGAGTCCACCTTTTAGCAGTCTCAAGACAATCGACGATTCATCAACTCCTCCTCGATATTCTTCGATAACGACCACCGAGCGAGGTCGAAGTGTCAGTTTGCTTTTATCGAACATATTCAAGACAACATAGCCATCAAAACCGGTCAATACTGTATCCGTTTGATAGACCTGTTCGCCGACTATGCCATGGCGTGTTACTCCATCCATTTCTATGGTTACATCTCCCGTCGAAAAGGACACTTCTCCGATTGGTGACTCTGCATATGCGTCGGTAAAGACAACAAAAAATGGTATAAGCAAACGTAGCAAAATGGATGAATTAACAGGCGAAATAAAAGTACTTAGCATAATTCCTCTTAAAGTTTTTATCGGCAGGCCAATGTCGTATTGATTCTCATGACTAAGAACGCGAAAACAAGAGACAGAAAATGTGGTCTAGTTCCCAACAATCTACCTTAAAGTCATTTCGTTAAAAAGTAGCACAAACCAGATCAAACCCCGTGGTTCCACCCAACTCCAACGCTCCATTGGAGCCCAGGGTGGAGGTTTGATGGAAGGTCTGTTTATTGTCACCAATGTGAAAGAAACAAGCACTGATTGCATTGGTTAGAAAAGCGGGATACACACAGACCCTCTCAAAATATTGTTCCGTTGATAGCCAGCGATAATGGCGGAGAACCGTCGCCCCTCTTTTCCATGGCAAGAATCCGGCCGGCCGCCCAAGTGCCACCTTGTAAAATTGCGCATAGCGGGAGTTCCTGTCGGGTCTTACCGAACTCTCTTCGAACCCCTTCCGCAAGTTTATCTAGCAAATAAACAGTTAGCGCCCGCCATTCCACCACAGCTTCAGACGTCACAGCCAGAGGCTGATTAAGAAGTCGCTTATCCTTTAGTTGCAACACATTGCTATCTAATAGTAAGCCGCCATTTCGGTACTCAGGTAACCCAGTCAATCCATCAAGTTCACTCACAACCACTCCACCCCATTTCAAGGGTTCCACGAGAGAATAACTGAGCCATTGAGACAATTTATGAAACGCAACGATCCCATTCGTGCCTGCTTCGCCGAGCACCGAAGAATGGTATCCGCAATCACCAAGATTGACACCTTTATGTTGGTAACCATTTGGCCAAATTGCACTAAACCGTGTCAAAACCAGTTTGAGGAGTTGGGCAGCATCAATGACTACATGAGGTTGGCACTCTTTTTCGCTTTCGCCCATATTTTGGTTACCAGGATGAGAACGTGCCAATGACAGACATTCATCATACAAATCACCCGGACGAGAGAGCGCTTCATTCTCTGATAGCACTTGGCCCAAACCTTTTAACAATCTCAGTCTATCGGGCAATCCTACCAGCGGATTGGTTTCACTTACTTGAAATGCTTTCGCTAATCGTGACAAAGACAAAGACTGCAATGCTTGGGCATCCACCACCCACCCTTTGGTTGAATCAAATTTAGCAAGATAGTTGAAGAAAAAATCAATGCTCGCTGCCGCCAACCCTTCAGATCTCACAAGGCGTTGTTCAGTAATTGGGTCATGATACGACCAGCTGGCGCCCGCGCCCGCATCAAGCAAGACACTCACGAACGTCAGATCCATGGCGGTCTTTGCTCGTGCGATATTATCGTCTATAAATCGGTTTCCCAACGATCCAGTCGTATAGTACTCCCAGAGGTTAGTTTTGTTAGCAATATTGAGCTGATCACAAACCACGAAATGACGCCATCGACTATGTAGTGGAATATCCAGATCTGGATAATTTTTAAGACAAGTATTAACCACCCGCCGGATGCAGGCCGCAAGCTCACTTGGATGATAAGAAAACCATTTCGTCTGGTTCACTTCAGCTAGTTTTCCCAGCTGGTAACAACGCTCCCTCACCGCTTCAGCAGAAAACAACTGATCTAGGGTATTGCTCTGCCTCTCAACCAAATACATATCCTCTGTAAAAAAGCCCAAATAGAACGGTAGAACTAAATTGTAGATTCGAACTATGGCATCAAAATTTCGCCCTAATACTCTTCCAGGCCTCTGCCCTGTTTTTGCTGTAGTTCAGTTTGTGTTGGTACATCACCATCAGTGAAATAACCTGCTGCCTTCTTGGCATCCATCTCTACCTTAGCATCTGGTGGAATACTGTCTTCTGGAATAGGCACCCTTTCGACAATTTCGATTCCTTGGCTCGTAACGGCGTCATATTTCATATTACTCATCGAGATAAATCGATCGATACGAGTGATACCAAACCAATTCAGTACATCTGGCATCAATTCCTGAAATCTCATATCCTGAACGCCTGCCACGCACTCTGTCCGTTCAAAATAGTTCTCTGCTGTATCACCACCGGTTTGTCGTTTTCTGGCATTGTAAACCAGAAACTTCGTCACCTCGCCCAATGCTCGCCCTTCTTTTCTATTGTAAACGATCAACCCCGCGCCACCCTGCTGAGCAGTAACGATGGCATCTTCAATGCCATAAACCAAATAGGGACGGCAAGTGCAAATGTCTGATCCAAAAACATCAGAACCATTGCATTCGTCATGTACCCGGCAGGACAGGTTCTTGGTTGGATCAGTGATCGCTTCCATTTCACCGAAGACATAGGCCGTAATACCACCAATGGGTGGTAAAAAAACATGCAAATCAGGACGCGTCACTAACTCCGAAAACATCCCACCTGTTTGTTCGAATAAGGTCCTCCTCAAAGCATGTTCATCTGTATTAAAACGTTCAGCGATCCCAGGCAAATACCAAACTGGCTCTATGGCGATTTTAGTAACGTTAACTTCTCCTGACTCCATCAATACTGTTCCGTCGGGTTTCAGATACCGATGACCATCACCCGGCTTCGGATTAACAAGTTCCGGCACACTTAAACGGGCCCGGGTAATGGCAATGGTTGGCCTGACATCCACACCATCTTCAATAAAATTAGCGAAGGACGCACCAACTATGTGCCCCCAAGGGTCAATGGAAACAATCTTTTGTGGATCACTCCACTGTGGAAATGGCCCCATCTTCATCGCGGGAGCGGTATTCGTTAAATCAGGTTTATGAAGAGGGTCAAGGCTACCCGCTACCACAGCCAAAGCGCGATAAACCGCATAGGATCCTGAATAGGCACCAATCGCATTTCGTTCCCCAGAGCCAGCAGGGGTAGCGACCACAGGGCCTCTCTTCGCCACATCCGACGCCCCCCATTGAATGTCTATCGGAGTTTGATCACCGGTAGGATGGGAAGTGAGAACGATGTGCTTCAACGGTTGATTCGGTTCTCTCATAGCAAATCTCTTTCATTGAGGGAGAATATAGACACTGCTTTTTGACCACGAAACCCAAAGAAACGTTCCGCTGCTTGACGTATTTTCACTAAATCCAATTTGATCCAACTCCTTCTGAAACAACTGTATTTTCAACTCGATACCACTGTCTGTTTCCACTAACATCGTCACCATGGCTCCGACGAACGACTCACTAACCAATCTGCAACGAAACTGATTATCCTTGGACTGCTCCTCAGTCATGGACAAATCCATGGCATCTGCACTGATCACTAGACCCAAGTGAACTCCCATAGAATATTCATGGTCGGTAGGTAAATTCGCCCGAACAGCACCAATTTCCGTTTCTATGATAACGGATGACGTATCTATTGCACTAACATCACCATTAAGAATGTTGTTCGAGCCCACGAAGTTTGCAACGAATCGGCTGGCAGGTTTTCGGTACACTTCTTGTGGGCTGCCGACTTGCTCTACCACTCCTTTACTCATAATTACTACCCGGTCTGCCATGGCGAATGCCTCGGACTGACTGTGGGTAACATAGACAAACGTAATCCCCAGTTCTTTTTGTAAACGAGATAACACACCCTGCATACGAACTACCAGATTTGCATCCAAAGCGCTAAGAGGTTCGTCTAGCAGAAGAACGGGGGGCTCCGTTACCAATGCACGCGCTAAGGCAACTCGCTGTCTTTGCCCCCCGGATAATTGATCTATCGAGCGCTCTGCAAACTCCTCAATCGCCATTCTCGACAACCACTCTAACGAACGGCGACGCCTTTCCTCGGTACCAATGCCACGCATTTTCAGTCCAAACTCAACATTCTGGATCACATTGAGAAACGGAAATAGAGCCAGAGATTGCCACACCATCGGGGTATTTCTCTCTGATGGCTTGAGCTCATTGATACGTTGGCCATTCAGTCGTATCTCGCCTTCACTCGGGGTCTCCATACCTGCCAACATACGAAGCGTCGTGGTTTTACCACAACCACTAGAACCCATGATGGCAATAAATTCACCTTTTTTTACCGTCAGATTCATTTTCTCCACAGCGGTGGTATTGCCAAAATATTTGACAACATTTTGGAAAACTATTTGCGGCTCCTGACTCATATCACCGGTATTCTTTCTGGTTTCATCTTTGGTTTGGCCCATATTAGTTTTTGCGGAATGTGCTTCATGATTCCATTCATAAAGTCGCTTTCGGCGATCGAAAGGTAAAAAATAGCTGCGCGATAATCACCAAGGTCATCGAGGTGAAAAACACAAAAGTACCAATGGCATTAATTTGCGGATCGATGTTACCTTGCAAGATTTCGAGAATCATTACTGGAATTGTTTTATTCAGACCAGAAACAAACCAAGCTACTGCAAATTCATCAAATGAAACGGCCATGGTCAAACACATGGCGGAAACAATGGATGGCAAGGCAAAGGGAATGACCACTTCCTTCATGGCTAACCATTCGCTGGCACCTAAATTCCACGCAGCGGATTCCAAATCAGCATCCATCTGCTGAAGCCGTAAACGAATCACAGCCATCGCAAATGGGGCGCACAGTACTGTGTGAGCAAGCACAATGGTCCAGAGCTGACCAGAAACACCAATCTTTGAAAACCAGGCCAACATCGCCAACGCCAGAATAATCAACGGCACAGTAGGTGGTAACAAGGCCAATGCTAGGTACATGTTCTTGAACCGAAATTCGTAACGAAAATCAGTATAGGCAGTGCAAAAGCCAATAATCGTGGATAAGATGCCCACCGAAACAGACACGATCAAACTATTTTTTGCAGCTTCCCAAACATCGGGATCGTTGTAAATTAGCTCATACCATTTAAGGGTGAACGATCCGAGAGGAATCGTGGGAAAACGATCGGAATTAAAGGAAAAAATGATGCTGGTGATAATGGGTGTAAAAATGAAAATGAAGATAAAGACCAGATAACCGATCAATATCACTGTGAGTAGACGTCCAGTATTTTTCATTATTTTTTGCGGTAGGCAAACTTGATTGACGCAAATGCCACAACCATTAAAGTCACCATCATAACCACTGCCACCACCGCTGCTCTCGGCCATTGCTGACCAGACTTCGTAGTATCAATGATCATTATCGGCAAGGTCGGTGGTTTGGATCCACCGAGATAGTAAGGAGCCACGAAATCACCAAACGATAAGATAAAACAAAATACCGCACCGATAATAAGCCCGACTTTAGCTGATGGAATAATCACTTTCACAATGGTCCAAATTCCATTTGCACCTAGGTTTTGTGCCGCCTCAATCAACCGCCTGTCCACGTTCGCTAGCGATAGTGTTTGTAAAATAACCACCAATGGCAATGTCAGAGTCATATAACCTACCATGGTTCCAAACTTCGTATTAAGCATGGTATAGGGGCCAAACCCAATCCAACTCAACATATTATTGATCACGCCTGATTCTGCGAGGATGACATACCAAGAAAACGTTCTCACCAAGTAACTGGTAAAAAATGGAATAATCAAAAAGAAAACAGCCCATCGTCGGGCGTTATCAGAGACTTTGAAAGCGAGAGTATATGCTGCTGGGAAAGCAAGGCAAGTTGCCGTAACCGTGGAGAGAGAAGCGAGACCAACGGTTAAGAAGTAGGAGTCCCAAAAATAGCCCTTCCCCATCATCTTGACCCAATTCTTCATTTCGAAGGCTTCGGTCATCCGATAGTTTTTCACCAAAAAGAATGTCATTGCAATGGTAAATAACAATGGGCCAACGAAAAAGAACAGCTGCCAGAAAATCACTGGTAACCGCCAGGTCAGCGCATACCCATCAAGTCCTTTTTGGGCTCCCGTTTTCAACGCTAGAAACTCCCGTAGAAATCAAAGCGGGTGGCTTCCCACCCGCCTTTTACTGAGCCACAAACGATCATTAGCATACAACAATGGATTCTATAACGGCTTTTATCACGTAAGAATCAACTAATACTAAGTGACAATTGAATGACATTAGGCATTCTTGTACTCTGACCAAAAATCATTCCAGTCTTCCAAAGACTGCTGTTGTGGAATGTCTCTATAGTGGATGCGTCCTTCTTCTATTAATCGTATCGGGTTATTCACCGCACCTTCTACCTGTCCTGTTCTCTCGGCTTCCACCATGTTTGCAGCTTGAAGTGCCGACACGCCTCCTTGAGTCACACAAAACCCCGGATAAGCCGCCATCTGTGCTGATCTGACCTGACCTGCTGGAGAAAGCATGTATTGGATGAACTTGTTCACCAACGCCGCTTTTTCGGAACCCTTACCGATACAGTAAGATTCGGTCCACTGAATTCCGCCCTCTTTGGGAACCACTGACGCAACCGGCGCACCATCTTTTTCCAGAACACCCGTAATCCAGTCACCAATGCCACACATTGCAAGCATCTCGCCATTTTTCAGAGAGTTAAATGTGCCGCCGTAGTCAAAGAAGCCGCCGACTTGAGGTCTCAAGCTCATGGTAGTCTCCTGCACTTTATCCCATGCACTACCATCGATATCGAATGGGCTTGGCTTCGCGTTTCCGTTGTAAAGACTCATCATACCGAGGCTAGGTAGATGCCAATCAAAGTGCCCCACTTTACCCAACAACTCAGGCTTCCAAAAACACTGATAACTCATTGCTTCCTCAGCAGTGACGTGATTCTTGTTGTATGAGACACCGAGATGACCAAATCTCACCATGGTGGAAAACAACTTTCCATCTTTCCAGTGGCCGGGAAACTTAGTGAAATCTTCAAACAGAAAGTCATCAAAGGGATAGTCATCTGCATTCAGCTCTTCAATGTAACCAGCCTCATTTAGCTGCTGAACAAATTCACCATCGGACAAAATGATGTCATAAGTGCCAGGCGGCGATTGCGCGATTAGCGCCATCATGTTGTCACCTCCGGCATAGTATTTCGGTTTAAATTTGACGTTATTCTCTGCTTCAAACGCGGACACCACATCTGGTTCTCCATGTCCATACCAAGCAAGCATATTGATCTCGACAGGGTCGGCGCTGGCCTTGTTAGTTGTTAGAATCATCGGCATCGCCAAAGCGCTGCTCACGATGGTGGACTGTTTAATAAACTTTCTTCTTAGTAAATCTGTTTGTTCAGTCATTGTGGTCTCCAGTTACTGATGATTAGCCATTCATTTTTAGATCGAAACTTCAACATACCGCATCACCGGATTTTCGGGAAGGTATTTTCCGGCTTAAAATGCCGAAAGCTCGCCAGTGTTTGCTTGTTACATTGTGCCTGAATATCGGATCCCGAAACAACACAAGAAATCATTTTGTATTTTCTCCCCATGGTTTCCGAGATTTCATTCTCTTCGATACAAACTGCCGCAATGCCAGCAACAATTCCTCCCTGCCGCTCTACTAGCTCGATTCCAGATAACATCGTTCCCCCGGTTTCAATCCACTGATCCACAAGGAGAACGCGGGTCCCACTCGCAAACGCCGGTTTACGCATTTCCATTTCTTGGGTTTGACCGGAATAATTCGTCATTGGAACAACATCAAAGTCCACGGGGATTTTCCCACCCTTACGAATGGTCAAAAAACCTTTACCCAACCGAGTGGCCATACCAGCACCAAGCACGAACCCTGCTGCATCAAACCCCGCCACCACATCGATCTCACCCGGGCTAAATGGCTCACATAGATCATCCAGCATGCCGTGAAATGAGTCGGCATTCACATAGGCCGCCGAGGGATCAAGCCACGCATATTTTTCTCCTCGGGTTCTCGGCGCCATTAGATCCAGATACCACCGATGCGACCGGGTGTCCTTTCGATCTCCGTGAGATTGATTGTCTTGAGATAGGGGGCTAGCTTGGGCGGACGCAATGTTCGGCACATCGGCTATTTTGCTGCCTCTAATCAGGCTACGCAATTTACGGGGATCAATATGATAAAAATCACCGTCGTAATTGATGCCCGTCGCAACGAGAATGGCGTCCAAGTCATGAACATATTGTTGGATGTTTCCCGGAGTAATCCCAGACGCTAAGGCTAATGCCTGTTCATCCACTCCTAGGCGAAAGGTTGATATCTTATCCGTTCCAGCTTCTTCACCTGTAGCGACGCCGGACGTGGTGACAACATCCATCCACCCAGCCGCAATTCTGGCAGCAGCTAAGTGATCCTTCGTATCAACGAATCGTTGTTTTTTGAACGCGGTTCCACCAAAATACAAACCATTCCAACCACACTCTTCTTTTGCAGCGAGTATGGCACTTGCCTCAGGCTGTTCGTCCATTCCTTGGTTTTCATCAATTCGTGCATCATCGGCCCAGTAGCCATCTACTGCACATCCTTCTTCACCCAATTGAGCCAGCGTAGAAAAAGCTTTATCACCGGTGACACCTAGGAAATTCACGCCGAGCCAAAGCGATGGAAAACAGGAACGAACATGTCGAATAATCGGTAGAAATAGCTCGATACCAAAATCATGATTAATTAGGAAAACCCCTGCTGCCCCTTCCCTGACCGCAACTTCCACGTTCTTCCTCGCCTGTTCATTATCCAAGACATGAATGACAGGCAATACCGCCGGACCTTGAGTTTTAAAATATTTTCTTAGTGCATAACGATTCATAATAGCTTCCGGGTCTAATTCACAACGTTATTTGGGAATACATCGGCAACCGAGTAGCCGCACGTTCAAATTTCTTCGTTTCCAGCAATATCTTCATACCAGATATCCGGTCTTTCTTTGATGAAAGTCGACATTAATGCCTTACAGTCAGGATCGTCAATCAGAGACACCTCAACGCCATGTTCTCTCAAAAAATCAACATTGCCCGGAAAGTTTACATCCTCACCCACCACTACGCGCTTTATGCCGAAGTGTAGAATTGCACCAGTGCACATCATGCAAGGACTTAGGGTGGTGTACAAAACAATGTCTGAATAATCTGACAGAGTCCCCGCATTTCGCAAACAGTCTGTCTCCCCATGCATCACAGGGTCATTCTCCTGAACACGTTTATTCCGCCCGCGTACAATCACCTCCCCATCCCGCACCATGACAGCACCCACAGGAACACCACCCTCGTCATACCCACCTTGGGCTTCGAGATAAGCCTCTCTAAGAAAAACCCTATCCTGCTGACTCTCTTCTTTGTGCATTTGTGTGTTAATTCCGTAGAGTGGGCCTCATCGTGCGCCACGAAGTTGTCATCTATGAAGCTCTCATCAATCTGATGGTCATTCAGTCATAGGCCAAAAAGTAATGGGAACCGATTTTTCTCTTAGTAAATCAATCGCCGGAGATTGAGCTTCTGGCAGTCCAATAACCATGGCACCAATAGAAAACTGGAGAACTGTTCCAGCGACTAGCATATCGGGGTATCGAGTTGAATAAAGGATCAATGCTGATTGATCGTCACGTCTACCGGCCTGACGGATACATTCCATTTCCGCCACTGCGATAGGATTATTCATCTGCAAGGTTTGATCGTGTGCGCTGACAACCCGCTTTTCGTCTTTCACTAACACCGCCCCCACATCAACACCACCTTGGAGTTGACTTGCGCGGGCCTCCGCCCAGGCCACTTCAATAAAATAGGAATGATTCAACGGAGCTCCTCTTAAAAAAGTTGGAAAATGTTGGCCTGATCATCTATCCACAATATGCATTGTTGTAATGAGATTAATAATAACATCACTGCAACACCGAGCATTGATTGGCGCTAAGAAAAACGATGATAAACAAATTGGCATCCATTCGCCAGTTGGTGTACATTAAAATTTAGCTACCGGACAAATCTGTTGAGCTCATTCACATCAACAATCCCATTGGACCCTAAAATGCATGTAACCATTGTTGACCATCCGCTGATTCAACATAAACTGACCTTAATGCGTCGTAAATCAACACCGACCAGCGCATTCCGACAATTGGTAAATGAAATCGCAATGTTGCTGGGGTATGAAGTGACTCGAGACCTCTCCCTCACGAACCGAACGATAGAAACCCCTCTGGAAGAAATGGAATCTCCGGTGCTGGCGGGAAAAAAGCTCTGCTTTGTTTCCATTTTGCGTGCCGGCAACGGATTACTTGATGGAATGCTTTCGCTCATGCCATCTGCTCGTGTGGGGCATGTTGGTCTATACCGGGACCCAACGACACTGACTGCGGTGGAGTACTATTATAAAGTCCCTCAAGATATCGGAGACCGCCTAGCCATCGTGGTAGACCCAATGCTCGCAACAGCAAATTCCGCCATTGCGGCAGTGGATCGCCTTAAACAAGGCGGAGCAACAAAAATGAAATTTGTCTGCTTGCTGGCGGCACCAGAAGGCGTCCGTGCTTTCAACACCGCCCATCCAGATGTTCCTATTTTCACGGCAGCTGTGGATCGAGAATTAAATGATCACGGTTATATCCTGCCAGGTCTTGGGGATGCTGGTGACCGAATTTACGGCACCAAGTGACATACTTCTATGTGACAAGCAACAAACAAAAAGCCACCTAACAACTCTATCAACACCCTCACATGGGTGACAAATTAAAGCCGGCAAGACACGTTATATGACAAAAAAGAGACGATTCCCCGTCTCCTTATTCTTTATTCCGGCTATAGGTTTTATGCGTATTTGCTGGTAGTGTACCCTGAGGTCTGTAATTTATTTCTTTAGCGATGTTCGTTTGGCTTAGGCGAAGTGAGCGTAGCGAACGAAGCCAAAGCCGGTTTTTCTGGATTAGGTGTTGAATGTTGAGCCATC
>WLWV01000318.1 GCA_012103395.1 Gammaproteobacteria bacterium
TTGTCAGTGCCATTCTCGTTGAGATTGACGATGAATGGAGCAATGCCGACAAGCGATATATCGTGTGGAACGACAATAATGACTCAAACTAAACCGAAGTTACAGACGTAGGGTTGCACAATCATCTGCCTCCGGTCTAACATTCCTAACACCATTAAAGACTCAAGAAATGCGCCGCCGAGATCAATACCGTCGGGATTAGCATCGATTTCTTGTTTTCCAAATCGCATAACATCAATACTCTCCTGTAGTGTTCGGGGCGTCTCCATTTCAATGTTGTGCGCCTGCCAGCTGATTTCTTTCAGTTCGGCTAACATCTTCTGCGCATTCGTCGATCCCACGGTTACGCCGTTGAGATTTACTGCTTCCAATTCCGATAGAACGGAGGCTTCCACCGGCTTACTTGTATCAAAAGGTTTTTTTACACTACGTCGTTCAAGCACCGACTCAAACAGTGGATCTGATGTTATGCCTTCAGGCTTGCTAACTTTTATCGATGCTATCGGAGCATCGTTCAATACCGTGTTATTTTGTCCCCTTGGAAACAAACTAAGCTCCGCCAAATATCCGTCTTGTGCCGCAGCCTGGACGAGTAATTCGAGAAAACAACCCAAGCCTATCGTGATCTGACGGTTGTATGGGTCCGTATGGGGAAGTAACCTCGTGTGGTCAACATACAACCAGATTTGACCTTCATGACTTAAGTCCACCAACCATGGCTGTTGATTATGCGGATTAGGGGCCAAAATTGCATAGGACAAGAATCGCTTTCGAGCATCGCCATAAGAAGCCCCTGGATGTTGCCATGGTGCTAGGGCTTTTTTTGGTGTTCGGGTCAACGCAAACCCCGCCGCACTCGCCCCTGCCGCGACAACAACACCGCCACCTACCAGAGATAGAAACTTTCTTCGTGAAGCCATAGTGATACTCCAAAATAGTTAACATTTAAACCATACTAGTTTAAATGTTAACTATCTTAAGTCAAGTATAATTAGGAGAGAAATCGAAAGCTGCATTGAGGCTTACCGATCGGTACTTATCTTCCCCCGGGTGATTTACTAACTCTTTGAATACCCGCATCCACCCTCAATGGATAAAAAGTGCGCTAGCTTCTTCCAGTACTGATACAATTTTCGCGCCTGTTAATCATTCCTGAAGAGTTAAAATTGGCGTGTGCTTGGGAGATGCTGACAATAGTTGTGGCGAATCAAGCCGTGATGCATCAGCCTGTTTTCCTAATGGACTTCTGCGGTGGTGGTCGGGTGATACTAACCAGACGGTTACGGGAATTTACATCCTTTCTGTAGGAACTCGAGGATAAACCTCCCTTCGGTGTGGGACATCTCAATATTCATGAAGGCATAAGCTGATATAAAACAAAGCTAAGGGAACATCTTAACTTCCACGATACACAGACAATATCAGTTCTTGAAATCAAACCCACACAACGCTTACTATGTTGGCCTGCTTCCCATAAAAGCGGGAAAAATAGCGATGGCTTGATGCAGAAGTACGCTTAACAGACTAACTAAACTGCTCAATGACATTCCTCTCTTTTCAATCAGATAGATCAATAAGGTAAATGGTAACCTAGATCTTGGTGCTAAGATCAGCCTTACTGGGCTTTTTGGATTGCACACTGACCTTTTGCCATTTATATATTAGGCAAATCTAAAACATTACTCTGTGGAGCTAAAATGACGACACTTACAAAATTTTCAAATTGCATTACTGCCGCTATTGAAAAAGAAACCGCGGATATCGCTGTCTCGGGCAGCCCCAAACACACCGCATGGCCTCACTTCGTTGGTGACAATGGAAATTTCCGTTCAGGCGTCTGGGAGAGTACTGCAGGTGTTTTTCGTGGACCAATGAATGATCAAATTGAGTTCTGCCATATCATTGAAGGTGAGGCCAGAATTGTGACTGAAAACGACGAGGAATTTAACGTACGTGCCGGAGACGGGTTTGTCATGGATAATGGATTACAACCAGTCTGGCATGTCGACAAGTATGTGAAAAAGCACTTTGTGATTGTATCTACATCATCGCAAACCTAAAGAGGTTAGTTGCTTAAACAGTATCGATAGATGGCTTGTATGGGGTTTCCGGGAACACAACACCCAATCATAAGATCTCTCCAATGATACCTAGTAATATAGATACTGCTCATCGGATTTCTCAAATTAGCTCAAGCGGATCGTACTGCGTCCCCGGAGTTTGCTATAACTTAGCTCAGTATCGCCCCTTTTATGGCGACCTTTTCTTCTTCCATGGTCTTGTTCAATAAACACACACAGGCATAGATTGCCCGTAAGCTTGGAATATCAGTCTGAGTCACCTTAGCCAATTCGATAAGGTAGTGTAATCTGAGGTCTGTAATTTAGCTTTCTATTGCAGCTTCGCTATTGGCTTTGGCGGAGTGAACGTAGAGAGCGAAGCCAAAGCCGGTTTTTCAGGCTTTAGTATTGAATGTTGAGCC
>WLWV01000003.1 GCA_012103395.1 Gammaproteobacteria bacterium
GCCGATGGAAACACTCATCGACGGTAAAGCGATCTGGAAAGAAAAGTTTGTAAACTAAACTCTATCTGACAGACAGCTACTGATAAACGGGTAACTGTCAGCTCAAGTCTGAACTTCTACAACTTAGCCAAGTATTTCCATCGTCACATGATTCCTTCGGCATTATACGGTTCGGACATATTCCCTTTATATTCGCATGGTCGGCTTTTGTTGTTAGCTGCCTACTTTGATGGTGCAGCAGCATCGATACCACGTGTGGTGAATGATTCTGTCTCGTGGTTACCGATGATCACTAGTACTTTCTTGTACTTTCGGAGTTAACCATCTATCGCTATCTAGAAAGTATCATTTAGGTGTTTCTTGAGAGGTCAGTACTCTGATGTTTTCGAAACTAACTGGAGTATTTAGGTTATAGCATTGGACGAATGAGATGCTGGCGAATACTGTTTCCGATGCTATCCTCATTTACTCGTTGATCCATGTTTTCGAGTAAATGTCTGATATAGGGGATTCCAACTCTCTTAAAACTAGAGTGAGTTGGAATCATCTTGAGTTCAGGTGCTGGATTAGAATTGGTTGACGTCTCGAACCGCTCCTCTTGCAGCGCTCGTGCTAAGTAGGGCGTAGGCTTTTAGGGCCGCGCTGACTTCTCGTACTCGGTCTGGCTTCCAGCCCTTAATCCCCTTGGCATCCATCTGCTCACGTCGATTCTCCAGTATTTCTTCGTCGACAGCGAGATGAATCGACCGATTGGGTATATCAATTTCAATCGAATCAAATTCTTCAACCAGCCCAATTAAACCACCTTCGGCGGCTTCAGGTGAGACATGTCCAATGGACAAGCCTGAAGTCCCTCCTGAAAAACGACCATCGGTTATCAGTGCACAAGCTTTTCCAAGTGCCTTGGATTTGAGGTAGGTGGTCGGATAAAGCATCTCTTGCATTCCAGGGCCACCTCTTGGGCCTTCATAGCGAATCACGACAACGTCTCCTGCCACGATTTTGTTTCCCAGAATGCCATCAACCGCGGCGTCTTGACTTTCAAAAATTCGCGCGCGCCCTGTAAATTTAAGAATACTTTCGTCAACGCCAGCGGTTTTTACAATACATCCATCTTTTGCAAGATTTCCAAATAGCACGGCCAAGCCACCATCGAGGCTGTAGGCATGTGCAAGATTCCGAATACACCCATTCTCTCGGTCTAAATCCAACGTTTTGTAACGTTTGCTTTGGCTGAATGCTATTTGAGTCGGAACACCGCCTGGTGCAGCTCGAAAGAAATCTGTTTTTGCTGGATCTTCTGTGGATCCAATGTCCCATTTCTCGATGGATTCTGCCATGTTCGCCGAATGGACGCTAAGTGCCTCTAGGTTGATTAAGCCTGCTCGACTAAGTTCTCCCAGTATAGACATGACTCCACCCGCTCGGTGAACGTCTTCTACGTGATACTCCGGAGTGGCGGGCGCAACCTTGCACAAGTTTGGAACGACGCGACTGAGCCTGTCGATGTCTGTCATCTTAAAATTCACCCCCCCTTCTTCTGCAGCTGCAAGTAGGTGGAGTACGGTATTTGTGGATCCCCCCATGGCAATATCGAGGGACATCGCATTCTCAAAAGCGGAGAAATTTGCAATGGATCGAGGAAGGACATCGTAATTGTCCTGTTCGTAGTGGCTTTTGGCTAGGGACACAATGGTTCGCCCTGCTTCCAGAAACAGATTTTCCCGTTCGCTATGTGTCGCCACGAGGGTTCCATTTCCTGGCAACGATAGTCCTAAAGCTTCTGTTAAGCAGTTCATAGAGTTGGCCGTGAACATCCCAGAGCAAGATCCACAAGTGGGGCAAGCTGATCGCTCCATGGATTCGGACTCTGCATCGGTGACTGTGTCATCAGCGGCAACCATCATGGCGTCAACCAAATCAACGGAACGTTCATGGTCTCTCCACGTGACTTTACCTGCTTCCATTGGTCCTCCAGAGACAAAAATTGCTGGTATATTAAGTCTCATCGCTGCCATCAACATGCCCGGTGTGATCTTATCGCAATTTGAAATGCAAACTAGCGCGTCTGCACAATGTGCGTTCACCATGTACTCCACCGAATCGGCAATAATTTCTCGCGATGGCAAAGAATAGAGCATGCCTCCATGTCCCATGGCGATGCCATCATCCACGGCGATGGTATTGAATTCTTTGGCAACGCCACCCACTGACTCTATTTCTCTAGCCACCAGCTGCCCCATGTCTTTTAAGTGGACATGGCCTGGAACAAATTGAGTAAATGAATTAGCAACGGCGATGATCGGTTTATCAAAATCGTCGTCTTTCATGCCGGTGGCACGCCATAGTGCCCGCGCCCCAGCCATGGTTCTCCCGCGAGTTGTTGTCCAGGATCGATAATTAGGCATAGTGTTTTCTCTATAAGTGTTCTAGTTACATCAGTGGTTCTATTCTATCAAAAAGTGGGTCTGTGTAACCAAAGGAAATCTTTGAAACAAAGAGTGGGGTCTATCGCTAGCGACTAGCTTAGGTTGCATATAGATTAGTTGTTATTATGTTTGCTCTGTTGATAAATAAGAGGCTTGCCGAGAGAGTGCCTGCCGATGCCAACTACCTTCGAGCTCTGTTGTACTAGCTAATTTCAATCAACGACTTGAGCTGCACGTCCAGAACATCCAAAATCTCGTTATACCTAAAAGCACCTACTTTCTCTCCCTGCTTTTTGAGATTAACGTAATTGGGACCGCACCATAGGCCAAGGTCTGCATCGTCCGTTTCTCCAGGACCGTTAACTCGACAACCCATGACGGCGATAGTGATTGCATGTTCTTTAGCATATCGTGTTCGTTCCTTCACTTGTTGCGCCAGCTCAATAAAGGACTCATTTTCTACCCTGGAACAGCTGGGACAACTAATCAGATTTAGTTTTTTCTCATCAAAGTGCACCACCGTTTTAACCCTACCATCAGCAATATCTTTCAATATCTGCCGACCCGCGCTGATCTCCTGATGCTTATCGTCATAGGGTAGGGTGAGAGACACCCTGATGGTATCCCCGATTCCTTTGCCGATCAGTTGCTCGAACGCTATTCTTGTCTTCTCTATACCTTCTGGAGGCATGCCTGCTTCCGTAACACCGAGATGTAATGGGATGTCGGGCCGCATTCGCGCGTATTCCTGATAGGCACGAATGACTTTCTTCGGATCAGAGTCCTTCAAGGAAACGCAATATCGAGTAAAACCAAGGGTATCTAGCCAATCACTGTGCTCTAGGGCGCTCTCCACCATGGGTGTAATGGAGTGAGGGTCGTTTTGATCAATGAGTTTGGCAGGGTCTACTGATCCTGCATTTACACCAACCCTCATTGCGCAATTGTGTTTTTCCGCAATGTCTGCCAAAAATTGCACTTTATCTTTCCATGGCTTCTTCTTTTCATGGTGATAGAGGTGCCCTGGGTTGTAGCGAATTTTGTCGACATAAGGGGCCAGAGTTTCTGCTAATCTATAATTCTCCTGAAGATCGACACTAAGAACGGCATCTGATTCCGCACGAAGCTTAATTAGCGCCTGTGCATCTCTTTTGTTGTCCACCGCAATTCTAATGATGTCTGCCCCCGCTTTTTCGAGAGAGTTGAGTTGTTTCAGTGTTGCGGGGATATCAGTGGTGGGAGTGGCGCACATGCTTTGCACTGCGATTGGGTGGTTGTTTCCAATAAAAATATTGCCAATTTTTACTTCTCTGGTCTGATTCCGCTGGATCATAAGTTATGATGACTGGGTTGTTGCAGGGCTGCGTACCCTATCGTTTCTTCATCGGCGAATCAATCTTTTCTGTGATCAATCGAAAGAGTGTTTTATGATCCAGAAAAAACTTTTCGCTGCCTAAATTTCAAAAAAGCTAAAATTCAGTGAAAAGTTAAGGAAATGGAGCTTGCCCGTTCACAACCACCACGTTATGTACGTATCACAGTAAACTTTTATGAATTATAGTGTCGACCAAATTAGCAACCTTCTGTTGGACCGCGGGCAAAGCGCCAATCATTTAATCGAACATTTTGAATCAATTGAATCCACAAATAGCTATTTGTTGAATCAGAAAAGTGTGTCGAATCGTGTATGTCTCGCCGAGAATCAAACTGGGGGTAGAGGACGCCGGGGACGCCAATGGCAATCAATGCATTCCGGTTCGATCTTAATGTCTATGGGTTGGGAGTTGCAGGGGCAAGATGTCAGTGGTTTGTCGCTCGTGATGGGGATTGCTGTTGTCTCTGCGTTACAGGAATTCGGATTGGAAAATGTGGGGCTGAAATGGCCAAACGATTTGCTTGTTAAGGGCGAGAAAATTGGTGGGATTCTCGTAGAGTTGAGTGGGCGAAACTGTGTGGTTGGATTGGGGTTAAATGTTGATACTCCCTTTGATGGACAGGTGAACATTGATCTTCCTTGGACCGATCTAAGCCAGCAGGGCCTGGATGTTGATAAAAACAAGTTGGTGGTTGCATTGGTTTCTAACTTTGAAAAATTAATGACTTCATTTATTGTCAGTGGCTTCGCCCAATTTCAATCTCATTGGAATGCTTTGCATGTGTATCAAAACAAGGCTGTTATAGTCTCGATGCCGGAAAAGGAGTGGATTGGCCTTGCGAAAGGTGTTGATTCTCGTGGAGCGTTGCTAGTCGAAATTGACGGGCAGACCAAGTGTATTGAGTCTGGCGAGGTGAGTATTCGTTTATGTGATCTACCATTGTGAAATTACTGATAGATATGGGTAACCAGCGGACCAAGTTAGTGAGCTCAGAGAGGTTAACTAAGAATTTGGGGGCTCCGCCAAGTGTGGTCAATAATGATTCAGATACCTTTATTCAAGAAGTGAGCATTTGCCTAGATAAGATTGGTGAGCCTGATGCTGTATGGGTCGCCAGTGTTTCTGATCCGCAAACTGAGCAATGCCTAGTTAATAGTGTTTTTCAGCGCTGGGAAATTATTCCCAAATTTCTTCGCTCAGCAGATCGGAACAATGGTGTTGTGAATCACTATGCTAATCCCGCGCAATTGGGGGTCGATAGATGGGCTGCGCTTATCGGAGCAAAGTATTTAGCGCAAGAAAAGAGCGTTATCGTTGTTGACGCAGGAACTGCGGTAACCTTAGATTACATTGATGCTGAGGGAAACTTCAGAGGTGGTGTCATTTTTCCAGGTGTTCGTGGAATGCAAAAAGCATTGAATATGCAAGCAGAAAAAATTACTATTCCCCCGCCCTGTGATGATGGTATGAGTGGGTTGCTTACCATGATGAACACAGATACGGAGTCCGCGGTAAAAAATGGAGCTGAACTCGCTGTTACTGCGGCTATTGAGTCAGGAATTCGGCGATTGTTAACCTCCCAAGACCCAGCTGCACAAATTGTCATTACAGGAGGAGATAGTAAGCGAATCATCGAATTGAGTGATTGTCCAATGCGGCTCGAAGCCAATCTGGTGCTGTTGGGAGTAAACGTAATATCTGAGGAGGTTGTTGGAGTATGAAGTGGGTTGCCGCTTTGTTAATGGTTGTCAATGTAGCGATCTATCTTTCAGTAGGTAGTCGACATGCTGATATTGACCAATCTGTTTCAGGAGATAGTGTGGATGTCAATATTGAAGGAATGCTGTTGTTAAACGAATCGCCGAAGTCGCCATCAGATCTGCAGGAGGGGCGGCTTTCGGAACAGAACATTACACCGTTTACACAAGATGAAATTAGTGTGGAGGGAGGAGCAGAAAACTTGTTGCCAAGTCTGCTTGACTCGGAGATTGCGTGTTATCGAATAGGCCCGTTTAAATCAAAAGATGCCTTGGGCCTTGCGGCAGTATGGATGGATGGGCAAGGGTTCGCTTTTAAGGAAAAAGAAAGTCAGAGTAGACAGTTAAAAGCAACAAGGGTGTACCTAGGGCCATTCGATGGCGCTGCGTCAGCGGTCCCGACGGTCAATCAGTTGAATGTGAGCGGGCTGGATCATTTTATGTATAAAGGAGACGATGGATTGACGCGAATCTCTTTGGGTTATTTTACTCAGGAAGGGTTAGCCGAAAAATTCCTTTCTTACTTGGTATCTGTTGACATTGAAGCCAAATCACTGCCAGAGTATCGACAGCTAGGCCCCTTTCACTGGTTAGAAGCAAAAATGAAAGAAGGCACTGAAGTGGTAATAGAAACAGAATCGTGGTTAGGAAAGGGAAGTTCGATATCTCGTATGGAATGCGTTTAAGGCTATTCATGTGGCAAGAGCGCTTCAGGTGAAAAATGCGGAGCAGCGTAGGAGATGCAATTTTCCAATTTGAGAATGTAGTCTTTATTTCTATTTCGAAAATAGCAAATTATGTGATTTACCCATTGCATTTGTTGTATGCTTTTGAGTACAATCGCGCTCCATTTTGGATTTGGGTGGGTGCTTATGATTGATCCCCTCAAAGTAATTGGCTTGGCATCGGTGTACGGTGTTCGTTTGTATAAGGTTTGTTTTGCCTGCATAGCTCAGTTGGCTAGAGCAGCTGATTTGTAGAAAAATTGCACCTTAATGGGGAAACCTATTAAGTGGAGGCGGCTAAAACGGGGAAACCTTAACTGACTCAGCGTTTTGAATACTGAAAGCGCTATTCAGCTGGCAATCCCGTGCTATCTGTTAAGCCAGATATTTCTGGTGATGTTGATGGAGAGTGTAGAGACTTTACACCGCCCACCTAAAGCATATTGATTGTCAGGGTGAAGAGAAAGTCCAGACCCCAAACTCTCAAGTGAGAGGTCGCGAAAGCGATAGTAGGTAAGAATCAGCAGGTCGTGGGTTCGAGTCCCTCTGCGGGCTCCACTTATAATAAGAATGCTTATTTGGAGGCGCCTTTTTAATAGATTGAAGATGTTGCCAGGCTTTAGGCAGGATCTGTATATATAGATAGATTTTAAAGCGTTAGTTATTGGAGGGGTTCCCGAGCGGTCAAAGGGGGCAGACTGTAAATCTGCTGGCTCAGCCTTCGGAGGTTCGAATCCTCCCCCCTCCACCATTTCTATTTCAGCTTTAGTCTGAGCGGTAAGTTGCGGGTGTAGTTCAAAGGCTAGAACCTCAGCCTTCCAAGCTGATGATGTGGGTTCGATTCCCATCACCCGCTCCATTAAGATTTGAGAAGCTGTTGAGGGCAAATCATGCTTCTCATGAGCAGTTTTTCTATCTTCTGAGGCCCACATAGCTCAGTCGGTAGAGCACTTCCTTGGTAAGGAAGAGGTCACCGGTTCAAATCCGGTTGTGGGCTCCAATGGTTGTGTTTTGGGTTAAGTGGGTGTGTTGGTTCGTATCAGTGTGGTTGCTTAGCCGGGCTGGTTGGTTTGATTTGCTGAATTTTCGGAAATTACAATAATGGCGAAAGAGAAATTTGAAAGAACGAAGCCGCATGTGAATGTCGGCACGATTGGTCACGTAGATCATGGTAAAACGACGCTGACGGCGGCGATGACAAGAGTGTTGTCGAGCAAATTTGGTGGTGAAGCTCAGGCGTTTGACCAAATTGATAATGCTCCAGAGGAGCGAGAGAGAGGTATAACGATTTCGACGGCCCACGTTGAATACGAAACAGAAGCCCGACACTATGCGCACGTAGATTGCCCAGGTCACGCTGACTATGTAAAGAACATGATTACCGGAGCGGCCCAGATGGATGGAGCGATTTTGGTGTGTTCTGCAGCAGATGGTCCAATGCCTCAAACGCGAGAGCACATCCTGCTGGCTCGCCAGGTGGGTGTACCTTACATTGTTGTGTTCCTCAACAAAGCGGACATGGTGGATGATGAAGAGTTGATGGAGTTGGTTGAAATGGAGATTCGAGAGCTGCTTGATGCTTATGAATTTCCTGGTGATGACACTCCGATTATAGCAGGCAGTGCACTGAAAGCGCTGGAAGGCGATACAAGTGATATAGGGGAGCCAGCAATATTGAAGCTTGCGGAAGCGCTTGATGAATATATCCCGATGCCAGATCGTGCGGTAGATGGCGCTTTTTTGATGCCGGTAGAGGATGTGTTTTCAATTTCAGGACGTGGAACAGTGGTTACCGGTCGTATAGAGCGCGGTGTGATCAAGGTTGGCGAAGAGATTTCGATCATAGGGATTCACGACACGAAGAACACGACTTGCACAGGAGTAGAGATGTTCCGTAAGTTGTTGGATCAGGGTGAGGCGGGTGATAACGTGGGAATTCTTCTTCGTGGAACGAAACGAGAAGAGGTTGAGCGGGGTCAGGTATTAGGTAAGCCGGGTTCAATTACGCCGCACACCAAATTTGAAGCAGAGGTGTATATTCTGTCGAAGGACGAGGGTGGACGCCACACTCCATTTTTCAATGGCTATCGCCCGCAGTTCTATTTTCGCACCACGGATGTAACGGGAGCGTGTGAATTGGTGGAAGGTGTTGAGATGGTTATGCCGGGTGATAATGTTCAGATGACAGTGGAGTTGATAGCTCCGATCGCGATGGAAGAAGGTTTGCGTTTTGCAATTCGCGAAGGTGGTCGAACAGTTGGTGCCGGTGTGGTTGCCAAAATTATTGAATAAGCGTTGTTCAAGTTTATGCTAAGTGATTGCCCGGTAAGCTTTTGCTCCGCCGGGCTTTTGCGCTAGATAAGTTGTAAAAGCTGAAGTAGTTAGCCCGAAGGCCAGTAGCTCAATTGGCAGAGCGGCGGTCTCCAAAACCGCAGGTTGGGGGTTCGATTCCCTCCTGGCCTGCCATTTCGTGCTAACAACTAATGCTTTGGGCTGCTTTTGAAACGACTTTAGGTGAATTAGATGATCGACAAGATCAAGTTGGTGGCGGCAATATTGATAATTGTAGTTTCAATTTTTGCTTATTATCGCTTTGCAGATGTTATGCAACTAGCACGGATCGGGATTATTATTGCTGGTGTCGCTGCCGGTGCTGGTGTCATGCTGACTACAGCAACAGGCCAGTCTGCATTCGCCTTCATAAAAGGGGCTAATGTGGAACGCCAAAAAGTGGTATGGCCGACAAGAAGGGAGGCTATGCAAGTTACGATAATGGTAATTGTGCTGACAATCATTTTGGGTCTCCTTATGTGGCTTTTTGATTCTTTGTCTTTTTATGGTATTTATGATCTTGTTCTCAGGGTGAGAGGTGGTTGAGGTGGTTGATGATATTGCAGTGCAAGACACGGAAAAAGCTGAAGAGCCAACTAACAAACGGTGGTATGTTGTGCAAGCGTTTTCTGGATACGAAAAGCATGTAAAAAAGGCAATTCATGAGCATATTGAAAGAGCTGGCATGGAAGCTCTTTTCGGAGAAATTCTTGTTCCTACTGAAGAAGTAGTAGAGATGAGGGGCGGCCAGAAAAGAACAAGTGAGCGCAAATTTTTCCCTGGATACGTGTTGGTTAATATGGAGATGACTGACGAAAGCTGGCATCTAATCAAAGGCGTGCCCCGGGTTGCTGGTTTTATTGGCGGGACCGAAAACCGACCTATGCCGATAAAGGACAAGGAAGCGCAGGAGATTATTCAGCAGGTCTCCGATAGTGTAGACAAACCAAAAATGAAGTTTACGTTTGCCCCTGGAGAAATTATACGGATTGTAGATGGGCCTTTTCAAGACTTTAATGGAACCGTTGAGGACGCCAATTTTGAGAAGTCCAAATTGCGAGTGTCAGTGACGATTTTTGGTCGTTCAACTCCTGTAGAGTTAGATTTTACACAAGTCGAAAAAGGTTAGTTTTCTTTTTCAGTATTAACCGGGGAGCTCTATCCCAATAGGGCGTTTGAACCCATTTTGGAGTCAATGTAGTGGCAAAAAAAATAGACGCGTATATAAAATTGCAGGTAGCGGCTGGTGAAGCTAAACCCAGTCCACCAGTTGGTCCGGCTTTGGGTCAGCATGGTGTTAATATCATGGAGTTTTGTAAGGCATTTAATGCAGAAACTCAGGACATGGAAAAAGGCATGCCTGTTCCTGTTGTGATTACAGTGTACGCAGATAAAAGTTTTACTTATATAAAGAAAACTCCTCCCGCAGCAGTGCTTTTGAAAAAGGCTGCTGGCATTCAAAAAGGAAGTGGTGTTCCCAATAAGGACAAGGTTGGCACTGTTACAAGAGAGCAACTAGAGGAAATCGCCAAGATAAAGGAGCCCGATCTGAGTTCTTATGATATGGATAATGCAGTTCGGATTATTGCGGGCAGTGCCCGTAGTATGGGTTTAGAGACAGAGGGGGTAAAATAGTATGGCTAATTCAGGAAAACGCATAAGCGCAGCGGCGGCGAAGGTTGAACGGGAAAAGCTCTATTCCTTAGCCGGTGCATTTTCATTAGCTAAAGAAATTTCTTCTGCAAAATTTGATGAAACCATTGATGTAGCTATCGCTCTTGGTGTGAATGCAAGAAAATCGGACCAAAATGTTCGTGGCGCCACGGTTCTGCCTAAAGGCACAGGCAAAATAGTAAGGGTGGCCGTGTTCGCCGATGGTGCAAATGCGGAAGCTGCAAGAGCTGCCGGAGCCGATATTGTTGGTTTGGATGATCTCGCTGATCAAGTGAAGAAAGGTGAAATTAATTTCGATATTTGTATCGCCACTCCGGATACGATGCGAGTGGTGGGTCAGTTGGGTCAGATTTTGGGTCCTAGGGGCATTATGCCGAATCCAAAAGTTGGTACTGTTACTACAGATGTTACGAAAGCAGTGTCAGACGCGAAGTCAGGTCAGGTGCAATTTCGTATTGATAAAGCGGGCATTGTTCATTGCCCAGTGGGTAAAGCTTCTTTCTCTTCGGAAGATTTGCAGGAGAATCTCAATTCTTTGGTTGTAGCGCTGATTCGGTCGAAACCTGCGTCGGCAAAAGGCCAATATATTCGTCGTGTCTCCGTGTCTAGCACAATGGGGCCAGGAGTGAAAGTGGATCGTTCGACTATCTCGGCGATCAAGTAAGTTTTGGGGTTTCATCCATGTTGTTTGGTATTTCGGATGAGACTGTCAAAGACCGCGGGTGAGCTTCGCTCTTAAGGGTTTGCAATTCTCTATATATTTTTTGTAAATCGCCAGCGTAGACGGTGGCCCGAAGTCAGGAATTCCCCTGATGCAGGACACCATTTTGTTAAATGGGAGTGTGTTTATGAGCTTAAGTCTTGAGCAGAAAAAAGCTGTCATTAGTGAGGTGTCGGATGCAATTGGGTCGGCACAAGCTGGTGTTCTGGCTGAGTATCGTGGACTGACAGTTGCACAATTAACCGCATTGCGTAAGGAAGCGAGAAATTCAGGTGTTTGGATTAAGGTCGTTAAAAATAACCTTGCCCGGCGCGTGATTTCAGGCTCAGACTTTGAATGTCTGTCGGAGCACTTTGTCGGACCCGTCATTTTTTCTGCATCCGAAGATCCAGTTGCGGTTGCAAAAGTAATGTCAAAGTTTGCTAAGAATAATGATCGTTTGAAGATCACAGTGGGCGCTATGAATGGTTCCCTGATTGATCTGAACACGATTGAAAGTCTTTCGAAGCTGCCGGGTCGCGATGAGTTGCTTGCCAAATTGATGGGTACTATGAATGCACCCGCTCAGAAATTTGTATCGACACTCAACGAAGTGCCTACCAAGTTTGTCCGTGCGCTTTCTGCTGTTGCTGAGGCAAAGCAGGCAGCGTAAGGCCTTTGGGTAATTGTGTACTGTTGTTTAAGTAATATTTTTTAGTGTTCCAGCTATCAGGAGTAAATACTATGGCTTTAAGTAAAGAAGAAATCCTCGACGCAATCGCCGAGATGTCAGTGCTCGACCTGTCTGAATTAATCAAAGATATGGAAGAGAAATTTGGTGTATCAGCTGCAGCGGCAGTTGCAGTCGCAGCTCCGGCTGCCGGCGGTGATGCAGCAGCTGCGGATGAAGTGAAGGATGAATTTGATGTGATCCTTACTGGCTTCGGTGAAAAGAAGGTGGGCGTTATCAAAATTGTTAGAGCTATCACTGGATTGGGCCTTAAAGAAGCAAAAGATCTTGTTGAAAGCGCCCCAGCACCGATTAAAGAAGGTGTTTCAAAAGCAGATGCAGAAGAAATGCAACAGCAAATTAAAGACGCTGGCGGTACCTCTGAACTTAAATAGAGTTTCACTCTATCATGGTTTGGTGATAGCAGGACGGGCGCCCGCGCCCGCCTTGCTATTTTGCTGTTTAGTAGGATGAGGTTTGAGTTTGCATTTCTAGCTTGTTGTTTTAACGAATTAGAAATTTGAATTTGATGTTGAAGTAAATCGAAAAACGATATTTTTTGTGCATATCGCTTTTCGATTAACACTGTTTTTGGGCGATCTGTACACGAGGACAACTAGTGGGCTATTCTTTTACCGAAAAAAAGCGAATCCGTAAGAACTTTAGCAAGCGGTCAGATGATTTTAAGGTTCCTTATCTCTTAGCTACACAGAAGAAATCCTACTACCAGTATCTGCAAGCCGACACCCCGCCAGAGCAGCGAATTGATCAAGGTATCCAAGCTGCCTTTAAATCTGTTTTCCCAATCGAAAGCTATAACGGTAGCGTTATTCTGGATTTTGTTACGTATCGTCTCGAAAAACCAAGATTTGACGTCACGGAATGCCAGCAGCGCGGACTGATTTATTCGTGCCCTCTTAGGGTTGTCCTTCGTCTTGTTATTTTTAACAAGAGCGGCAGTGGAAAAAAGCCAAAAGATGTAATTGAGCAAGAAGTTTTCTTGGGTGATATGCCTTTGATGACTGATAATGGCACATTCATAATTAACGGCACAGAGCGGGTTATTGTCTCTCAACTGCACCGTTCCCCTGGTGTAATTTTTGATCATGATGGTGGGAAGACTCACGCTTCACGTAAGCTGTTATTCACCGCTCGCGTCATTCCTTATCGCGGTTCATGGTTGGATATGGAGTTTGATCCCAAGGATATGCTCTATATTCGTATTGACCGCCGAAGGAAACTACCAGCAACGATTATCCTCAGAGCGCTTGGATACAGCACCGAAGAAATACTTTCAATGTTTTTCGAGAATGACACATTTAATCTTGGTGGGAAACTTGCAACTCTAGCTCTTGTTCCTGAGAGACTGCGAGGGCAGCAACTTGAATTTGACCTGAAGGGTGCCAAGGGTAAAGTATTAGTTGAAGCGGAGAAAAGAATCACTGCTCGTCATATTAAAGAATTAGAAAAATCGGGTATCACAAAAATAGAAGTGCCCAAGGAGTTTATTATAGGAAGGACACTTGCCAAAGACATCATTGATAAGTCGACGGGAGAATTACTGGTAGCAGCGAATCATGAAATTGTCGAAGAAACCTTAGAAATACTAAATGAGAATAATGTTTCTGAAATTGAAACAATTTATACCAATGACATTGATTGCGGACCATTTATATCTGACACTTTAAGAATTGATCCTACTTATTCTGGAGAAGAAGCCCAGATTGAGATCTACCGAATGATGCGTCCAGGTGAGCCGCCTACCAAGGAAGCATCAGCAGCACTATTTGCGAATCTGTTTTTTAATCACGAACGTTATGATCTTTCTGCAGTCGGCCGCATGAAACTCAATCGGCGCTTAGGACGTGAGACCGACGAAGGCCCTGGAACATTAAGTAAGCAGGATGTCGTTGATGTGATGAAGAAAATCGTGTCGCTAAAAAATGGAAAGGGCGAGATTGATGATATCGATAATCTAGGTAATCGGCGTGTTAGGTCCGTCGGAGAACTGGTTGAAAACCAATTTCGAATCGGATTGGTTCGTGTGGAACGAGCTGTTAAGGAGCGTTTAAATTTGGTGGAAAGCGAAAATCTTACCCCCCAAGATTTAATCAACGCGAAGCCCGTTGCTGCGGTTGTTCGGGAGTTTTTTGGTTCGAGTCAGCTCTCTCAGTTTATGGACCAAACGAATCCGTTATCGGAAGTAACCCATAAGCGGAGGGTTTCTGCCCTAGGCCCTGGTGGACTAACTCGTGAGCGAGCAGGCTTTGAGGTGCGAGATGTTCACCCAACCCACTATGGCCGTGTTTGCCCAATCGAGACTCCCGAGGGGCCAAATATTGGACTAATAAATTCGTTAGCTTGTTTTGCCCAGACTAACGAATACGGATTTTTAGAAACCCCATATCGAAAAGTCGCTGACGGAAAAGTGACTGATCGGGTTGACTACCTTTCCGCCATCGAGGAGCACAAATACGTAATTGCCCAAGCTAATGCGGTTTTGGACGCTACTGGTACGTTCACCGACGAATTAGTTTCTTGTCGACACAAAAACGAATTCTCTTTGTCAGCGCCAGAGCAGATCGACTATATTGATGTTGCGCCGCAGCAGATTGTTTCGGTTGCAGCCTCTCTGGTGCCGTTTCTTGAACACGATGATGCGAATCGAGCGTTGATGGGAGCAAACATGCAACGTCAAGCAGTGCCTGTTTTACGCAGCGAAAAGCCTTTGGTCGGCACGGGTATGGAGAGAACAGTGGCGGTAGATTCAGGTGTAACGGTGGTAGCAAGGCGGGGTGGTATCGTAGATTCTGTGGACGCATCTCGGATTGTTGTGCGTGCGAACGATGATGAGGTCATCGAAAACGAACCGGGGGTAGATATTTATAACCTTACCAAGTACCAGCGCTCAAACCAGAACACTACTATCAATCAGCGTCCCTTGGTAAAGCTTGGGAATACGGTTTCTAGAGGTGATGTGCTTGCCGATGGGCCTTCTACTGATATGGGCGAGTTGGCACTTGGTCGCAACGTGCTTATCGCTTTTATGCCTTGGAACGGATACAACTTTGAGGATTCAATCCTTATTTCAGAAAGGCTAGTTAAAGAAGATGTTTATACCTCAATTCATATTGAAGAGTTGTCCTGTGTGGCACGGGATACCAAGCTAGGCTCCGAGGAAATCAGTCGCGATATTCCGAATGTTGGAGAGAGTGCTCTGTCTAAGCTCGATGAGTCCGGTATAGTTTATATCGGTGCGGAAGCTCAACCTGGTGACGTTTTGGTTGGAAAAATTACTCCTAAAGGAGAAACTCAGCTAACACCAGAAGAGAAATTATTGCGCGCAATTTTTGGAGAGAAAGCCTCGGATGTCAAAGACACATCTTTGCGCATGCCCGCAGGAATGAAAGGAACAGTAATCGATGTTCAGGTATTTACCAGAGAAGGCTTAGTGAAGGATGCACGGGCAGCGGGCAATGATGATGATGATTTGGCATTGGTGCGTAAAGATCTTGATGATCAACTACGCATTGTTGAAGGGGATTCATTCGCTCGAATTGAACGTCTGTTACACAATCATGTGGCTGAAGGCGGACCCAACGGGCTTAAGCCAGGTGATAAAGTCACAAAAGATTATTTGGAGCAGTTATCTCGTAAGGAGTGGTTCGAGATTCGATTACGCAATGAGGATGCTAACGAAGCAATAGACAAAATACGCGATCAGCTTGAAGTTCAACGAAAAGAATTCGATCGTCGTTTTGATGAGAAACGGGAAAAAATTGAAATGGGCGACGATCTCGCCCCTGGTGTATTGAAAATTGTCAAAGTGTTTGTTGCCGTAAAACGCCGACTTCAACCCGGCGACAAAATGGCGGGTCGTCATGGCAATAAAGGTGTTATTTCAAAAATTGTTCCGATTGAAGACATGCCATACATGGAAGATGGAACTCCAGTTGATCTTTGTCTAAACCCTTTGGGAGTTCCTTCTCGAATGAATGTGGGCCAGGTTCTTGAAACTCACTTGGGCTGGGCCGCTAGTAATCTTGGGCATCAAATTGACGACATGCTTCGAAAGAACAAAAAGGCGGAACAGGTGCGTAAGTTTTTAGGAAAAATTTATAATACGAGTGGAAAAAAAGAGGCGCTTGATGATTTTAGCGATGAAGAGATTTTTGATTTGGCGGAAAACCTGAAAAAAGGGGTTCCAATGGCGACACCTGTTTTCGATGGCGCTGAGGAAAAAGAGATCAAGGGTATGTTGAAACTTGCGGGGCTGCCTGAAAGTGGTCAAACCACACTTTTCGATGGTCGAACAGGAGAAGCGTTTGATAGGCCAGTTACCTGTGGTTACATGTATATCCTAAAGCTGAACCACCTTGTAGACGACAAAATGCATGCTAGATCTACTGGCCCCTATAGTTTGATTACACAACAGCCGTTGGGCGGTAAAGCACAGTTTGGTGGGCAACGTTTTGGGGAAATGGAGGTGTGGGCTCTAGAAGCCTATGGCGCGGCATATACGTTGCAGGAAATGTTAACAGTTAAGTCGGACGATGTCGTAGGGCGTTCCAAAATCTACGAGAATATTGTTCGAGGTGATCATGGTATGGATGCCGGAATGCCAGAATCTTTTAATGTTCTTGTTAAAGAAATTCGTGCTCTGGGTCTTAATCTCGAGCTCAAACAAGACGCTATTTGATTATCAACCGAAAACACACAGAGGCAGCTCAAAATGAGAGATATTTTTAATCTGTTTAAACAGAGTGATACGGTTGAAGATTTTGATTCAATTCGTGTCAGTATTGCATCGCCAGAAAAAATTCGGTCTTGGTCCTTCGGTGAAGTCAAAAAGCCTGAAACAATCAATTACAGAACGTTTCGTCCCGAACGTGATGGTCTGTTTTGTGCAAAGCTATTTGGTCCGGTTAATGACTATGAATGTTTGTGTGGTAAATACAAACGCCTAAAACACCGAGGTGTTATCTGTGAAAAATGTGGCGTCGAAGTCACGCTATCGAAAGTACGACGAGAGCGTATGGGCCATATCGACCTCGCTGCGCCGTGTGCTCATATCTGGTTTCTAAAATCATTGCCTTCACGGCTTGGATTGCTATTGGATATGACAGTTAGAGAAATGGAACGGGTTTTGTATTTTGAGGCCTATGTCATCGTTGATCCAGGTGCCACTGACTTTCAAAGGGGTAGTTTGCTAACAGAAGAATCCTACCTTGATGCAATCGAAACGTTTGGCGATGAATTCGAAGCTGGAATGGGAGCGGAAGCGATTCGTTCTCTCCTGAGCGAAATTGATTTGGAAGAAGAGGCTTCGCTGTTGCGTGAAGAATTAGATTCAACGAAATCTGAAACGAAAATTAAGAAGCTAACGAGCCGCTTGAAAGTCGTCGAGGCATTTATCAGTTCTGGAAACAATCCCGCATGGATGATTATGGATGTACTGCCTGTACTGCCGCCGGATCTTCGCCCGTTGGTTCCGCTAGAAGGTGGACGCTTTGCAACCTCAGACTTGAATGACCTGTATCGCCGGGTGATCAATAGGAATAATCGTCTAAAGCGTTTGCTTGATTTGAATGCACCTGATCTCATTGTGCGAAATGAAAAAAGAATGTTGCAGGAAGCCGTGGATGCGATGCTTGACAATGGGAGACGCGGAAAAGCTATCACCGGTGCGAATAAGCGTCAGTTGAAGTCGATATCAGACATGATAAAAGGCAAGCAAGGGCGATTCCGTCAAAACCTGCTAGGCAAGCGGGTGGATTATTCAGGCCGTTCAGTTATCGTGGTAGGTCCTACCCTGAAGCTTCACCAATGTGGTTTGCCAAAAAAAATGGCATTGGAGTTGTTCAAACCCTTTATCTTTAGCAAGCTGGAGCTTCGGGGCTTAGCGAGCACCATCAAACAGGCTAAGAAAATGGTGGAAATGGAGAGCCCAGAGGTTTGGGATATTCTTGAAGACGTCATTCGAGAGCATCCGGTTATGCTTAACAGAGCACCTACACTTCACCGATTGGGTATTCAGGCTTTTGAGCCCGTGTTGATTGAGGGAAAAGCAATCCAACTACATCCGCTGGTGTGTACACCTTACAACGCTGATTTCGATGGGGATCAAATGGCTGTGCATGTTCCGCTGAGTATTGAAGCTCAGTTGGAGGCGCGTTCGTTAATGATGTCTACCAATAATGTTTTATCTCCAGCTAACGGCGAACCCATTATTGTTCCGTCACAGGATATCGTGTTAGGTCTCTATTATATGACTCGAGAAAGCATTAACGCTATCGGCACTGGGAGCTATTTCTCCGATCTTAACGAATTGCGTCGTGCTTATGAATCACGTCAAGCGCATCTTCATGCGAGAATCAAGATTCGAATGCCTGCCGTGGATGAAAATGGAGAAGAGAACGGTGAAACCTGCATTCGAGATACCACGGTTGGCAGGGCGCTTCTTTACGAAATCTTGCCTAAAAAACTAGATTTCAGTTTGGTTGACAGGCCAATGAAAAAGAAGACTATTTCGGAACTAATTGATGTCTCTTATCGTGAGGCAGGTCTGAAAGAAACAGTAATCTTTGCTGACCAATTGATGTACACCGGATTTAGAATGGCGGCGCTTTCCGGAGTCTCCATCGGTGTTGATGATATGGTTATTCCTGAGAACAAAGCTAGGATCTTGGATACCGCTCAAAAAGAGGTGGTTGAAATTCAGCAGCAATATAGCGCTGGTCTGCTAACAGATGGTGAAAGATATAATAAGGTTATTGATATCTGGACAAGAACCAGTGAGCAGGTAGCTGATGCAATGATGAACGAATTGGGGGTTGACAAAGTCAGAACCGACGATGGAACCGTTGTTGAGCAGAACTCTTTCAATTCCATTTACATGATGGCGGATTCTGGTGCTCGAGGCTCGCACGCTCAAATTAGGCAGCTCGCTGGTATGCGCGGTTTAATGGCAAAACCCGACGGGTCGATCATTGAAACCCCCATTACTGCGAACTTCCGAGAAGGTTTAAACGTATTACAATACTTTATCTCTACACACGGAGCCCGAAAAGGTTTGGCTGATACTGCGCTGAAAACGGCGAACTCGGGCTACTTGACTCGGCGTCTTGTTGACGTTTGTCAGGATTTAGTCGTCACCGAAGTCGATTGCGGCACAGTCAACGGCCTATCAAGGGAAGCCCAAGTTCAAGGCGGTGAGGTCGTTGTTCCGCTAAAGGATCGTATTCTTGGTCGTTTTGTGACAGAGGATATTATTGACCCTGTTACCGGGGGGGTGGTTGTAACCAGGGATCAAATGATTAACGAACGGCTGGTCGAGAAAATTGAATCTGCGAATATTCATGAGCTTGTAGTTCGATCTGCAGTGACTTGCGACACTAGATACGGTGTATGTAAGAAATGCTATGGTCGCGATTTGGGAAGAGGGCATGTCATCAACATCGGAGAGGCAATTGGTGTAGTGGCTGCTCAGTCGATCGGTGAGCCAGGAACTCAGCTAACTATGCGGACTTTCCACATCGGTGGAGCGGCGTCCGGCTCGTCTGTAATTAGCCAGGTTGAACTAAAAAATAGTGGGAGAATTCACTTAAAGGGTGTCAAGCTCGTTAAAAATAGTGAAGGTAAAAGCGTTGTTGTTACTCGATCAAGTGAACTGATCGTACAGGATACCCACGGTCGTGACCGGGAGCGCCACAAGTTACCATATGGTGCCGTCCTGACAATTGAAGAAGCCTCTGAAGTAAATATAGGCGACATTGTTGCCACTTGGGATCCGCACACTCACCCCATCGTGACAGAGGTTGGTGGAAAGATTGTATTTACTGATATGGTTGAAGGCGTAACCGTGAATATGCAAACTGACGATCTTACGGGCAGGAGTACATATGTTGTATTAGATCCTCAGCGTAGAAGAGGAAGCGCTCATGATATTAAGCCAACAATTAGCTTGATCGATCCCGACGGAAATCCAGTCAAGATACCGGGCACTGATGTCGATGCTAGATATCAACTACCACCGGACTCTATTGTCATGTTGGAAAATGGCCAGGAAGTTCAAAATGGTGATGTTTTAGCTAGAATACCTCAAGAATCGTCTAAGACTCGCGATATCACTGGAGGTCTGCCAAGGGTGGCCGAACTATTCGAGGCGAGAAAGCCGAAGGAACCAGCAATTCTAGCGGAAACTGGTGGCGTCGTGTCTTTTGGTAAAGAAACTAAAAGTAAATACCGTTTGGTTATTACCAGTAAGGACGGGGAATCGGATGATACACTTATTCCAAAGACTCGCCGAATTAATGTGTTTGAAGGTGAAACTGTGGAGCGAGGGGAGGTAGTTGTGGATGGTCCGCCACTTGCTGCTGATATTCTGGCGTATCGGGGTGTGATCGCTCTTGCAGACTACATTGTGAATGAGGTGCAAGATGTCTATCAGCTTCAAGGCGTAAAGATTAATGACAAGCACATCGAAGTGATTGTCCGGCAAATGCTAAGAAAGGTTAAAGTAGTTACCATAGGAGACAGTGGGTATCTCCCGGGTGAGCAGGCTGAACGATCCCTTCTCTTGGACGAGAACGAGAGTCTCGTCAAACAAGGTAAAGAGCCTGCTACTTATGAGCCTGTGTTGTTGGGAATTACTAAGGCATCGCTTACTACAGAATCATTTATCTCTGCAGCGTCTTTCCAAGAGACAACTCGAGTTCTGACCAATGCTTCTGTTAATGGCAAGATGGACCGCTTACGTGGCCTCAAAGAGAATGTTATCGTGGGTCGCCTTATTCCCGCTGGCACCGGGCTTGCTTTTCATGAAGAGAGAAAGCGTAGTCGGCTTGAAAAGATACAAAAGAAACAGGATCTTGAAGACCTGCTGAGTGCGAGTAGTGAAGAGTTTTCTGACGCAGACGAAATCATCGTCTCGGAGAGCTAATCTAGCAGTTATATCCGATAGCTTTCCAATCGAATGTTGAGCGAAGCAATATGTTTGTTATCGCTTGACAGGCATTGGCTCAAAGCATAGAATCGCCGCCCCGTAGGCCTATTGGGTGAATCGTTGGATTCTCTCTGTAGCTTGTGCGGAAGTGAAAAAGTTAAACACGAGATAATTTGAACGAATGCCAACACTAAACCAACTGGTTAGAAAATCGCGACAAAAGCAGGTCAAGAAATCTAATGTCCCTGCTTTGCAGGCATGTCCTCAAAAACGAGGTGTGTGTACTCGGGTTTATACGACTACGCCAAAAAAGCCAAACTCTGCTTTGCGCAAAGTGGCTAGGGTCCGGTTAACTAACGGCTTCGAGGTTACCACTTATATCGGTGGTGAGGGTCATAACCTGCAAGAGCACTCGGTGGTGTTGCTGAGAGGGGGGCGTGTTAAGGATTTGCCCGGTGTTCGATATCATACCGTGCGTGGCGCATTGGACACGTCTGGTGTGTCTGACCGGAGGCAGGGAAGGTCGAAGTATGGTGCCAAGAGGCCGAAATCTTAGAGTTCATGTTTGCCCGTTTTCGGGCTTGCTTATTATTATGGGTTGACCCTGTCTTCAAGTTCTGACTCTTTAGGTTGTTCTTGGATTGGGTGGCTTAAGATTGGCCTTAAGTGCGCTTGTAAGGAGCGGTAACAGAAGCTAACTAATAACCTTATATAAGGTAAGGGCGATATTTTTCGCCTTGCATTTTTACAACAAGCCGAAAGGTTGTCGAGAAAAAAGAGATGCCTAGAAGAAGAGAAGTACCGAAAAGAGAAATACTGCCTGATCCAAAGTTTACGGATCAAACAGTCGCTAAGTTCATCAATATAATGATGCTCGATGGAAAGAAATCTGTCGCAGAGAAGATTATGTATGGAGCCTTAGATATGATCAAAGAGCGTGGAAAGGAAGACGCTATCGGTGTTTTTAACGACGCATTGGAAAAAGTTAGCCCGGGTGTTGAGGTCAAAAGTCGGCGAGTGGGTGGGGCCACTTATCAGGTTCCCGTGGAAGTTAGGCCGAATAGGCAGATGGCTTTGGCGATGCGTTGGTTGGTTGATGCTGCTCGTAAACGAAACGAGAAGTCAATGACAGCAAGGCTTGCGGGAGAGTTTATGGATGCTTCAGAAGAACGAGGAAGTGCGGTTAAAAAACGCGAAGACACGCATAAGATGGCCGAAGCAAATAAGGCTTTTTCGCATTACAGATTCTAGATTTTTGTATTGCTAACAGACACACCTATTAGATAGTCACGTGATCAGGAAAACTCCTCTTAATCGGTATAGAAATATTGGCATAATGGCCCATATTGATGCTGGAAAGACGACTACGACTGAGCGAGTGCTATTTTATACTGGCCTCTCGCACAAGATAGGCGAGGTCCACGACGGTAATGCCGTAATGGATTGGATGGAGCAAGAACAGGAAAGAGGCATTACTATTACTTCTGCCGCTACTACTTGTTTTTGGAGTGGTATGGCCAAACAGTATCCAGAGCACCGTATTAACATCATTGATACCCCAGGGCACGTTGATTTTACTATTGAAGTAGAAAGGTCGTTGAGGGTGCTTGACGGTGCGGTTGCTGTTTTTTGTGCGGTCGGTGGTGTGGAACCGCAGTCCGAGACGGTTTGGAGACAGGCGGATAAGTATGACGTTCCAAGAATAGCGTTTATCAATAAGATGGATCGTGTAGGTGCTGATTTTTTTCGTGTTGTTGAACAAATAGGATCTCGTTTAGGAGCAAACCCAATTCCAATGCAAATCAACATTGGCGAAGAAGAGTGCTTCGAGGGTGTGGTGGATCTTGTGAAGATGAAAGCTTTGTATTGGGAAGAAGAGAATATGGGTGTTGCCTTTGTTGAAAAGGAGGTTCCCGATGAATTGTTTGAGCTGGCTAATGCCCATCGAGAGAATTTGATGGAAGCTGCGGCGGAAGCTAATGAGTTTTTGATGGATAAGTATATCGAAGGCGGAGAGCTTTCTGAGAAGGAGATTGTGGAAGGTGTTCGAGTTCGTGCTCTAAGGAATGAGCTAATTCCTGTTTTTTGCGGTTCTGCCTTTAAAAACAAGGGAGTGCAGGCGATGTTAGACGGTGTTGTGGACTTTATGCCTAGTCCTTTGGATGTTAAAGCGATTACCGGTTTGTCATGTGATGGTAGTCGGGAGATTGTGCGAAACTCTGCTGATGAAGAGCCTTTTGCTGCGTTGGCGTTCAAGATAATGTCTGATCCATTTTTCGGTCAGCTGGTATTTTTCCGGGTTTACTCCGGGGTCATGAATGCCGGAGATGCCGTACTCAATTCCGTAAAAGGGAAAAAGGAGCGTATTGGTCGCATCCTTCAAATGCATGCTAATGATCGGGAGGATATCAAGCAGGTTCGTGCTGGGGATATTGCTGCTGCTGTTGGCTTGAAAACCCTAACCACTGGAGACACGTTGTGTGCCGTTGATGCTGAAGTTGTTTTGGAGCGAATGGAGTTCCCTGAACCAGTGATATCTCAAGCTGTGGAGCCTAGAACCAAGGTGGATCAGGAAAAGTTGGGAGTGGCGTTGGGCAAACTGGCCCAAGAAGATCCGTCTTTTCGAGTTCGCTCGGATGAGGAATCAGGGCAGACGATTATTTCAGGTATGGGTGAGCTGCATCTGGAAATTATCATTGATCGGCTAAGGCGAGAGTTTAGTGTTGATGCTAACGTTGGTAAGCCCCAAGTTGCTTATCGGGAAACGATCAGCGAGATTGTTGAGCAAGAACACAAACATGCTAAGCAAACCGGTGGTCGTGGTCAATTTGCGCACGTCCATTTGCGATTGGAGCCTCAAGAGCTGGGGGCCGGTTATAAGTTCGTTGATGAAATTAAAGGTGGTGTAATTCCGAGGGAGTATATTCCCTCTGTGGATAAAGGCATTCAGGACGCGATGCAGTCTGGGGTGGTTGCTGGGTATCCGATGATTGATGTCAAGGCAACATTGTTTTTTGGTTCATATCATGATGTGGATTCGTCCGAACATGCTTTTAAGGCGGCGGGTAGTATGGCTTTCAGAGAGGGTGCGAGAGCAGCGGGTCCTCAGCTTTTAGAACCCATGATGGCAGTAGAAGTGGTCACTCCTGAAGAGTATATGGGGGGGGTTAATGGCGACTTGAGCTCCCGAAGAGGGATGATTCAAGAAATGGAGGATTCTGGCGGTGGCAAGATTATTCGCGCTGAGGTGCCTCTGTCGGAAATGTTTGGTTACTCGACTTCCCTGCGATCTGCGACTCAAGGCAGGGCAAACTATACGATGGAATTCAAGCAGTATTCTCCTGTTCCAAAGAATGTTGCCGAAGTGGTTGTGAACGGCTAGGGCTGTTTGGATTGTTAGATTAGGTTTTCGGAAATTACAATAATGGCGAAAGAGAAATTTGAAAGAACGAAGCCGCATGTGAATGTCGGCACGATTGGTCACGTAGATCATGGTAAAACGACGCTGACGGCGGCGATGACAAGAGTGTTGTCGAGCAAATTTGGTGGTGAAGCTCAGGCGTTTGACCAAATTGATAATGCTCCAGAGGAGCGAGAGAGAGGTATAACGATTTCGACGGCCCACGTTGAATACGAAACAGAAGCCCGACACTATGCGCACGTAGATTGCCCAGGTCACGCTGACTATGTAAAGAACATGATTACCGGAGCGGCCCAGATGGATGGAGCGATTTTGGTGTGTTCTGCAGCAGATGGTCCAATGCCTCAAACGCGAGAGCACATCCTGCTGGCTCGCCAGGTGGGTGTACCTTACATTGTTGTGTTCCTCAACAAAGCGGACATGGTGGATGATGAAGAGTTGATGGAGTTGGTTGAAATGGAGATTCGAGAGCTGCTTGATGCTTATGAATTTCCTGGTGATGACACTCCGATTATAGCAGGCAGTGCACTGAAAGCGCTGGAAGGCGATACAAGTGATATAGGGGAGCCAGCAATATTGAAGCTTGCGGAAGCGCTTGATGAATATATCCCGATGCCAGATCGTGCGGTAGATGGCGCTTTTTTGATGCCGGTAGAGGATGTGTTTTCAATTTCAGGACGTGGAACAGTGGTTACCGGTCGTATAGAGCGCGGTGTGATCAAGGTTGGCGAAGAGATTTCGATCATAGGGATTCACGACACGAAGAACACGACTTGCACAGGAGTAGAGATGTTCCGTAAGTTGTTGGATCAGGGTGAGGCGGGTGATAACGTGGGAATTCTTCTTCGTGGAACGAAACGAGAAGAGGTTGAGCGGGGTCAGGTATTAGGTAAGCCGGGTTCAATTACGCCGCACACCAAATTTGAAGCAGAGGTGTATATTCTGTCGAAGGACGAGGGTGGACGCCACACTCCATTTTTCAATGGCTATCGCCCGCAGTTCTATTTTCGCACCACGGATGTAACGGGAGCGTGTGAATTGGTGGAAGGTGTTGAGATGGTTATGCCGGGTGATAATGTTCAGATGACAGTGGAGTTGATAGCTCCGATCGCGATGGAAGAAGGTTTGCGTTTTGCAATTCGCGAAGGTGGTCGAACAGTTGGTGCCGGTGTGGTTGCCAAAATTATTGAATAAGCGACGCTATTTCAACATAACATAGTTATATAAATCAAAGCCACGAGAGAAATAGAGTAATGGTTGAAAATCAAAAAATCCGAATCAGCCTGAAGGCGTTTGATCACAAGATGATTGATCGGTCTGCATTGGAGATTGTGGAAACGGCGCGTCGAACGGGTGCTTTGGTCATGGGGCCAATTCCATTGCCCACAAAAATCGAGAAATATACTTTGCTGCGTTCTCCGCATGTAAATAAGAAAGCCAGAGATCAATTTGAAATTCGAACTCACAAGCGCATTCTCGATATTATTGAGCCAACCGACAAAACAGTTGATGCGCTTATGAAACTTGATCTCTCTGCTGGTGTGGATGTTGAGATCAAGCTCAATTGAGTATCAAAAATACGAACAAATATAAAAGCTAAAATAGGTTACTAAAAATGTCGCTGGGACTAGTTGGAAAGAAAATAGGTATGACCCGAGTCTTCACTGAAACAGGCAGCTCTCGGCCGGTTACAGTGATTGAGGTTTCTCCTAATCGTGTTACCCAAGTAAGAACGGTGGAGAACGATGGTTATAATGCGTTGCAAGTTACCGTAGGTGAACGTCGTGCAAGTCGTGTTACCGGTGCAATGAAAGGGCATTTTGCAAAGGCGGGTGTTGAGCCGGGCAGAGGTGTTTGGGAACTGAGGCTTTCCGAGCCGGTTGAGCATGCTGCCGGATCAGAGTTGACAGTTTCCCTATTTGTTGAGGGTCAAAAAGTGGACGTGACGGGTCAATCTATTGGTAAAGGTTTTGCCGGAGCTATGAAGAGACATGGTTTTCGCGGCGGTAGGGCAAGTCATGGTAACTCCAAGGCTCACCGTCTGCCGGGTTCGATCGGTAACGCCCAAGACCCGGGTCGAGTGTTTAAGGGTAAAAAGATGGCTGGACATATGGGTGCGGCTCAACGAGTACAGCAGAATTTGGAAGTTATCAGAGTTGATAGCGATAGAAACCTTATTCTTGTTGAAGGTTCGATTCCGGGATCTAAAGGTTCTGACGTAGTTATCAGGTCTTCAGTGAAAGTGGGTCGAAAAAATAGTGACTCTCAATAGCATAGCTAAAACGCAGAACGATGAGTATTCAACTTAAAATAAATAGCGTTTCTGGTGTAGACGCAAGTGATGTTGATGTTTCGGATATCAATTTTGGTGCCGACTTTAACGAAGCCTTGATTCATCAAGTGGTTGTTGCGTATCAGGCCGGTGGTCGGTCTGGCACCCGAGCACAAAAAAACCGTGCTGCTGTTAGCGGTGGAGGAGCAAAACCTTGGAGACAAAAGGGTACAGGACGTGCGAGAGCTGGTACAATACGCAGTCCGATTTTCCGAGGTGGTGGTCGAACATTTGCTGCATCTGCTCAAAGCTTTGAGCAGAAAGTAAATAAGAAGATGTATCGAGCCGCTATTCGCTCAATTCTTTCCGAGCTCTGCCGCCAAGAACGACTTATTGTGGTGGATAGTTTTGGTCTGGAAGATCCAAAAACTAAAGCTTTGGTCGGGCGTTTAAGTGCCCTAGGTGCGCCTGAAGCTCTTTTGGTTCTTGCGGGTTCTGAACACAACGTGGAGTTGTCAGCGAGAAACTTAAAATATGTCTCTGTTTGTAGTAGTAGTGAGATAAATCCTGTCAATTTGATTAGCCATGAGAAAGTGATCATGACGGCGGATGCGGCAAAAAAAATTGACGAGGCATTACAATGAACGAAGAACGGCTTTATCAAATTATTTTGAAACCGGTGATTTCGGAAAAGACCACCACGGTGGCTGATAAGCATGGGCAAATTGTGTTTCAGGTTGTCCCTGATGCAACGAAAACAGAGATTGGCGCAGCTGTTGAAAAGCTCTTTGAAGTCAAAGTTAAGGCTGTGCAAGTTTCTAACGTAAAAGGGAAAGAAAAACGATTTGGGAAAGTCCAGGGAAGAAGAAGTAATTGGAAGAAGGCTTACGTTAGCTTGCAGGAGGGTCATGACATCGATTTTCTTGGAATGGCTGGAGCGTAAGTAAAACATTTGCCGAAAAATCAGTATTGAGTAACTAACTATGGCATTAGAGAAACAAAAACCGACTACTCCGGGTCGTCGGGGCATGGTCAAGGTGGTGACCCCTGATCTGCATAAAGGAAAGCCTCATGGTCCCCTTTTGGAGGCGAAGAAAGCGATAAGCGGCCGTAATAATGAAGGTCATATTACTGTTCGTCACAGGGGGGGCGGGCACAAGCGGCATTACCGTCTTGTCGACTTCAAGCGAGACAAGGATGGAATTGGTGCGGTGGTCAAGCACATTGAATATGATCCAAATCGTAGCGCCCATATTGCACTGCTTGTCTATAGTGATGGTGAGCATAGATACATGATCGCTCCTCGCGGAATCACCGCTGGAGATAAAGTTATGTCGGGGGTTGGTTCTGGATATAATTTGGGAAACTGTATGCCCTTGCGCAACCTCCCGATTGGTACAGTGGTTCATTGCGTAGAATTAAAACCTGGGAAAGGCGCCCAAATCGCACGGTCGGCAGGTGCTTCCGTGCAATTCATTGGTAAAGAGGGATCGTACGCGCAACTAAGACTTAGATCGGGAGAAATGCGTAAGGTTCACCTCGATTGTCGAGCGACGATAGGTCAAGTAGGGAACTCAGAACATAGTCTAAGAAAGTTGGGTAAGGCGGGAGCTAAGCGTTGGAGAGGGATAAGGCCTACTGTTCGGGGGGTGGCTATGAACCCTGTAGATCACCCGCACGGTGGTGGTGAGGGTCGTACTTCGGGCGGTCGAGACCCAGTGTCTCCTTGGGGTGTACCCACCAAAGGTTATCGCACACGTTCAAACAAACGTACTTCATCAATGATTATACGCAGGCGGAAGAAATAGCAATGCCACGTTCAATAAAAAAAGGCCCTTTCGTTGACCACCATCTGTGGTCAAAAGTTATCAAGGCCAAAGAAGAGAGTTCCCGTAAGCCAATTAAGACCTGGTCTAGAAGATCGATGGTTATGCCCGAATTCGTGGGTATTACTATTGCTGTTCATAACGGAAGACAGCACATGCCTATTCTCATTAGTGAGAATATGGTCGGACATAAACTGGGCGAATTTGCACCTACTCGTACTTATCGCGGCCACGTTGCTTCAAAGAAGGCTAAATAATTATGCAAGCTAAATCGATAGCGAAATACATTCGCCTTTCACCGCAAAAATGCCGTTTGGTTGCGGATCAAGTGAGGTCTCTTCCAGTCGAACGGGCTTTGGAAATTTTGGAGTTCAGTACAAAAAAGGGATCTTTGCCAATGAAAAAGGTTCTGGATTCTGCAATTGCTAATGCCGAGCACAATGAAGGTGCGGATATTGATGATCTTTGGATTAATCAAGTTATGGTGGATGAAGCACCTACTCTAAAACGGTTTCGCGCGAGAGCAAAAGGGCGTGGTACAAGAATTCTTAAACGTACCTGCCACATTACTCTGAGTGTCAGCGACGAACCAAGAATTTCGCAGAAAAAATAGTGAGCGGAGAATATTAAATGGGTCAGAAAGTACATCCTAACGGTATCCGATTAGGTATTGTTAAAGACTGGAGTGCCAAGTGGTACGCAAACAGTGGTAATTATGCCGCGACGCTAGCGAACGATCTAAAGATACGTCAGTTTTTGGCTAAACATCTAGGGAATGCCGCGGTTAGCAAGATTGCTATTGATCGTCCAGCTCAAAATCTCAATGTAACCATTTTTACCGCTCGTCCTGGTATTGTTATTGGAAAGAAAGGTGAAGATATCGAGCGTCTACGACAGAAGCTTACTAAGATAAACGGTGCCCCCGTTCAGGTTGCCGTGGAAGAGATTAGAAAGCCAGAGCTTGATGCCAAATTGGTTGCAGAGAATATATGTCAGCAACTCGAAAAGCGCATAATGTTTCGTCGCGCGATGAAGCGGGCGGTGCAGAACTCGATGCGGCTTGGTGCTGAAGGAGTGAAGGTGATGCTTGCCGGACGTCTGAACGGTGCTGAAATTGCAAGAACAGAATGGTATCGGGAAGGGCGCGTTCCGCTGCATACGCTTCGTGCTGACATAGATTATGGGGTTCACGAAGCTCATACCACCTACGGGATTATCGGCGTTAAGGTCTGGATCTTTAAAGGCGAGGTTTTCGAACAAGTTACGGCTGTGCCCGAAGGCGCAGACCAAAAGAAAGAACTGGTTTAGTTCGGGGTTAATGGAAAATGCTTCATCCTAAAAGAACAAAATTTCGTAAGCAACACAAAGGTCGCAACAGAGGCTTGGCGAATCGTGGAAGTCGAGTGAGCTTTGGTGAATTCGGACTGCAGTGCACCACTAGGGGGCGGTTAACCGCTAGGCAGATCGAGGCCGCCCGCCGTGCGATAACTCGTCACGTAAAACGGGGTGGGCGGATATGGATTCGTATATTTCCAGATAAGCCGGTTTCGAAAAAACCCCTAGAGGTTCGAATGGGTAAAGGTAAAGGTAATCCGGAGTTTTGGGTTGCGCTAGTGCAGCCAGGTACTGTGCTTTACGAAATCGAAGGGGTTCCTGAAGAGCTCGCCCGCGAAGCTTTTCGTTTGGCTGGTGCCAAGTTGCCACTACAAACAACTTTTGTGAGACGTCAGGTAGGCTAAGATGAAAGTTTCTGAATTGAGAGTAAAAAGCGTTGAAGAGCTTAACGAGGAACTATTAGGTCTTCGCAAAGAGCAGTTTAATCTTCGGATGCAGCGAGGAGCTGGTCAGTTAGCCAATCCAGCTCGTTTTAATGTCGTACGAAAAGACATTGCTAGGATTAAGACGATTCTGACAGAGATAGCGAGTAATAAGTAATGACTACAGAGACAACAGCCGTGGAAAACTCCGAAGGTGCGAAAAGTGGGCGTTTGGTAGAAGGCAGCGTAACAAGCTCTTCAATGGATAAGACCATTACAGTTCTCGTGGAACGTAAGATTAAGCATCCGATATACAAGAAATACATTCGTCGTTCAACCAAACTACATGCGCACGATGAAGAAAACGTATGCCGGGTTGGAGATACTGTTCGTATTGAAGCATGTAGACCATTGTCTAAGTCTAAAAGCTGGCGATTGGTTGAAGTATTGACAAAAGCGGTTTAGCCGTAAGATTGGGAGTTTACAATGATTCAAATGCAATCGATGATGTCCGTTGCTGATAACAGTGGCGCAAAAAAGGTAATGTGTATCAAGGTGCTCGGCGGATCAAAACGCCGATACGCAGGAATTGGTGACATTGTCAAAATCACTATTAAGGAAGCTTTGCCCAACAGTCGCGTCAAAAAGGGCGATGTTTACGATGCCGTTATCGTAAGGACAAGAAGTGGGGTTCGTCGTCCCGACGGTTCATTGATTAGGTTTGATCAAAATTCAGCGGTGTTACTGAATGCGAATCATCAACCTATAGGTACACGTATTTTTGGGCCAGTTACACGGGAATTGCGCTCAGAAAAGTTTATGCGCATTATTTCATTGGCGCCAGAGGTTCTGTAAACAGAACATTACTGCACTTTATATTTAGAGTAATAACGATGCAAAGAATCAAGAAAGGTGATGATGTTGTAGTGCTTGCTGGACGCGATAAGGGTAAGCGCGGCAATGTCTTGAGTACGATTGGTGATAGCAAGGCGCTCGTCGATAACGTTAATATCGTCAAGAAACACACTAAAGGTAATCCAAATACTGGGGAAACTGGAGGGATTTTGGAGAAGGAAGCTCCTATACATATTTCCAATTTGGCGTTGTACAACCCTGCTAGCAGCAAAGGAGAGCGGGTTGGTTATAAAACATTGGAGGATGGGCGTAAGGTGCGGTATTTCAAGTCCAACGGCGAAGTCATTGATCTCGCGTAAACCGCAGCATCATAACCTGCAAAATAATAGTTATTAGAATGTCTAGATTACAAGAGCTGTATAAATCAGAGGTTGCGCCAAAACTCCATGAAGAATTTGGCTTTGGAAGTGCCATGCAAATTCCTCGGATTACGAAAATCACGCTTAATATGGGGCTTGGCGAAGCTGTTGCGAATAAAAATGTACTGCAAAATGCAACAGCGGATCTCGAAAAAATTACCGGTCAAAAACCTGTTGTAACTAAGGCAAAAAAGTCCGAGGCAGCGTTTAAAATTCGCGAGGGATGGCCTATTGGTGCGAAAGTCACCTTGAGAAAGGAGCGAATGTATGAATTTCTGGATCGCCTTATTTCAGTTGCGGTTCCTCGTATACGCGATTTTCGTGGACTTTCAAGTAAGTCTTTTGATGGACGGGGTAACTACGCATTTGGTCTAAAGGAACAAATCGTATTTCCTGAGATAGACTACGATAATGTTGATGCCTTGCGAGGTATGGATATTTGTATTACCACCTCAACTAACAACGACGATGAAGCAAGAGCTCTATTAAGAGCGTTTAACTTTCCTATGAAGAGCTAAAGAATGGCTAAAAAATCCATGATAGCGCGTGAAGCAAAACGCACAAAGCTAGTTAGCAAGCACGCCAGTAAACGTGAGCATCTAATTAGTGTTATTTCCAATTTGGAAACATCAGGTGACGATCAATGGGAAGCAATGATTGCCCTCCAGAAATTGCCAAGGGATTCCAGTAAAGCACGTCAGCGCAATCGGTGCGCGTTGACAGGCCGACCACATGGTTACTATCGAAAATTTGGACTATGTCGAAATAAGTTGAGAGAAGTAATCATGCGGGGCGAAGCTCCCGGTGTTGTTAAGTCTAGCTGGTAGAGAGTGAGGAGAATATAGTATGAGTATGTCTGATCCAATAGCGGATATGTTGACCCGAATCCGTAACGGCCTTCGAGCACAAAAATCCAGTGTATCAATGCCTGCATCTAATAGTAAAGCGGCTATCGCCAAGGTACTTCTGGATGAAGGTTATATCAAGGGTTTTTCAGTTTCCGGTGAAGGTGCGTTGAAGAGTATTTCAGTAGATTTGAAATATTTTCAGGGCGAGGCTGTTATAGAAGAAATACAGCGGGTTAGTTTGCCCAGTTGTCGTGTGTACAGTAGCTGTGACGAGTTACCCACCGTGAGAGATGGACTTGGTGTTGCATTGGTTTCTACATCTCAAGGTGTTATGACTGATAGGGCCGCACGTCAGTTGGGAGTGGGCGGCGAAGTTCTTTGCACCGTTTTCTGAATCAAAAAACGAATAGCTTAATAAGAGTAAAATAATGTCACGTATCGCAAAAGCGCCGATTACCATCCCTTCGGGTGTGGATGTACTAATCGAAGATGGAACAATTCGAGCTAAGGGGCCAAAAGGTGAGCTGAGTTTTAGTATTACTCAGGATATTCGTTTGGTTCAAAATGATGGGGTGCTAAATGTGGAAGTTGGCACAGGCAGTAGCAGAATAAATGCCAAGAATTTGGTTGCTATGTCAGGTACGACTCGGGCTATGGTTAATAATTTGATTATTGGTGTTTCTCAAGGTTTTGAACGTAAACTAAATATTGTCGGTGTTGGTTACAGGGCTCAAGTGCAAGGTAGTAAAATTAATCTGAGTCTTGGTTTTTCGCATCCCGTTGTATATACCCTACCAGATGGAATAACAGCAGAAACCCCGACCCAAACTCAGATAGTGCTGCGTGGTACTGATAAGCAGGTGCTCGGTCAAGTAGCCGCTGAGATTCGAGCATACCGACCACCGGAGCCATACAAAGGCAAAGGGATTCGATATGCTGACGAACACGTTGTTCGTAAGCAAGCGAAGAAAAAGTAAATAGCAAACACTGTAATTATTATGAGCGATAAAAATCGGGCAAGACTCAGAAGAGCCAAAAAGTCCAGAAGTAAAATAGCAAAGTTGGAAGCGATACGACTGTCAGTTCATCGTACTTCCCAACACTTTTACGCACAAATTTTCGACCAATCGGGACAGACTGTTCTTGCTTCGGCGTCTACTCTGGAATCAGATGTTCGTCAACAACTGAAAACCGGCGGAAACTGTGACGCAGCAATTGCTGTTGGGAAATTATTGGCTGAGAAAGCAAAAGATGCAGGTATCGACAAGGTTGCGTTTGATCGATCGGGATTCCGATACCACGGTAGAGTAAAGGCGTTTGCTGACTCTGCTCGTGAGCACGGTTTGAAATTTTAATACCATATTACTATCATGGCTAAAGCAAGAGAACGCGATAATGCTCGCAAAGACAATTATCAAGAGCAGTTGATAAACGTAAGACGAGTTTCGAAGGTGGTGAAAGGAGGTAGGATATTCGGCTTTTCCGCACTTACAGTTGTAGGCGACGGGGAAGGCAGAGTAGGGATGGGTAGAGGAAAAGCACGAGAAGTTCCTATTGCTGTCCAAAAAGCAATGGAAGATGCTCGACGCAATATGTTCAAAGTACAGATGAGAGGATCCACCCTCCAATATCCGATGATAGGCAAACACGGTTCGGCTCGAGTTGTTCTAAGACCGGCAACCGAGGGTACTGGGGTTATTGCTGGAGGAACCATGAGGGCAGTATTTGAAGTATTAGGCTTGCAAAATGTTCTAGCTAAGATTATTGGAACTACGAACCCTGTGAACGTTACACGAGCGACTATAGCCGCCCTGAAAGGTATGAAGAGCGCTAGTTATGTAGCTGCGAAACGTGGTAAAGATGTTAAAGAACTGCGTTAATACCTTGTTCTGCGTTACATAGTATTTTAGAAAAAATTGAGAGTTGGGCAATGGCTGAAAGTAAAAAACTGCAAGTAACCTTGGTGAAAAGCATGAATGGCCGCTTGAAAAAGCACCAAGCTTGTGCGAGGGGACTAGGGCTTCGACGTATGCATCACACTGTTGAAGTTATAGATACTCCAGAAAACCGTGGAATGATAAATAGAATCAGCTACATGCTGAAGTGCGTAGAGATTTAGTGCTAGTACACTAATTACTATTGACGCTGAATAGAATTACATTAGAGATATAGAAATGCGACTGAACACGATTAAGCCGGCCGATGGGTCTAAGAAAGTAGCTAAGAGAGCTGGGCGTGGCTCCGGTTCTGGTCTTGGTAAAACTGCTGGGCGGGGAACTAAAGGGCAAAAGTCGAGATCAGGTGGCTACCGTAAGGTAGGTTTCGAAGGTGGCCAAATGCCATTGCAAAGGCGTTTGCCGAAACGAGGGTTTCGATCTATGACTAATAAGCATACTTCCGAAATTCGTCTAAATGAGCTTAACAAAATTGATGGCGACGTTGCAGATCTTAAAGCATTACAAAGTGCGGGTGTCATTGAATTACATATTGATCGGGCTAAGGTAATACTGTCAGGCGAGATTGATCGATCAATAACAGTAAGAGGACTTACGGCGACTAAAGGTGCTCGAAAAGCTATCGAGAGCGCCGGCGGAAAGGTAGAAGACTAGTGGCTAAACCAGGATTCCAATCTCCAGGAATGCTAGGCAATCTGTCTGAGATTAAGCAGCGGATTCTTTTTGTTCTCGGAGCGCTCATAGTTTTTCGACTAGGGACTCATATTCCCGTACCAGGTGTTGATCCAGCAGCAGTTGCTGCTTTGTTTGATCAAACTAAGGGATCTATTGTTGATGTCTTCAATATGTTTTCCGGAGGCGCACTGAGTCGGCTTTCGATATTTGCGCTTGGAGTGATGCCGTATATTTCTGCGTCAATCATCATGCAGATGATGACATCGGTAGTGCCGAAGCTAGAGCAGCTCAAAAAGGAAGGGGAGTCCGGTAGACGTAAGATTACTCAATATACCAGATACTTCACAGTTGTCCTCGCCATTTTCCAAGGCGTTGGGATTTCCGTTGCGATCGAAAGCCAGCAAGTCGCTGGAAACCCGATTATTTTGATACCTGGAATCGGATTTAAGATTGTTACAGCTGCGACATTGGTAGCCGGAACGATGTTTTTAGTTTGGTTGGGTGAACAAATAACAGAGCGAGGAGTTGGTAATGGAATATCTCTCATCATTTTTGGATCTATTGTTGCTGGCTTGCCTTCAGCGGTCGCGGGTACATTAGAGTTAGCGCGGACTGGTGCGTTCTCTTCCTTGGGGGTCTTAACTCTGTTTGTTGGTGCTATAGCGGTTACCTATTTTGTGGTTTTCGTCGAACGAGGCCAAAGGCGGATTACAGTTAATTATGCCAAGCGTCAGCAAGGACGAAAGATGTTGGCAGGACAAAGTAGTCATTTACCTTTGAAACTAAATATGGCAGGGGTTATCCCCCCCATTTTTGCATCAAGCTTAATACTGTTTCCAGCGAGTATCGGTAGCTGGTTTGGTCAGGCTGAGGGTATGAACTGGCTAGGGGATTTAGCCACTAAACTACAGCCAGGAGAACCAGTTTATACGCTGGCTTATGGGGGAATGATTGTGTTCTTCTGTTTCTTTTATACAGCGATGGTCTTCAATCCAAGCGAAATTGCTGATAATTTGAAAAAATCCGGTGCGTTTATTCCCGGTATTCGCCCCGGTGTTCAAAGTGCTAAGTACATCGATAGCGTGGTTTCCAAGTTAACGCTTGTTGGTGCTGCTTACATTACATTTGTTTGCCTGATCCCAGAGTTTTTGATTGTGAAGTGGAGCGTACCGTTTTACTTCGGTGGGACCTCGTTGCTGATTATTGTGGTGGTAACTATGGATCTAATATCTCAGGTGCAGTCCCACCTCATGTCAAGGCAGTATGAGAGTATTTTGAAGAAGTCGTCGCTTACCGGCCCTCAGGGGATTAGGTAGTGTTCCGGTGAAATGGCAATTTTGATTTAGGAGAATTACAGTGAAAGTTAGAGCGTCAGTTAAAAAGATTTGCAGAAACTGCAAAGTTATTCGAAGAAATAGGACTGTTCGAGTTATTTGTACTGATCCACGGCACAAGCAGCGTCAGGGATAAATTCCGAATAGTATGATTATGCGATTGAAGGAGCAGGCTAAGTTTGTTAGAATCCGGCGCCCTTCGAGACACCATCGATATTAAAATAAACTTACCAAGAGTATAAAACGTGGCACGTATTTCTGGAATTAATCTGCCGAACCATAAGCATATTGAGATTGGTTTGACATCAATTTATGGTATTGGACGTAAAACTGCGCAGAATATCTGTGATGCTGCGGGTATCGATCCAACAACCAAAGTTCATAGCCTGAGTGAGGAAGACGCTGAAAAGCTTCGGACAGAGGTTTCAAGGTATGAAGTTGAGGGTGACTTGAGACGTGAAATATCGATGAATATTAAGCGACTTATGGACCTTGGCTGCTACCGAGGGCTACGCCATCGTAGAGGGCTACCCGTCAATGGCCAACGTACCAAAACTAATGCGCGTACCCGTAAAGGTCCGACCCGTGCAGTTAAGAAATAGTAATAGAGACTTATAATGGCTAAGGTTAGCGCAAAAAATAAGACGAAGACGAAAGTTAGAAAAAACGTTAGTGAGGGTGTCGCTCATGTCCATGCGACCTTCAATAATACGATTATCACAATTTCTGATCGTCACGGTGATACATTATGCTGGGCGTCAGCAGGGAACTCTGGATTCAAGGGTTCTAGAAAAAGTACCCCCTTTGCCGCTCAAATGGCTGCGGAGGTATGTGGTAAAAAGGCTCAGGAGATGGGTGTTAAGCAACTTGAAGTTAAAATTAAGGGTCCCGGTCCAGGACGAGAGTCGGCCGTTCGCTCACTAAATGCACTGGGGTTTGAAATACATGCGATTTCCGATATCACCCCAATCCCACACAATGGCTGCCGACCGCCCAAGCGTCGTCGCGTTTAGTCTACTGTTTAAATAAGGTAACTGCTAATGGCAAGATATATTGGACCAACCTGTAAGTTGGCTAGGCGTGAAGGAACGGATCTATTTTTAAAAAGCCCTGTTCGTAGTATCGATTCAAAATGCAAATTTGATCGGCCTCCAGGTGTAAAACCTGGAGGTCGACGCCCCCGAACTACTGTGTACGGAACGCAGCTGCGTGAAAAACAGAAACTCAGGAGGATTTACGGCATTTTGGAGAAACAGTTTCGTAATTACTATAAGGAGGCTGCGAGGATCTCAGGCTCCACTGGCCTAAATTTATTACAGTTGCTTGAAAGTCGCTTGGATAATGTTGTATATCGGTTAGGCTTTGGTGTTACCCGAGCAGAAGCTAGACAGTTAGTCAGCCATAAATCAGTTTTGGTCAATGGACGAAAGGTCAACGTAGCCTCTTACCAGGTTATGCCCGGAGATGAAATTCAGATTTCCGATAAGTGCAAAAAGCAACTAAGGATTACCTCGGCGTTGGAAATTGCGGAGCAAATTAGATTTGTTCCTTGGGTTGATGTCGATGTGAAAGAGGTAAAAGGCACGTTTAAATCTGTGCCCGAACGAGCCGACTTGCCACCTGATATCAACGAAGCGCTTGTTGTTGCTCTTTACTCCAAGTAAAGAAAGACTGTTTCGATTTTTTGATATTAATTTCGTCTCAATTGCGAGGAGTACAGATGCAGGACCCAACAGTCGAGTTTTTGCGCCCACGGTTAGTGGAAGCAAAAACCATCGATGAACAGCTTTCCCGTATTACAATTGAACCTCTTGAACGAGGTTTTGGCTATACATTAGGCAATGCCCTAAGACGTATACTGCTTTCATCAATGCCCGGTTGCGCTGTTACCGAAGTGCGAATTGAAGGTGTATTACACGAATACTCCGCGCTAGAAGGTGTGCAGGAGGATGTTATAGACATATTGATGAACCTTAAATCCTTGGCCGTAGTAATGCACGATCGAAATGAGGCAACTCTGACTTTGAAGAAAAGAGGTCCGGGTCGTGTTACTGCTAATGATATTGAGTTGAATGATGATGTTGAAATAGTAAATCTAGACCACCATATCGCAACACTCTCCAAAGACAGTGAGTTAGACATGGAGCTTGTTGTGAAACGAGGAAGGGGGTACGAAACAGCGGAAAGTCGCATGTTAGGCAACGAAGAGACCCGCTCGATTGGTGTGATTCAATTAGATGCTTCATTTAGTCCAATTAGTAAGATATCGTACTCGGTGGAAGACGCTAGGGTTGAACAAAGAACGGATTTGGATCGATTGGTACTTGAAATTGAGTCGAATGGTTCAATTGATCCTGAAACAGCGGTGAGAAGAGCGGCAACGATCTTGCATGATCAAATTTCGGTTTTCGTTAATCTCGAAGAATCTATGGTTCAAAGCAAGATAGAAGATGAGCCAGAAGTCGATCCTACATTGCTGAGACCTGTAGACGATCTCGAATTGACTGTGAGATCAGCTAATTGTTTGAAAGCCGAAAATATATACTATATTGGTGATTTGGTTCAGCATACAGAAACTGAGTTGCTAAAAACGCCAAATTTGGGTAAAAAGTCGCTAACAGAAATAAAAGATGTGCTCGCCCAACGAAATTTGGTGTTGGGTGTCAAATTAGAGAACTGGCCGCCTGCTTCGATTGTTAAAGAAGAAGAAGGTAGCAACATTGGAATGGGTTATAGCAATGCGTCATAAGATAGCTGGACGAAGTTTAAATCGAACTTCTTCTCACCGAAAAGCGATGTTTAGCAATATGGCTAATTCTCTGCTTAGACATGAGCAAATCAAGACAACGTTACCTAAGGCGAAGGAGCTTAGAAAGGTTGCTGAGCCGCTAATTACACTAGCCAAGAACTCAAGTGTAGCTAATCGCAGAATAGCGTTTGCTAAACTTCGAGATCGTGAGATGGTTGGTAAGCTGTTTGATGATCTCGGCCCCCACTATAAGGCTCGACCGGGAGGCTATCTCAGAATCCTTAAATGCGGCTTCAGGGATGGGGACAACGCGCCTATGGCATATGTTCAATTGGTTGATCGCCCTTTAGAGACTGAGCCAGAGGGTAACGAAGCCTAGAAGCAGATCAGCTGTAGAAGTTTAGACCAAATCTGACACCGTATTAAATCAATCCGAGCGAAGCGAGGGTTGATTTAATGAGAGTTACCCGTTTTGATGTAGTTACCAAACAATATCAAAACACAACGAGGTAACTCTC